>CAYLSA010000166.1:0-1584 GCA_964386575.1 uncultured Oscillospiraceae bacterium | reverse complement strand
TGCAGCGTGTGCCAGTCCACGGTGTCGCAGTGGTCCGTGAAGCACAGGATGTTCACACCGGCGGCGTGTTCCGCGCGAGCCATGGCGAGCATGGTGTCCGCGCCGTCGATGGAGATATTCGTGTGGCAGTGAAAATCCGTCAAAATGGCCATGTTGACATCCATTTCAAAACATTTGTGGTGTATCCGTCCGAAACGCGCACGCCGCTGAGCACGGGATAAAACAGCCCGAACAAAACCACGCAGCCGATGGCCACGGCGCAAACGGGCTTTTTCCACCGGTGGCCGCTGCGGCGCAGATCGTCAAACAGACTGCCGAGCGAGAGCGTTAGAAACAGCGTGCAGGGGAAGTAGTGGTAGGCGAAGGTCAGCCGCGAAACGGGAACCCACGGCAGCAGATTGGCCAGATACCCGAACAGGATGAAGCCTGCGCGCTTGTCCTTTTCGGCCAGCGCCTTCATCCCCATGGCGACTATGGCCAGCAGCCCCAGCCAGCTCAAAAGCGGGTTGTTGAACGCGCCGAAGGCGTGGTGGGTGCCGTCGCCATTGGATTGCAGATAGTACAAAATGGGCCGCGCATCCAAAAGCCACTGGAACCAGCGCGAGGCGTAGGGATGCTCCGCCACAAGGCCGGAGTGGTAGTTCCACATATAGCTTTGGTTGTCCAAAACGATGCGCAGATAGTCCTTGGTGAAGAACATTCCGATGCCGGAAAGGCCCGAGGCCGTGCCATAAGCGTAGTAGCTGAGATAGTAGATCAGCGCCGGAACGGCCACGAAGAACAGCAGACACCACGCCACGTTTTTGCCAAAGGCGGGCCAGAAGCCCTCGCGGGAGCGGATATAGCGGCGGATCCAGTGATACGCCCACAGGATCGCAAGTCCCGCGCCGGCGTACAGCCCCGTCCATTTGCTGGCCACGCCAAGACCGAAGCTGAGCCCACACAGGCCAAGCCACAATAGCCGCCGCTTGCCCTCCGGCTCGGACAGCCACAGCCACATGAACAGATACATCAGCAAAATGAAAAGGGTGACGTAGCTGTCGATGGTGGCGAGACGCGTTTGCGTGAAGTGCATGAAATCGAAGGCGAAAACCGTGGTGGCGCTGGCGCACACAAGGGTGTTCGAAAACAGCTTTTTCAGGAAGATATACAGCGCCGGCAGCATCAAAACGCCCATAAGCGTGCCGGAAAAACGCCAGCCGAACGGTGTCATGCCGAACAGGCGGATGCCGAGACCGAGGATCAGCTTGCCGAGCGGCGGATGCGTGATCTCATACGGCCAGACGGATTCGATGTGCTCGTAGGCGGTGCGGGCGTGATAGATCTCGTCGAAGTAGGTGCCGTTTTGGAAGGTGTAAAAGGCGGGGATGATGTCCTGCTCGTCCAGCAGCACGGACGCTTCCGTGGAAACGGTTTCGGCGGCGATGGGCGCGCCGTCGCCATCGTAAAGCGCAAGCTCGCCCAGCGAGAGGGCGGCGTCCGCCGTGAGACGGATGTAGCGCACGTCGTTATAGCCGACCCAGAGATCGTTCCAGCGGAAAAGCTGGGTGTATTCCTGCGTCATGGGGTTTTTGCCGTCGTCCT
>CAYLSA010000165.1:0-1598 GCA_964386575.1 uncultured Oscillospiraceae bacterium | reverse complement strand
TCCAACTCCCTGCCCCACTTCCTGCAGGGGCCGGAGACCTATCCGGCGGAGAGCGTCATCGAGCATTACGCCAACAAGGCGCGCTCGGCCTCCATCGTCACCTGCATGGGCATCAACAACTTTACCCGCGGCAAGCAGCTTCCCATGGATCTCGATTTCGGCCACTTCCCCGATTACGATCTTTACGACACCAACAGCCAGAACTATCTGCTTCAGCTGACGGATAACATCCATTTCCACGATTCTCTGGCCTGTATGGCCATTTTCGTCGGCCCGCCCAGCGCCTATCCGCTGATGGTGCCGAAGGGCCAGCAGGGCGAGCGCCGCAGCGTGTTTGAGCAGACCAAGGACCTCAACGCGCCCCCACCTGCGGAGTTTGACATCGAACTCATCCCCGGCCACAACGACCCCAGCTGGTACACCGAGGAGCAGCTCGACCGCATCGCCGATTCCTACGCCGAGCAGTGCGGCATTTTGAAGATGCTCGACTTCGACATGGTGTCCATCCATATGTGCTACCGCGCGAATCTGCCGGCAAAGTTCTTCTCCCCGCTGACGAACGACCGCACGGACGGCTACGGCGGCAGCCTGGAAAACCGCATGAAATTCCCGCTGATGTGCCTCGAGCGCATCCGCCAGAAGGTGGGCAAGAACTTCCTCATCGAGATCGAGTGGAGCGCCGAGGATGCCGAGGGCGGCTATACGCTGGCCGACTCCGCCGCCTTCCTCAACGAGGCGAAGAAATACATCGACATCGTGCAGCTTCGCGCCCCCGACGTGGATGCCGCGCACCCCACCAGCTTCGAGCTGGAGGAAACGCCGTTTTTGCGCTACGGCGAGTACATGAAGAAAAACGTCCCCGGTCTCGTCATCGGCGTGATCGCCGGCTTCCACTATCCCGCCACCTGCGAAAAGGCGCTGGCGGAGGGGAAGGCGGACATCATCTATGCCGCGCGTGCGTTCGTGTCCAACCCCAACTATGGCCAGCTGGTCATGGAAGGGCGCGACGACGACATCGTTCCCTGCCTGCGCTGCAACAAGTGCCACGGCCGCGGCGAGCATGACCCGTTCGTGTCCGTCTGCTCCGTCAACCCCACCATCGGCATCGAGCATCGCCTCAACAAGCTCGTCAAGCCCGTTGGCCGGCTGAAGAAAGTCGCGGTCATCGGCGGCGGCCCGGCTGCCATGCGCTGCGCGCTGTGGCTGAAAGAACGCGGCCATACGCCCGTTCTGTTCGAGGCATCCGACCGTCTCGGCGGCCAGATCGTCCACGCGGACTATGCCGACTTCAAGTGGACGCTGCGCGACTTCAAAAACTGGTGCATCTATCAGCTCGACAAGCAGGGCATCGAAGTACGCCTGAACACCATGGCCACGCCCGAGATGATCGCGGCGGAGGATTTCGACGCCGTCGTGGCCGCCACCGGTGCGGATATGCTCACACTGCCCATCCCCGGCGCCGATCCCGAAAAGCTCACCTACGCGCTTGAGGCCTTTGCCCATCCCGAAGCGCTGGGCGAGAAGATCGTCGTCATCGGCGGCGGCGAGGTCGGCGTGGAAACGGCGCTGTATCTGGCCAAGAAGGGCCACGACACCAC
>CAYLSA010000164.1:0-1624 GCA_964386575.1 uncultured Oscillospiraceae bacterium | reverse complement strand
CGCAGGCCTTCTGCGCCATGGCGGCGACTTCCTCAAGGTCGATGTCGCTCTTGGCGAAGGCGCCGATACCGAGGCTCATGACCATCGCGGCGATGCACACGAGCGACAGCACGAGTTTCCATGTTTTTTTCATTGTGTTTCCTCCCTCAAATTTGTAGTGTTTTTAACACAGTTCCATCATATCACACCGCCGCAAAAAGTACAGAGGCAAAAGGGAGTCACGTCCATTTTTCGTGCATTCTATCCAAATTCCATGCCGCAAAATCAGGACTTCGCCCAGAGCGTTTCTGCATATTTTCAAGCCGCCGCGGCTGTGATATAATAAAAGAAAACAAAAAGGATACGAAAATATATGAACCCGACTGATTCCCCTCTGCGCCGCGAGGATTACGAGGAGCCCGCGTGCCTGCTGGCCATGGATGCCGAGCGTCCCGCCGTGCAGCCGATCCCGCTTGCCCGCGTGATGGCGCGGCTGGATGACCATCTCTCGCGCGACGATTATTCCGGCGCCGAGCGCCACATCGCCTACTGGCTGGATGAGGCCCGGCGCGGCGGCGATATGCGCGGCGCGTATACGCTTTATAACGAACAGATGGGTCTTTACCGCAAAACCGGCCGCAAGGAACCGGCCTTTGCCGCCATGGACAAGGCTCTCGCACTCATGGACGAGCTGGACTTTGCCCAAAGCGCCGCCGGCGGCACCGCGCTGGTAAACGCCGCCACGGTATGCACCGCCTTTGGCGAGACCGAACGCGCCCTCGCTCTGTTCGCCCGTGCGCAGCAGGTATATGAGCGCGAGCTCGACCCGGCGGATAGCCGCCTCGGCGGACTTTATAACAACATGGCGCTGGCCTATGCCGCGCTGGCCCGCTATGACGAGGCGTTCGCCTTTTACGCCAAGGCCCTCGCCGTGATGGAGCGGGTGGAAAACGGCGAGCCGGAGCAAGCCATCACCCATCTGAATCTGGCCAACGCCGTAGAGGATGCCATCGGCATGGAGGACGGCATCGAGCGCATCGAGGAGCATGTGGACCGCGCCATGGCGCTGCTGGACACACCCGCCCTGCCGCGCGACGGCAACTACGCCTTCGTGTGCGAGAAATGCGCGCCCACCTTTGACTACTACGGCCAATTCATGTACGCCGCCGATCTGCGGCAGAGAGCGCAGGATATCTATGACCGGACTTGAGCTGGCCCGCGGCTTTTACGAGCAATGCGGCGCCCCCATGCTGCACGAGCAGTTCCCCGCGCTGGAGGATAAGATCGCCGTCGGCTTGGCCGGAAGCGGCTCGGAGTGCTTCGGCTATGACGATGCGATCTCCCGCGACCACGACTTCGAGCCCGGCTTCTGCCTGTTTCTGCCGGACGAGAGTCTTGTGTCCCGCGCGGAGGCTTTTGCGCTCGAGCGCGCGTATGCCAAGCTCCCGAAGGAATACGGCGGCTTCCTGCGCGCCACGCTTGCCCCCGTTGGCGGCCGGCGCCACGGCGTGATGCGAACGGCCGATTTCTTCCGCCGCTATACCGGCTTGGACGGCACACCGACCACATGGCGCGAGTGGCTTTCCATCCCCGATTGGGCGCTGGCCGAGGCCACGAACGGCGCCGTTTTCCGCGACGATATGGG
>CAYLSA010000163.1:0-1647 GCA_964386575.1 uncultured Oscillospiraceae bacterium | reverse complement strand
CGAAAAATAGAATCGGTGTGACTCTAGAAAATTCCACTCCATAAACATGGTTTTGTGGCTTTATTATAACAGGGCGTTCAGCCCTCTGTCAATGCCTTTGGCGCGCTCTCGACGGCCGGAACGGGCAGCCGCACGGTGAACCGGCTTCCCACGCCCGCATAGCTTACCAGCGAGAAGCGCCCGCCGTGCTGGTCCACGATCCATTTCGCGATGGCTAACCCTAACCCGCTGCCGCCGGTCTCCGCGCGGGCTTTATCGCCGCGGTAGAAGCGCTCAAACAGATGCTCCGCGTCCGCCTTGGCCACGCCGCAGCCGGTGTCCTGCACGGAGATGAGCGCATCGCCGCCTTCCAACTTCAGCGAAAGCGTGATGTCGCCGCCGGCGGGCGTATATTTGGCGGCATTGTCCACCAGAATACGCACGGCCTGCTTCAGCATGGCGGGATCGGCCCAAACGGTGCAGCTCTCGTCCGCGCGCAGCGCGTAATGATGGCTGTCGTCGATGAGCACGGACTCGTCCCGCAGCTCCTGCAGCATATGCCCCAGATCCAGCCGCTCGGGCGTGAATTTCTGGCGGCCCATGTCGCCGCGCGCGAGGAACAGAAGCTGATCGACCAGCGTTTTCATGTGTTCCGACTCCGTGCGGATGGCCGTGATGGACTCCTGCAACACCTTCGGGTCGTCCTTGCCCCAACGGTCGAGCATATTGGCATAGCCCTGAATGACGGCGATGGGCGTGCGCAGCTCGTGGCTGGCATCGTCCACAAAGCGGATCTGCTGGCGATACGACTCGCGCATCCGGTTGATCAGCGAGTTCACGGCGGCCTCCAGCGGCTCCATGGTCTCGCGGCGCTGGCCCTCGAGCGTAAGATGGGCGCCGGGGCTGGCGGCGTTCAGGTGGTCGATGGCCTCGGCCACATTTCGAAACAGCTCCTCATCGGGCTCCGCCGCGCTCATGGCGCTGGCCGCGCTGGCAATGGAATCGATGGGCGCAAGCTGGCGGCGGATGCGCCGCGCGCCGAACACCCAGCGCCAAAGCCAGGAAAAAGCCTGCAAACCGGATAGAACCATCGATCCGAGGGTCAAAAGCGCGATGAACTCGCCCGCGTAAACGCGGTTTATCCCGCCGGGGCCGAAGCAGTAATACAGTGCGCCCGCGCCGCTTTCGGCCAGATAGAAATAGTGCGCGCCCGAAAGGTCAAAGACGCCCCGCGCGGCGATCTCCGTTCGCGCGCACCACAAAAACCCCGCCAAAACGGCGAGGAAAATGTCCAACAGCAGCCATTCAAACAGCCGCCGCCACTGCTGGCGGGCGTGGATGCGGCGGGCCATGGCCCGCGCGGTCGTGCGTTTTTTATTCATCCTTGATCACATACCCCACGCCGCGCACCGTGCGGATCATCTCCAAGCCGAAGCGCTCGTCGATCTTCTGCCGCAGATAGCGCACATACACATCCGCCACGTTCGTTTCCCCGGCGTAATCGTAGCCCCAAACGCGCTCAAGCAAAGTGTCGCGGCTTAGCACCACGCCCCGATTTTCCAAAAGCGTCTGCAAAAGCGAAAACTCCCGCGCCGTCAGGGCGATCTCCTCGCCCCGATAGGTCACGCTGTGGGCCGGAATGTTCATGCAAAGGCCGTTCCAGCAAAG
>CAYLSA010000162.1:0-1650 GCA_964386575.1 uncultured Oscillospiraceae bacterium | reverse complement strand
GCTGCGGCTTTTTGCCGTTCGGGCGGCCCTGCTGCGGCTTTTTGGCCTCGGTTTTTCCCTGCGCGGTCTTTTCGCCCTCGCTCTTGGGGCCGTTCGGCTTTTTGCGGCGGCGGTTATTGTTCGAGCGCTTGGGCTTCACGGTGGCCTCCGCCGGCTTTTCGCCGGGCTCCTCCGCAAGCATCTGCGGCATGATCCAGCGATCGGCCTCCGGCTGTTCGGGCTCCTTCGGCTTTTTCGGCTTGAGCACAAGAACGTGCGGCGGCTGACTGCCGTCACGCGGACGGCCACCGGGGATGGCCGCGACCTCATCGGCATCGTAACCCTTCACGGTATCCTCGCCCGGGCCGTCGAGCTTGACACGCACCGTCTGCCGCAGAACATTCACCTGCGTAACGTTGCCGTAGCCGTCCGGCGTTTCCACGAACGCGCCGTTTTTCGGCACGTTTTTCACCAATTCCTCATAAGCCTCCTGCTCGTAGCGCAGGCAGCACATCAGCCGCCCGCACGCGCCCGAGATCTTGGCCGGATTGAGCGACATGGACTGCGTTTTCGCCATTTTGGTCGATACCGGCGCGAACTCGTCCATGAAGCAGCCGCAGCAAAACGCGCGCCCGCAGATGCCGAGCCCGCCCAGCATACGAGCCTCATCGCGCACGCCGATCTGACGCAGCTCGATGCGCGTGCGGAAAACGCCGGCCAGATCCTTCACCAGCTCGCGGAAGTCCACGCGCCCGTCGCTTGAGAAGAAGAAAAGGATCTTGCTGCCGTCAAACGCACATTCGACGTCCACCAGCTTCATCTCCAGCCCATGCTGCTCGATCTTCTGCTTGCATACCACATAGGCTTCCTTTTCCCGTTTGCGGCAAAGGGCCGCGATGCGGCGGTCGTCATCCGTGGCCAGACGGGCCACCGGACGCAGCGGCTGCACCACGCGGGCATCATCCACTTCGTGGTTGCCCTGCACGGCATCGCCGATCTCCAGCCCCTTGGCCGTTTCCACGACTACCTGCGCGCCGTTTTCGACCGACAGGTCCACGGGGTCAAAATAATACAGCTTGCCCCGATTTCTGAATTTCACACTGACTACTGTTGCCAATTTTCGTCCGTTCCTTTCACGGCTCCGGCAGCGCCGAGGCCAGCAGACCGAAGATCTGCCGCGCGGAGAGATTCCGCCGCAGATAAAGCTCCGCTCTGTCCATTAAATCGTTTATGAGAAACAGCCTGTCCCGCTCAAGGCCCACGATGGGCTTATCGCCGCGCAGCGCCTGCCATACCAGCGTTTTCACGCAGTCGACAAAGCCGAGCGCCTCCTCGCCGGAAAGCCGCGCGCGCTGCATACAAAACAGCGCCAGCTTCTGCCGGTCGCCCGCCGCCAAAAGCGCCAGATACTCCGCCGCAAACGGCAGATAGGTCTCGTCCGGCGGCGTTTCCTCCGGCCCCGTCTGAACGCGGACAAGGCGGCTCAAAACCGTTGGCAAAAGGGAATCCGACGCCGCCGTGCATAGGATAAAGCAGGCGTGACCGGGTGGGTCCTCCAGCGCCTTGAGCAGGGCATTTTGCGCCTGCGTGTTCATGCTGTCCGCCTCGGGCAGAACGTATACCTTCCGCTCGGCCTCGTTCGGGGCCACGGCCGCCTCCGCCGTCATGGCG
>CAYLSA010000161.1:0-1670 GCA_964386575.1 uncultured Oscillospiraceae bacterium | reverse complement strand
AGCCGAAGAAATCCTCCGCCCACGGCCACGCGAAAAATTCCATGCTCATCGAGTGGACCTCGCAGGCCTCCATGCTGGGCCAGTGGTAGCCGGAGGGGATGATGTCCCGCGCGGTCCATACCTGAAAGGCGTGGCCGGCTTCGTGGGTCACGACTTCCACATCGTGCTGGGTGCCGTTGAAGTTTGCGAAGATGAAGGGCGTTTTGTACTTGGCGATCTCCGTGCAGTAGCCGCCGGCCTCTTTGCCGGGCTTGGCAAGCACATCCATGAGTTCGTTTTCGAGCATATGATCGATGAAAACGCCGGTCTCCTCGCTCAGCTCGTGATAGAATTTGCGTCCCGCGGCCAAAATATCCTCGCTGCTTCCGGCGGGCACGGGATTGCCGGAGCGAAATTCCAGCGCACAGTCCGCGTGGTCAAGGGGATAGCTCTTGCCAAGACGCTTCGCCTGCTCGCGGTACAGCCGGTCGGCCAGCGGCACAACGTATTTCTGCACCGCCTCGCGGAAACGCTCTACATCCTCTTTGCCGTAGCAGTTTCGTGTCATGCGGGCGTAGCCAAGGCCGATATAGCCGCCGAAGCCGAGCTTGCGGCCCATCGCGTCGCGCAAATGCACAAGCTCATCGTACAGGCGGTCAAGTTCTTCGCCCACGCCGCCGAACCATCGGCCCACGGCCTCCCATGCGGCGCGGCGGCGGGCATCGTCGGCATCGTGGAGAAAGGGCTCCATCTGCGCGGCGGTGTATGTGCCGCCCTCAAAGGCGATCTGCGCGGAGGCCACGAGCTTGTTATACGCGGTGGTCAGCGCGTTTTCCTTTTGCATATCCTCCACGATCGCGGGCGAGAAGGTCTTGAGCGCAAGCTCGGTGTTGCGAAACAGAAGATCGCCGTATTTGGCCTCAAGCTCCGGGCGGAAGGGGCTTTTTGTCAGCGCGGTGTTCCACGCCATGATGCCCTCCTGCAAAAGCGGGAGCGTTTCGTCGGCATAATCGGCTTCGGCATCGTAGAACGCATCGCGCGTGTCGATGGAGTGGCGGATGGAGGCGAGGGTGAATTCGCTTTCCATATCCGCGGCATAGCGGTCCTCGGCGATGAAAACGCGGTCGGCTTCGTCAAAACTCTGCGCGGCGTTCAGTTGGGCGGTGAAGTCGGCAAGCGCGGCAAGCACGGCGTCCTTATCCGGCCGCGTGTAGGGCATTTGGGAAAATTTCATGGATCGTCCTCCGAAAGGTTCGTTTTGGGGCTATTGTACCACGATTTGGCCCGCGTGCAAACGGGGCAGGATGCGCAAAACGGTCGAATCGGCAAAGGGTGATTGATTTTCCTGTTTTGTTGTGGTATTATATCATGGATTAAAAAGGCATATCTTTGTTTTTGACCCAAAACATCATCCGAAACAGAGGCTTGATTTATGGATAAATACGTCATCCGGGGCGGCCATGAGCTGCATGGCGAAGTGAACATCTCCGGCGCGAAGAACGCCGCCGTGGCCATCATTCCTGCTGCGATCATGGTTCGCGGCGTGTGCCGGCTGGAAAATCTGCCCCAGATCAGCGATACCGATACTCTCCTGCGCATTCTCACCTTCATGGGCGCGAAGGTGCGCATGATCAACCCCAGCACGGTCGAGATCGACTCGACCAACGTGCAGATGGACGTTCTGCCGGACG
>CAYLSA010000160.1:0-1677 GCA_964386575.1 uncultured Oscillospiraceae bacterium | reverse complement strand
CACTCGATGAGCATGGAATTTTTCGCGTGGCCGTGGGCGGAGGATTTCTTCGGCTCCGACGCGCGCAAGTTCCGCTATTCCCATCTGGCCGCCGCACTCACCTTCATCCCCTATGGCACACTGGTCGATCACTTCCAGCACGTCATGTATGAAAAGCCGGACATGACCCCCGCCGAGCGCCACGAGGCTTGGAAAAAACTCGCCGGCGTGTATATGCCGTGGCTGCGGTATGACGAATCGCTGCCCTTCTTCGGCGAGGGCCGCCGCTGGCAGAAGCAGCAGCACATTTATAATTCCCCGTTTTACTATATTGATTACTGTCTCGCCCAAACGATGAGCCTGTATTTCTGGGCCGCCATCCAGTCCGATCGCGAGGCCGCGTGGCAGCAATATTACGCCTACACCAAGCTCGCCGGAACGAAAACCTTCACGGAGCTTCTCGCGGCGTCGGGCCTTCCCTCCCCATTCGACGGCGACACGCTGCGCCGCGTGTGCGAGGCCGCCGGTGAATGGCTGGACAACTATGACATGACCGGCATCGCATAAAATACATCAAAAAACTTGTATAAAAAGCTCTCCTATGGTAAGGTAGACCCAGAGTTTACCCGACATAAGGAGAGTTTTTTCTATGCAATTTGACCCCAAGCAGAAGTTCAACATGACCCTCAAGCCGCCCACACCCAAGCGCTATCTGATGCCTGTGGAGTGGGTCGGTTCGCTTTTCATGGCCGATCCCTTTTCCGCCACCATCCAGAAAACCAACTGCGAGGGACTGGAAAAGCCCTATCTCATGCTGGCCACCCACGCCAGTATGCGCGATTTTCCCATGGCCATCCGCGCCACGTTCCCGCACCGCAGCTATTGGGTCATCTCCGTGGAGGAGTTTGCCGGGCGCGAATGGCTGCTGCGCGCCGCCGGCGGCATCGGCAAGCGCAAGTTCACCCAGCAGCTTCCCGTGGTCAAGCACATCATCAACATCCTCAAAAAGCAGAAGATGATCGTGACCATCTATCCCGAGGCGCGCTACAGTCTCGCCGGCATCAACGAAAAGATCGACGGCGCGCTGGGCAAGCTGGCCAAGCAGTGCCATGTGCCGGTGGTCGTGTTCATGCAGCACGGCAACTTCCTCAATTCCCCGCAATGGTGCAAAACACCCACACGCCCCGTGCGCTGCGACAGCGAGCTCATCCAGATCGTCACGCGCGAGGAGGTGGAAACGCTCTCCGCCGCCGAGATACAAAAGCGCATCGAAGATGCCTTCCAATACGACGAATACGCCTGGCAGCGCGACAACCGCATCCGCATCCCCAGCCGCTACCGCGCCCACAACATCCACCGCATCCTCTACCAGTGCCCCGTTTGCGGCAGGGAACACGCGATGACCAGCGAATACACCCAGCTTTGGTGTACCGAATGCGGCGCGCGCTGGCGCATGGATGAATACGGCCGTCTGGCCCGACTCGACGGCGAGGATGTATTCACCCATGTGCCCGACTGGTACCGCTGGGAGCGCGAAAACGTCACGCGCGAGGTGCGCGAGGGCCGCTACTGCTTCGAGGACGAGGCGCGGCTGGAGCTGTTGGTTTCCAGCTTCCACAAGTTCCGGGACATCGGCAAGGTGCATCTGCGCCACGATTACGACGGCTTCACCGTGACCGGCACATTGGACGACGGCAC
>CAYLSA010000159.1:0-1693 GCA_964386575.1 uncultured Oscillospiraceae bacterium | reverse complement strand
GTGTTATGCACCGGCTGCATATTGGGACGGGACATATCGATGCGGATGATATCGGCCTGTTTTCCGATGGATATCGCGTCGCAGTCGGCAAGACCAATTGCCCGCGCACCGCCGGATACGGCGGCGGCCAGAATGGCGGCAGGATCGCCGGCGGCGGCTTCGGATTCGTTCAGCTTTGCCATGACATTTGCAAGATACATTTCGCGGAACATATCCAGCGCGTTGTTCGAGGCGGGGCCGTCCGTGCCGAGAGCGAGATTCACACCGCGGCTCAGATATTTTTTCAAGGGCGCGAAGCCGCTGGCAAGCTTTGCATTGGAGCAGGGGTTCAAAACGGCGTACAGCCCGCGGCGAGCGAAAATGTCGATGTCCTCGTCTGTCATCCAGACGCAGTGGAAGCCGCCACCGCCGAAATCGTACATGCCCAGCTCGTCCAGGAGTTTGGTGGGCGTGAGCCCATGGCGCTCGATGCAGCCGTCCACTTCGCTTTTTGTCTCGGAGTTGTGGCAGAACACGGGCGTTTTCAGTTCATGCGCCGCGCGGGAGACGAACTTGAGCATCTCGAGATTGGCGGTATATTCGGCGTGGAAGCCGACCTGATAGCCGACCAGTGGGTCCATGGCGGTGTATTTTTCGTGGTTGCGGTAGATGTCGTCCCAGTCGTTCGAGGCGGACAGCGAATCGCATATCACGGCGCGGAAGCCCCATTCCTGCGCGATGCGGGTCAGCTCATCCGTGTGGAAATACATATCGAAGCAGGCGGTGATGCCGTTTGCGATGTATTCCAAAAACGCCACGCGCGCAAACGCCGCGAGACTTTCCGGCGTGAGTTTGGCCTCGCGCGGGAACACCTGCCGGAAAAGCCAGTCCTGCAAGGGCAGATCGTCCGCCGCCGAGCGCAGGAAGGTCATGCCGGAGTGGGTGTGGGCGTCCTTGAAGCCGGGCATGAGAAGATCGCCGCGCAGGTCGATCTCCCGGTCAAAGGCGGGCATATCGTCGCACTTCGGGCCAACGTAGCTTATCGCGCTGCCGTTTACCCAGACTTCGTTTTCCGTAACTTCCGTGCCCTCGAGCACGCGGCCGTTGTAAAAGCGGATCATGCAAACAGCTCCTTCAGTTTTATATCGTAGGGCGGATAGAGAACGCCCTTTTCCGTCACGATGGCGGTCACGAGTTCGTGGTCGGTCACGTCAAAGGCCGGGTTCCAGCACTTCACGCCCTGCGGGGCCATGGGCTTTTCATACCACAGCGCCGCGATCTCGCCGCCGTTGCGCTCCTCGATGGGGATGTGTTCGCCGTCGGGACAGGCCATGTCGATCGTGGACGATGGCAGCAGGGTATAAAACGGGATGCCGTAGTGCTTGCACAGCACGGCCAGCGAGGAGGTTCCGATCTTGTTGGCAAAATCGCCGTTTGCGGCCATGCGGTCGCAGCCGACCATCACGGCCTGAATGCGGCCCTGCTTCATGGCGAGCGACGCCATGTTGTCGCAGATGAGCGTGCAGTCAAGCCCCGCATTTTGAAGCTCAAATGCCGTCAGCCGCGCGCCCTGCAAAAGCGGGCGGGTCTCGTCCATATAGGCGCGGATGTCCATGCCGCGCTCGGCGGCCAGCAGCAGCGGGCCAAGCCCTGTGCCATAGCGCGATGTGGCCAGAGGCCCTGCGTTGCAGTGGGTGAGCACGCAGTCGCCCTC
>CAYLSA010000158.1:0-1696 GCA_964386575.1 uncultured Oscillospiraceae bacterium | reverse complement strand
TCGGGCTCGGCGGCGAAGAAGACCACAACCAAAAAAACGACCACGCCGACTTCCACGGCCCGCAAGGGCGCGGCCCCGACCCCCACGCCGGAGGAGGAACGCCGCCCCGTGCGCCGCGAGATCGGCGCGGCAGTCGCGCTGTTTTTTGCGCTGGTGGCGTTCATCTGCTATTTCAACGTGGATGCCTGGCTGCTCACGGCCTTTAAGAATCTGTGTCTGGGGCTGTTCGGCTGGGGCTTTTATCTCATGTGCCCGGCGCTGCTGCTGGCGGCGGGGGTGCTTGGCTTCCACCATGGCCGCCCGGTGCAGGCGCGCGTGATCTGCACGCTGCTGCTGCCGATGATATTCGGCGCGTTCATCCATCTGACACTGTGCGCGGATGGCGACTATCTGACCGGCGGTGTAAAGACCGTGATCGTCGGGCTGTGGCAGGTGGGGCTTTTGTCCTATGCCCGCTGCGGCGGCGTGATATCGGGCCTTGTGGCCGAGGGGCTGGAAAAGGCCATCAGCGCTTATGGCGCGGGCGCGGTTTTGCTGATCGCGTTCTTTGCGCTTTTGTATGTGGCCCTGCGCGTCACGCTGCAAAGCCTGCGCAGTCATGCGGCCGCCCGTCCCCGCTATACGCCGGAGGCCTATGACGGACTCGAGGATGACGATGATTTCAAGCCTCTGGATTTCTTCGCCACCGATCATGCCGCGCGCGAGGATGTGGACGTTGGCCCGCGCAGCCGCTTCGGTCTGTTCGATATCCCGCTGGATGACGATGGTCCCGGCCCCGAAACGCTCAAACCAGAGAAAATGCCGCGCACATCGGCGCCGGAAGCGCCGGAGATGACGGCCGAGCAGATCATCGAAAAGACCTACAAGCCCTCCAAAAAGCCCGGTCGCGGCACGCCGAAGGCCACCATGAGCGCCAAAATGCCGCCGAAGAAGAAAACCGAGCTGTTCGACTTTGAAAAGGAGGACGAGCTGTTCGAGCCGCGGCCCACGCCCAAAGCGCCCGCCGCTGCCGCCGTCACGGCGGAGGTGGAGCCCGTGAGCATTGAAGAGGCGGCCGCCATCGCCGGCGTGCAGATCGAATCGACGCAGATCGCCGGCCCCACGGCCGAAAAGCCGAAGCCCGAGAAGATCGACAAGCAGGCGGAGGCCGCGAAGGTGGCCGAGGAGATCGCCCAGAACGAGCAGGAGGAGAAGCCGGAATACACCGCGCCGCCCATCGAACTGCTCGACACGGCCAAGGGAGCCAAGAAAACGGACGCGAAGGACGAGATCGCCAAAAACCGCGAGCGGCTGGAAAGCACCATCCACTCTTTCGGCGTTTCCGCCCGTATCACCGATGTGACCCACGGCCCGACCGTCACGCGCTACGATCTGGAACTCAGCCAGGGCGTGAAGCTCAACAAGGTGACGAATCTCGCCGGAGACATCGCGCTCAGCCTCGGCGTTACCAGCGTGCGCATCGCGCCCATTCCGGACAAGATATCCACCGTGGGCGTGGAGGTTCCGAACCGCAACGTGGCCACCGTTTGGCTGCGCGACATCATCGACTCGCAGGCGTTTGAAAAAGCGCCGTCAAAGCTCAGCTTCGCCATCGGCAAGGACATCGGCGGCAACGCCATCGTTGGCAACATCGCGAAGCTTCCGCATCTGCTCATCGCCGGTACCACCGGCTCGGGCAAGTCCGTTTGCATCAACT
>CAYLSA010000157.1:0-1710 GCA_964386575.1 uncultured Oscillospiraceae bacterium | reverse complement strand
CTGGATCTCCAGCAGATTCGGCATGTCCTGGATCTCGTCGGTGCGGGCAAAACTTTTGCGCAGCGTTTTGCCGTAGTAGACATCCTTTGGCATCGTTATCTATCACTCCTTCGGAAAATGATACGCCGGGTAGAGTTGTTTCTTTTTCATTCCAACATCTTGATTTTTGGAATGACTGTGGTAAAATACTGACGAGCTGAAAGATGGGTGCTTTTGCCCATCTTTTTAAGCATAAAGCAACTGATTATATCACTCTTTAATTTAATTTGTCAAGCCCTGCGGGGTATTTTTTCTTCGACGGCTTTGGGCCGTCGTTTTTTTATGGGGGTAGCCATGTTTATTGCCGCCGTGATCATCCTTTTGTGCGAATACATTCTGGCGCTGGCGCTGCTTCGGCGCGAGGGTCTTTTGAAAAATCGCCGCGCGCTCATCCTCTCTGCGCTCATCGCCGCCGCGGCCTTTGCCCTGCGTCTGGCGAGCCTTGACCATGAAACGCTTGACTACATCGACTGGGTCAGCCGCTGGCTGGGCTATTTCCACGAAGGCGGCGCATGGCATATGCTGGGCGAGGAGCTTTGGGCCTGCAACTACAACGTCCCCTACCTCTACGCACTGGCCATCATCTCCGTTTTGCCGGTCCGCGATCTTTATCTGGTAAAGCTTTTCTCGATCTTATTCGATGTGCTGCTGGCGTATTGGAGCATGAAGCTCGTCTCCTGTCTCACCGTCTCGCGCGGCCGTCGGCTCGCCGCGTTTCTGGGGATGCTTTGGCTGCCCACCGTGCTGCTGAACGGCGCGTATTGGGGCCAGTGCGATTCGGTCTATGCGGCGTTCGCCGTTTTGAGTTTGTATCTGGCACTGAGCGACCGTCCAATCGGCAGTGTAGTCGCCATCGCCGTGAGCTTTTCCATCAAACTGCAGGCCATTTTCCTGCTACCGGTGTTCATGGTTTTGCTCATCGCGAAGAAGGTGAGGTTCCGGCAACTGTTCGTGTTCCCCGCCGCCTATGTCGTCACCATTCTGCCCGCCGTGATCGCCGGACGCAGCTTCATCGATCTGCTGCTGCTTTACTATAACAACACCGGCTCCATCGGCGAGGGCCTGAACTACAACTCCCCCTCCATCTATGCCTCCACCAGCTTTGCTCCGCTTTCGGAATCGGCCGCCGCCACACTCGGCATCGCGCTGGCGTTTGGGCTGTGTCTGGCCGTGTTCGCGTGGGCGTTTTTCCGGCGCGACCGGCTGAGCGGCCGCGTGATCCTGGGCATGGCGCTGATTTTGTGCACCGGCATCCCCTATCTGCTGCCGCATATGCATGAGCGCTATTTCATCCTGGCCGATATCCTCAGCTTCCTTGCGGCGCTGGTGTGGCCGTGGGAGGCCATCGGCGCGGCGCTGACGAGCTTTGGCTCCCTGCTCGGCTACCACGCCTATTTGAAAGGCCGCTATGCTCTTGTGGGCAGCTATCAGTTCCCCATGATGCGCGCAGGACTGGCCATGGGCGGGGCTCTGATCGCCGCGATCGTATTCACGGTTTCGACCTTTCGGGCAGAAAAAATGGAAAAGCGCGAAATTTCAAGTTGACAAACCCGGCAAATCTGCTATAATAGGCAAGTGCCTCGCGGGAGTGCTGGAATCGGCAGACAGGCAGGCTTGAGGTGCCTGTGTCCAACCATAGACGTGTGGGTTCAAGTCCCATCTCCCGCACCA
>CAYLSA010000156.1:0-1777 GCA_964386575.1 uncultured Oscillospiraceae bacterium | reverse complement strand
TCTCGCCGGAGCCTTCGCCTTCCGCAGGAGCGGCAGGGGCTTCGCCAGCGGGAGCGGCAGGAGCGGCGGGAGCTTCGGTGGTCTCTTCGGCCTTGTCGCCGCAGGCGCACAGGCAAAGGACCATCATCAGCGCAAGGATGAGTGCAAGAGTTTTCTTCATGTTTGGGTTTCTCCTTTGATTATATTTGCCTTTTCAGGCAGTTTACAAAAAATTAGGCTTCGGGAGCCGTGGCCGGGGTGCCCTGGCCCTGCGTCAGCGTCCAGGGAGCCACGGCGGGCACGCCGCCGTTAGCGATGAAGCCGGCCTGATCGTCCGCGCCCCACATGTTCACGAACATATCGGTCATGCCGCCGTTGAGAATGTCGTAGTAGGTGGCGCCAAGCTTGTTGTCCGCGTCGCCCTCGCCCATGGCGTAGTAGGCGCAGTCAAGCAGATATTCCTTCCAGCCGGCCTCGTCCGCCGTGTAGGTTTCGGGGGCGTCGGCCGTGGGGATCACGGCGTTGACGGAAAGGTCAAGGAACTTGCCGGCCTGCGCGCCGCCCGGTTCGCCGCTGGGCTCGCCGGAGGGTTCGCCGCTGGGTTCGCCGGAAGCGCCGCCTTCCGCAGGAGCGGCAGGGGCTTCGGCCGGAGCGGCGGGAGCCGCTTCCACAGCGGGCTCTTCGGCCACGGGGGCCTCGGTCACGGTCTCTTCGGCCTTGTCGCCGCAGGCACACAGGCAAAGGACCATCATCAGTGCAAGGATGAGTGCAAGAGTCTTTTTCATGCTTTTTCTCCTTTTATGTCATTAAAAATGTATTCCGATCAGGGCGCCGGAGGGGGAGAGCCGCTGGGCTCGCCGCTCGGTTCGCCGGAGCCGCCGGGCGGCACGGGGGCGCCGGCGCCAGCACCACCGGCGGGAGTCGCCGGAGCGCTTTGGGCGCTGCTCTGGGCCGCCGGAGCGGGTGTCGCGGCCGCAGTGGTCGTTGTGGTCTGCGTGGCCGGCTTCGGCGTGGTCTGCGTGGTGGTCGTCGTAGTCGTTGTTGTGGTAGAACTCTTCGCCGTGGGCACGGGCGTGGCCGTGGGTACCGGCGTGGGGCAGCCGGCTGTGACCCAGGAATCATAGGTCTTGATGTAGCTGTTGGAGAAATAGCTCATCAGGGCCGTGAAGTTATCGTAGTCGGCCTTCTTTTTCCAGCCCTTGATAAGCTTGAGCATATCCTCGCGCTGGTCCTCGTCCGTGACATAGGTGTTTACGATGCCGCTGGCGTAAGCGCGGTAGTTTTTCATGCTGGCGGCCTTGCCGCAGCCGGCCAAAAACAACAGGAGCAGTAAAATGGCAGCAATGGTGATCGTGTATCTTTTCTTCATGAAGCGCTCCTTTCCCGGCCTGACCGACGGCAATATAAATAAATGAGTCCTAACTTCCAAATTATAAATCCCCGTTGTTAGATTGTCAACAAAATAAGAGCGGCGGCGGGGACAAAGGACAACAAATCAAACAAACGCAAGCAGGATATGGAAAACAGGCAGCCGGTCGTTTCGGCTGCCTGCTTGGGTGTTAATACTTGAAGAAGCCCTCGCCGCTCTTGCGGCCGAGCTTTCCGGCGCGAACCATCTTGCGCAGCAGATAGCAGGCGCGGAATTTCGGGTCGTGGGTCTCGTTGTACATCACGTCGCAGATGTACAAAACCACGTCCAGACCCACCAGATCGGCCAGATGCAGCGGGCCCATGGGATGGTTGGCGCCAAGCTGCATGGCGCGGTCGATGTCCTCGGCGCTGGCCACGCCCTCGCTGA
>CAYLSA010000155.1:0-1785 GCA_964386575.1 uncultured Oscillospiraceae bacterium | reverse complement strand
ACGCCCTTGACCCCGGCGATCTTGTTGTTGGGGAAGTCCGTCACATAGCAGGCCACCTTGCCCACGCTCAGCGCCGCGAGCATCGCGTCATCGTCCACCAGCTCGCCGCGCGCGAGATTGATGATGCGCACGCCGGGCTTCATCTTGGCAAACTCCGCCGCACCGAGCATATGGCGGGTCGATTCGTTATAATGCACCTGCACAAGAACATAGTCGCTGAGACGGAAGATGGTGTCCAGATCGGGCGCGTGATGCACCTTGCGGCTGAGCCGCCACGCAGCGTCCACGGACAGATAGGGGTCATAGCCCCAAACGGTCATGCCCATATCCTCGGCGGCATTGGCGATCTTCGAGCCGATCGCGCCAAGGCCGATGATACCGAGCGTTTTGCCCATGATCTCGGGGCCGACGTAAGCCGCCTTACCCTTTTCCACCTCGGCCGCCACGTCCTTATGGCCGGCGATGGCATTGACCCAGGTGATGCCGCCCATGATGTTGCGCGAGGAGATGAGCATGGCGCAGATGGCCAGCTCCTTCACGGCCTCGGCATTGGCACCGGCGGTGTTGAAAACGGCGATGCCCGCCTCGGTGCAGCGGTCGATGGGGACATTATCCGTGCCGACGCCCGCGCGCGCGATGGCCAACAGCCGGTCGCCGAATTCGGCATCGTGCAGCTTGGCCGAGCGGATGAGCATACCGTCCGGATTTTCGGATTCAACATTGAGAATCAGGCCGTTTGCGGCCAGCTCGTCCAGTCCCTGCTGGGCGATGTTGTTCATGGTTTTGATTTCAAACATGGTGCTTCACCTCAAAATCCTTCATATAGTCCACCAGCGCCTGCACGCCCTCCATCGGCTGGGCGTTATAAAGCGAGGCGCGGATGCCGCCGGCCACACGGTGGCCCTTGAGATTCATCAGCCCCTTCGCCTGCGCCTCCTTGGCAAACAGGGCGTCAAGCTCGGCATTCGGCGTGCGGAAGGTGATGTTCATATCGCTGCGCGAATCGGGACGGGCACAGCCGGTATAAAACGCGGAATTGTCGATGATGTCATACACCCGCATGGCTTTTTCGTGCTTGATGGCCTCCATTCCGGCCACACCGCCCTGCTTCTCCAGCCACTCGAGCACCAGACCCAGCATGTAGATGCACCAGCACGGCGGCGTGTTGTACATGCTGTCCTTTTCGATCATGGTCTTGTAGCTCATCATCAGCGGCGTATAGGGCAGCTCGTTTCCGGCGAGGGACTTATCGATGATCACGACCGTCACGCCCGCGGGCGCCATGTTCTTCTGCGCACCGGCGTACACGATGCCATAGCGCGACACATCCACCGGCCGCGACAGGATCTCCGAACTCATGTCGCACACCAGCGGCGCGGCCGTTTCGGGAACGTAGTTCCACGCCGTGCCGTAGATGGTGTTGTTGGCGCAGTAGTAAAAATACTTCGCGCCCGGCGTGAGCGTAAGCTCGGACTGCTGCGGGATGTAGGTGAATTTGTCCGCCTCGGACGAGGCCGCGATGTTCACCGCGCCGTATTTTTTCGCCTCTTTCATGGCGATGCTGGCGAAATTGCCGGTCACAGCATAGTCCGCCGTGCCATCCGGCCCCATGAGATTGAGCGGGATCATGGAAAACTGAAGGCTCGCGCCGCCCTGCAGAAACAGGATCTCATGCGTGTCCGGCACATTCAGCGCCGCCTTGAGTCGGGCCTTGGTACTGTCGAAAATATCCTGGAAAAAGGCGCTGCGGTGGCTCATCTCCATCACGGACATACCGCTGCCGCC
>CAYLSA010000154.1:0-1826 GCA_964386575.1 uncultured Oscillospiraceae bacterium | reverse complement strand
TCTGCGTGCAGTCCGGCTATATGCCCGTGACGCAGGAGGCCTTTGACGCGGTGGACGGCTACGATTACCCCGGCGAGGCGTACCGCAGCCTGTATGAGGCGCTGAAGATCACCAACGACACGTCCACCGCGCTGGCGGAGCCGTCGTTTGCGGGGTATTACGACAAGATCTACGGGCTGTATGACGCGCTGCGCGCCGAACAGGGCGCGTTTGCCGCACGCTATGCCGCCGGTGAAGACGCCGCGGCGATGGCCGCGGAAACGTGGGAGATCTTCCGGGCTATCGGATGAAGGAGCGGCGCGCATGACACTTCCCATCTTTCCCAAAGCACGGTCCCTGCGGCGAAAGCTTTTGACCTATATGCTCGCGCTGGCGGTGCTGTTGGGCTTTCTGCTGTTTTCGGGTGCGTTTCTGATCGGCGGCTTCACCGGCACGAAGCAGAGACTTTATGACACGCTGGATTTCCAAACCGACGTGTTCGCCCGTCAGGTCACCACGCATTACGATGACCTTGCCGCCATGGGCATCCAGCTTTCGGAGAAAACGACGGCCCTGCTGGAGCACTATCTGGCGGAAAATCATCTGTCCTTTGCCGACTTGCAGGAAAACGAGGCGCAGCTTGCGGCGGTGCAGGAGCTTTTGATCGACCCGCTGTACCACAAAATGCAGGAGGCCGACTGTACCGGCGCGTTCATCCTGCTGGACACGCAGGTCAATTCCACCGTGGCCAACGCCGCCACCTCGCGCAGCGGCCTCTATTTGCAGCGCAACAGCCTCGATGCCACCGATTCGCGCACACTGCTGTATCGCGGGCTGGCGGACGTCGGCAAGCGCCATGAGGCCATGCCGCACCGAAAATGGCGCCTGGAATTCGATACATCGCTGTTTCCGGATTATGACGAACTCGTGGCAGGCTCCGGTCAAACGCTCGGCGAGCGCTGCCGCGTGTCGCAGGCCATCACGCTGCCCGGCACGTCCGAGCGCGTCATGCTGGTGACGCTGCCCATCCTCGGCGCGGACGGTGCGTTCTATGGCCTGTGCGGCTTTGAAGTGAGCGAGAGCTATTTCAAAACCGAGTTTGCCCAGCCGTCGGAGTTTGACCACGCCACCTTCTGCCTCAATCGCGGCGAGGCCACGCTGGAAAACGCGGAAAACTGCTTCAGTGCCGGAGTGGCGGACAGCTATTATCTCACGCCGCGCGGCCTGTTCCATTCCGTGCCGTTCGGCAGCGATCTGATCGCCTGTGAAAGCGACCACAGCGCCTATGTTGGCGTAAGCCGATCCATCCGGCTCAGTCCCGGCGGCGAGCCGTTTTCCATCAGCACGCTCATTCCCCGGCAGGACTATAACCATATTGCGGCGCAAAATGCCGTGCGTATCGTGCTGCTGATCGCGATGTTTGCTGTTTCGGCGGTGAGCTGCTGTCTGTATTTCAGCCGCCGCTATCTCAAGCCAGTGAAGGAGAGCCTTGAGCGCATCCGCCGCCGCGAATACGCGGGCGAGACCGCACCCTTTGAGGAGATCGACGACCTGTTCGCCTTCCTGGCCGAGCAGGACCGCATCAACGAAGCGGCCATCGGCCGCGCCGAGCAGGAAAAGGCCGACGCGCTGGCCTCGCTTGAGCAGATGCAGGAGCAGCACGACGAGGTCCAGCGGCAATTGGCGCGGCTGGCCTATTCGCGCAAAAGCGAGGTCGATCCGGCGGACTATGAAAACTTCCGCAACGGTCTGCATGAGCTGACGGAAACGGAGCGGCGCGTGTTCGACTACTATCTGGCCGGCAAGAGCGTCAAGGAGATCATCGAGCTGATGGGCGTGCGCGAGAC
>CAYLSA010000153.1:0-1833 GCA_964386575.1 uncultured Oscillospiraceae bacterium | reverse complement strand
CGGCTGAGGAAGAGCCCGTGCCCACGGTGGAGGAGATTTTGCTGGACGCGGCGGACGGAGAGGACAATGGCTGAGTTTTACATACCCTGCCTGTTTGGGCTGGAAGGGCCGGCGGCGGATGAGCTGCGGCGGATGGATATTGCGGATGTGCGCGCGGAAAACGGCCATGTTCGCTTTTCCGGCGGCGCGGCGGAGATGGCGCGGGCCAATCTGCGGCTGCGGACGGGCGAGCGGGTGCTTTTGTCGCTGGGGCGCTTTCCGGCGCGCAGCTTTGACGAGTTGTTCGAGGGCGTGAAGGCGCTGCCGCTTGGCGACTATATCCCGCGAGACGGCGCGTTTCCCGTGAAGGGCTATTGCCTCAACTCGCAGCTTCATTCCGTGCCGGACTGCCAGAAGATCATCAAAAAGGCGGCGGCAAGCGCGCTGGGACGGAAGTATCACACGCAGTGGCTGCCGGAGGATGGGGCGCTGTATCAGCTGCAATTCGCCATCGTGAAGGACGAGGCGGAGCTGTTTTTGGACACGAGCGGTCTGCCGCTGTTTAAGCGCGGCTACCGGCCCGGCCATGTGGCGGCACCGCTGCGGGAAACGCTGGCGGCGGCCATGGTGGGCTTTGCGCGCTATCGCGGGCGGGACGCGCTGTGCGATCCGTTTTGTGGCAGCGGCACCATCGCCATCGAGGCGGCGCTCATCGCGCGAAACCGTGCGCCGGGGCTGCTGCGGCATTTCTCCGCGCAGAAGCAGGGCTGTTTCGATGCGCGCGTGTGGCGCGAGGAGATCGAGCGGGCGAAAAGCCTTGAATACCACGGCGAATATCATATCTATGCCTCGGACATCGACCCAAAGGCTGTGGCGCTCAGCCGCGAAAACGCCAAGCGGGCCGGGGTGTATGACGATATTTCCTTTTCCGTGGCGGATGCGCGGGAATTTGTGGTGCCCGAGCCGCGCGGCGTGGTGGTGACGAACCCACCCTATGGCGAGCGGATGCTGGAAAAACAGCAGGCGGAGGCGCTGTACGCCGCCTTCGGCGCGCGTATGACGGGCGCGGAGGATTACAACTGGCATGTGATCTGCTCGCATCCGGCGTTTGAAACGGCGTTTGGTCATCGCGCGGACAAAAAGCGCAAGCTGTACAACGGCATGATACAGTGCAACCTGTATATGTTTATGCATCAGCGCAAATTTGAGAAAAAATAAGCATCCGCGAGTTTTTCGGAGATTTGGTGGAATATATTTTCGCAAAGCGGGAATATGGATAGATAAGGCTCAAATTTCCGAAGAGCATGGCTTGCAGAATGGGCGCGACTGATTTATTATAATAGCGTTAGCACTCCGAGAGAAAGAGTGCTAACGCATTCAATTTGTTAATGAAAAATAATTATAGGAGGCACACACAATGACACTGAAACCGTTGGCCGACAAAGTGGTCGTAAAGCGCATGGAGGCGGAAGAAAAGACCAAGAGCGGTCTGTATCTGTCCGCGGGTGCGCAGGAAAAGCCCGAGACCTATGAGGTCGTGGCCGTGGGCCCCGGCGGCGTGGTGGACGGAAACGAGATCAAGATGGAAGTCGCTGTGGGCGATAAGGTCCTGCTTGGCAAATACAGCGGCACCACCGTGAAGGTGGATGGCGAAGAATACACCATCCTGCGCCAGAACGACATTCTGGCCGTGATCGAATAAGGAGGAAACAAAATTATGGCGAAACAGATCATTTATGGAGAAGAAGCCCGCAATGCTCTGCAGCGCGGCGTGGATAAGCTGGCGGACACCGTGAAGATCACCCTGGGCCCCAAGGGCCGCAACGTGGTGCTGGACAAGAAGTTCGGCGCTCC
>CAYLSA010000152.1:0-1845 GCA_964386575.1 uncultured Oscillospiraceae bacterium | reverse complement strand
CCCATGCTGGCGCGCGGCGAGCTGCACTGCATCGGCGCGACCACGCTGGACGAATACCGCAAATACATCGAAAAGGACGCGGCGCTCGAGCGGCGTTTCCAGCCGGTGCAGGTGGATGAGCCCACCGTGGAGGACACGATCTCCATCCTGCGCGGCCTGAAGGAGCGCTACGAGATCTACCACGGCGTGCGCATCCATGACGCCGCGCTCGTGGCCGCCGCCACGCTGTCCAACCGCTACATCACGGACCGCTTCCTGCCGGACAAGGCCATCGACCTGGTGGACGAGGCCTGCGCGCTCATCCGCACGGAGATCGACTCCATGCCCGCCGAGCTCGACGACATCCGCCGCCGCATCATGCAGCTTGAGATCGAGGAAACGGCGCTGAAAAAGGAAACGGACAAGCTGTCGCTCGACCGGCTGGAAAAGCTGCGCGAAGAATTGGCCGAGGCCAAGGACGAGTTCAACGCCATGAAGGCACGCTGGGAGGCCGACAAGGCCGATGTGGAGGCCGTGAAGACCATCAAGAGCCAGATCGAAAAATGCACCGCCGACATCGAGCGCGCCCAGCAGCGCTATGAATACGAAACGGCGGCGAAGCTCAAATACGAAACGCTGCCCAACCTGCAGCGCCGGCTTCAGGAGGCCGAGGCCAAGGAGGGCGAAGCCCGCGGCACCGATTCGCTGGTGCATGACACCGTGACGGCCGAGGAGATCGCCGGCATCGTGGCCCGCTGGACGGGCATCCCCGTCAGCCGTCTGATGGAGGGCGAAAGGGAAAAGCTTCTGCGGCTGGAGGACATTCTGCACGAGCGCGTTGTCGGGCAGGACGAGGCCGTGCGCCTTGTGGCGGAGGCCATATGGCGCTCGCGCGCCGGCATCGCCGATCCCAATCGCCCGAACGGCTCGTTCCTGTTCCTCGGACCAACGGGCGTCGGCAAAACGGAGCTTGCCAAGGCGCTGGCCGAAAGTATGTTCGACGATGAGCACAATATGGTGCGCATCGACATGACGGAATACATGGAGAAATTCTCCGTCAGCCGTCTCATCGGCGCGCCTCCGGGCTACGTTGGCTACGACGAGGGCGGCCAGCTCACGGAGGCCGTGCGCCGCAAGCCGTATTCCGTGGTGCTGTTTGACGAAGTGGAAAAGGCCCATCCCGATGTGTTCAACATCCTGCTGCAAATTCTCGACGACGGCCGCATCACCGACTCGCAGGGCCGCACGGTGGACTTCAAAAACACCGTCATCATCCTCACGTCGAATCTCGGCAGCCAGTATTTACTGGACGGCATCCGGCCCGATGGCACCATCTCGGACGAAGCCCGCGCGGCCGTGAACGCCGAGCTGAAGGCCCACTTCCGCCCCGAATTTCTCAACCGGCTGGACGAGACGATCCTGTTCCGTCCGCTCACGAAAGAGAATCTGGGCCACATCGTGGACATTCTCATGCGCTCGCTCAGCGACCGGCTGGCGGACAAGGAACTCTCGCTCGAGGTCACGGATGAGGCCAAACGCATCATCATAAGCGGCGGCTATGACCCCGTTTACGGCGCAAGACCGCTCAAGCGCTATCTGCAATCGCACGCGGAAACGCTCATCGCCCGCAAGATACTGCAAGGCGATATGCCCGCCGGCTCCACACTCGTCCTTGACGGCGAAAGCGGCGCGCTCACCTGCCGCGCGAAATAATGATAAACCGCAGAGCGCGAGGCTCTGCGGTTTGTTCTTGCCCTGCAAGGGTCTGTTGCCGGCACAAAAAAGCCCCGAAAGGTCACGCCCTTCGGGGTTTTATGGTATTTCGGAGGATGTTCAGCTCCAGATGGCCTTCATCAGCTCGGGATA
>CAYLSA010000151.1:0-1902 GCA_964386575.1 uncultured Oscillospiraceae bacterium | reverse complement strand
GAGCGCCAGTGCCAGCAGCATGAGCCCGAAGGCCAGCCGGTCAAAGCGGCGCGAGGCGTTCATCGCTTCGTCTCCCATCCGTCCAGCGGCGCACGCTGCACGGCGCCGAAGATCTTGGTTTTTATGTCGGGATAGCGCGCGGAAAGCTCGGACAGCAGCGCCTTTATCTCGCTGCGCTTCGAGGTGCGATCCATGGGGCAGGTGGTTTTCACCACGGGCAGCGCCAGCTTTTCCACAAGCTGCCGCACGCGCTGTTCGCCGGCATACAGCATGGGGCGAATTTGCACCATGCCGCTGCGGTCAAGGTAGGTCACGGGCGAGAAGCAGCCGATGCGCCCTTCAAACAGCAGATTCATCATCACGGTCTCCACTGCGTCGTCAAAATGATGGCCGAGAGCGACCTTGTTGCAGCCGGCCTCCTTCGCCGCCGTCATCAGCGCGCCCTTGCGCAGCTTTGCGCACAGCGAGCAGGGATTTGCCTCCTGCCGCACATCGAACACGATCTCGCGGATGTCCGTGGGCACAAGCACGAAGGGTACGTCCAGCGCGCGGCAGAATTCCGCCACAGGCGCGAAATCCATGCCCTCAAAGCCCAGATCGCAACTGATGGCCGTGAGCGTGTAGGGCCTGGGATAATAGCGGCCGAGCCGCGCCAGCGCCGCCAGCAGCAAAAGCGAATCCTTGCCGCCGGAAACGCCCACGGCCACGCGGTCGCCGGCTTCGATCATGCCGTAGTCATCCATGCAGCGGCGGATAAGGCCGCAGAATTTATTCAGATCGTCCATGGCAGAGCCTCCGGGTCGTAAAATTGGTTTTGAGATATTTTGAGCAAATCGAAGAAAAATGGAGCAAAAAGGAGCGCGAATCTTTTTTCTTAAATTAGGTGTTGACACCCGCGCGGCCAAGTGGTATAAAAGTAAGGCGCTCTGGGTCGAACCCAGTTTATACAGCGTGCATGAAAAAGTCAAAAAATTTTTTAATACAGCGGAGGAAAGAATATGTCCACGACTATGGTAAAACCTGCCGAAGTCGTCCGCAAGTGGTACGTCCTCGACGCCGCCGGCAAGCCCCTGGGCAAGACCGCCGTCGTCGCTGCCGATCTGCTGCGCGGCAAGCGCAAGGTCGACTACACGCCCCACGTTGACTGCGGCGATTTCGTCGTCATCATCAACGCCGAGAAGGCTGTGCTCACCGGCAAAAAGCTTGAGCAGAAGTACTATCGCACCCACTCCGGCTATCCCGGCGGTCTGCACGAAACGCAGTATTCCCGCCTGATGAAGGAAAAGCCCGAGCTGGCCATGCGCATCGCCGTGCGCGGCATGCTGCAGAAAAACGCCATGGCGAAGCATCAGCTGCGCCGTCTGCGCATTTTCCGCGGCGAGCAGCACATCCATCAGGCCCAGAAGCCTGAGGTTTACGAAGGTTAAGGAGGAACGACACTATGGCTACTTATAAATCCAAGCGCCCCTACCTCTACGGCACCGGCCGCAGAAAGTCCTCCGTGGCCCGCGTGCATCTGATCCCCGGCGGCACCGGCGTCATCACCATCAACGGCCGCGATATCGACGAATACTTCGGCCTTGACACCCTCAAGCTCATTGTCCGCCAGCCCCTCGTTGCCACCGCTACGAGCGACAAGGTCGACATCGAAGCCACCGTTTCCGGCGGCGGCGTGACCGGCCAGGCCGGCGCCATCCGCCACGGCATCGCCCGCGCCCTGCTGCTCGTGGACGAGAGCTACCGCGCGACCCTCAAGTCCGCCGGCTACCTCACCCGCGATCCGCGCATGAAAGAGCGTAAGAAATACGGCCTCAAGGCCGCTCGCCGCGCTCCTCAGTTCTCCAAGCGCTAAGGCTTACATTTTGCGATCAAAAGGCACTGCCCGTATGGGCGGTGCCTTTT
>CAYLSA010000150.1:0-1918 GCA_964386575.1 uncultured Oscillospiraceae bacterium | reverse complement strand
ATGCGGCGCACGGTTTCCGTCACGGTGTCGCAGTATTCGCCGCGGGCCAGAGGCATATCGACTGCCGAGGCCTTCACGCCCTTGCGCAGAGCGCTGTTTTTGTCCACGCGCATACCGTTTACGCTGGTGGTGTTGGTGGAAACGTTCGGCTGGATGCGGATGTGGCTGTCGTTGACATACACCCAGATCGCGACCTCCAGATCCTTCTCGCGCTCAAAGGCGATGCGCTGGCCGGGGATGCCGCCCTTGATGGAAAACGGCATCTGGAACGCCGCTGCGCGCGCGGAAAGCTTTTCGTAAACTTCCTCGAGCGTGGTGGAGTAAGAAAGATCAAACTCTCTGGGGGCCGTGGCCGTGGCCATGGCTTTCGCGGTTTCTCCGAAACTTGCCATTGTGTTACCCTCCTTATCTTGTTAAAAAAGATTTTCTGTTTTGATTTTTCGCCGGATCGTGCGATGCGGCTTTAGGATTCGCTTTCGATGTAATAGGGGTTTTCCATGCCGCCAACGTCCGTGACCCGATCGGTCACGAGAAAGCGAAACGCAAGCGCGCCCAGTGCCGCCAAGATCGCCAGCACGAGCAGCGCGATCAGCGCTTTTTTCACTGCAGGTCGCCGTCGTCAAACGGGTCGCCGCACTCGGGGCAGAACTTCGGCGGATGGGTCGGGTCCTCCGGCGTCCAGCCGCACTTGTCGCACTTATACTGCGGCACGCCGGCGGGCTTTTTCGCGCCGCACTCGGAGCAGAACTTGCCCTGGTTCACAGCGCCGCAGGCGCAGGTCCAGCCGGCGACGGGCGCGGGCTTGGGGCTGCCGCACTCGGGGCAGAATTTCCCCGTGGCCACGGCGCCGCAGGAACAGGTCCAACCGGCAGCGGGAGCGGCGGCGGGAGCCGGAGCGGGGGCGGGCTGCTGCGCGCCCATCTGGTAGAGGTTCTGGGCGTTCATGCCGCCCATCTGGCCGGCCATGTTCATGCCCATGAACGCCATGGCGGCGCCGGCGTTGGGGTTGGAGGCGGCCGCCTGCATCGCGGAGGCCTGCGCGCCCACCAGATGCGCCGCTGCGCGGGTGGGGTCCATGTAGGCTGCGTCGCGCTGCATCTGCTTGAGCATACGCTCGTCCTCCTCATCGGCCTTCACGGAGGAAACGCCGAAGGAAACGATCTCAAGGCCGCGCAGATCGCGCCACTTGGCGGAGAGAACTTCGTTGAGGATGTTCGCAAGCTCCGTGGTGTGGCCGGGCAGGGCGGAATAGCGGATGCCCATCTCGGAGATGCGGGCAAACGCGGGCTGCAGCGCGGTCAGAAGCTCGCTTTTCAGCTGGCTTTCGATGCGGTCGCGGGTATAGCCATGGGCATCGTTGCCGCAGACGTTCGTGTAGAACAAAATGGGGTTCGTCACGCGGAAGCTGTATTCGCCGAAGCAGCGGATGGAGATGTCCATATCGATGCCGGCGCGCTGATCGACCACGCGGAAAGGCACGGCGTTGGGCGTGCCGTATTTGTTGCCGAGCAGCTCCTTGGTGTTGAAGTAATACACGCGCTGATCCATGGGAGTCTCGCCGCCGAAGGTGAAGCGCTTGCCAACGTTGGCAAACACGCGGCTGACGCTCTCGCTCAGATCGCCCGTGAAGATGGAGGGCTCGGTGGAGATGTCGTATGTATATTCGCCGGGCTCGGCGCAGATGTCTACCACCGCACCCTGCTCCACGATCATCATGCACTGGCCGTCGGCCACGGCGATGACGGAGCCGTCGGAGATGATGTTATCCGAACCGTTGTTGCTGCCGCGTCCGGTGGAGCGCTTGCGCCCCTTCACGCATATCACGTTTTCCGGCAGTGCGTCGCAGTAGAAATACTCTTTCCACTGGTCGGCCAAAACGCCGCCTACCGAGCCGAGTGCCGCTTTGATAAGTCCCATG
>CAYLSA010000149.1:0-1928 GCA_964386575.1 uncultured Oscillospiraceae bacterium | reverse complement strand
GTATACAAAATCAAAGTTATTTGATACAATATGCGATGCTACGTTTATACGGCAAAAAGAAGCGCGCGAGCTTTCGGCCTGGGCGGATGCCATGGTCGTTGTGGGGGGGCTCCACAGCGCCAACAGCCTCCATCTGGCGGAAATCTGCGCGGAAAACTGCGATAATGTCCTGTTTGTGCAAAACGCCGCGGAGCTTGATCTTTCAAGACTAAGCGGCTGCCGCATGATCGGTGTTACCGCCGGTGCTTCTACGCCGGCGTGGATAATTAAGGAGGTAGTAAACAAGATGACCGAAGAGAATGCGATCCTGGAGCAGGAAGAAAAGAATGTCGAGACCGCCGTGGAAGCGGTTGAGGAACCGACCGTTGAGGCGGCTGTCGTCGTGGACGACGCGGAGAAGAGCTTTGACCAGCTCCTTGAAGATTCCATCAAAACCATCAGCAATGGCGACACCGTGACCGGTATCGTTGCTGCTATCACGCCCACCGAGATCACCCTCGATCTTTCCACCAAACATTCCGGCTACATCCCCGTGTCGGAATTCACCAACGACGAAGCCGGCGTCAACATCAACGATCTGGTCAAGATCGGCGACGAGATCACCGCCTCGGTCGTTCGTGTCAACGACGTGGAAGGCACTGCGCAGCTCTCCAAGCGTCGTCTTGATGCAGCCCGCAGCTGGAACGACATCGAAGCCGCCCGCGAGGAAGGCACCGTTGTCGAAGGCAAAGTCGTGGAAGAGAACAAGGGCGGCGTTGTTGTTTCCGTCAGCGGCATCCGCGTGTTCGTGCCCGCGTCCCAGACCGGTCTTGGCCGCGATGTTCCCATGACCCAGCTCGTGGGCACCACGCAGCGCCTGAAGATCACCGAGGTCAACCGCGGCCGCAAGCGCGTGGTTGGCTCCATCCGTTCCGTCATGTTCCGTGAGCGCAAGGAGCGCGCGGAGAAGATCTGGAGCGAGATCGAGGCCGGCAAGAAGTATGACGGCGTTGTCAAGAGCCTGACCTCTTACGGCGCGTTCGTCGATATCGGCGGCGTGGACGGCATGGTCCATGTTTCCGAGATCAGCTGGAGCCGCGTGCGCACCCCGGCCGACGTTCTGAAGGTCGGCGACGAGATCGAAGTTTATGTTATCAACTTCGACCCCGAGAAGAAGAAGATCTCCCTCGGCCTGCGCAAGCCCGAGGATAACCCCTGGCTCAAGTTCACCGAGCAGTACAGCGAAGGCGACATCGCCTCCGTCACCATCGTCAAGCTGATGCCCTTCGGCGCGTTTGCCGAGGTCCTGCCCGGCGTGGACGGCCTGATCCACATCTCCCAGATCGCCAACCGCCGCATCGGCAAGCCCGATGACGTGCTGTCCGTGGGCGACGTTGTGGACGCGAAGATCACTGCCATCGACAACGAGAAGCAGAAGATCAGCCTGTCCATCCGCGCGCTGGTCGAGCCGGAACCGGCTCCCGCCCGTGTGCGTGAGGAGGAAGAAGAGCCCCGCGAGCGTAACCGCAGCCGCATGGAAGGCGACGCGCTGGTGTACGAGATCTCCGCGGAAGGCCATGCCACCGGCTTCGCGCCCGAAGAGGACGAGGAAGTCGAGGAGTAATTCTCCCATCGGATGTGAAAGTGACCGGCCCGGTTTTCCGGGCCGGTTTCCTCTCGGTCGTCGCGTTTCGCCGTGCGAAATGGGGCACAAAGTTTCCCGTTGACAAGCGGCGGCGGATATGGTACAATGCCATGGCGATGCGGAGAGATGTCCGAGTGGTTTATGGAGCCGGTCTTGAAAACCGGTGACTCCGCAAGGGGCCGGGGGTTCGAATCCCTCTCTCTCCGCCAGTTTTAATTCTGGCTGCGCAAAAACTGAATTTTCGGCTTGGAGAAGTACCCAAGAGGCCGAAGGGGCTCCCCTGCTAAGGGAGTAGGCGTCTAAA
>CAYLSA010000148.1:0-1950 GCA_964386575.1 uncultured Oscillospiraceae bacterium | reverse complement strand
CGTTTGAGCGGCGCTTCGTTCGAGCCGGTCAGGTAATCGGCCAGCACACGCGCGGCATAAAGCGTTTCCGTTTCGCTGTGGGTGCAAAGCAGCTTGCCAAGCGCCATGTGGCAAAGGCTTTCCTCGCCCTCCTGCGCCTCGTAATAAACCGTGTTCTCCCCCACTTTGGGTCCCTGCGGCGTGAAATCAAAATCCGGCTCGCGGCGGTCGTAACGGGACAGATACTCACTGTCGATATACGCCAGCACGTGCTCGATATCCATGTGGCCATCGAGGAAGATCTTCGCGTTCGTGGGATGATAGAAGCGGCGGTGTGTGGCCACGAACTGCTCGTAGCTCAGCTCCGGAATATGCACGGGGTCGCCGCCGCTCACATAGCCATAGCAGGTATCGGGATAAAGCAGACGGTTCATCTCGTCGTTCATGAGGCTGTCCACCTCGGCGAACGCGCCCTTCATCTCGCTGAACACAACGCCGTTATAGTAAGGCTCCTCGTTCTCGCCGTCAAACTCGTAATGCCAGCCCTCCTGCATGAATATCTCCGGCCGCTCGTAGATCGCCGGGCAGAACACCGCATCCAGATACACCGCCATGAGATTGAAGAAATCCGCCTCGTTGCGGCTGGAAACGGGATAAAGCGTCTTATCGCTGAAAGTCATGGCGTTGAGAAAGGTTTGCATGGAGCTTTGCAGCAGCGACACGAACGGCTCCTTCACCGGGTATTTTTTCGAGCCGTTGAGCACGCTGTGCTCGAGGATATGGAACACGCCGGTATCATCCTCCGGCAGGGTCTTAAAGCCGATGGCAAAGGTCTTATTTTCGTCCGCACGGTCAAAATACAACAGCTCCGCGCCCGTTTTCTCATGGTGCAGAGTGTATAGATCGGCATTCTTGCCCGCGGCGAATTCCCGCTTTTCCAGCACGAAGCCGAAAAGCCGGTCGCCAACACGGGCGGTTTTCAGTTTGGAAGAAAGGCTGTGCATAACGCTCTCCTATAAGGCAAGGGCCGGAGTCCGGCCCCTGCGCTGATTTTATGTGGTTTGGCTGAAAAGCCGGTAATATTCGCTCGACTCCAGAAGCTCTTCCGGTGAGCCCTCGGCCTCCACCGCGCCGTCGTTCATCACGATGACATGATCGGCCGTGCGGGTGGCCGCGTAGTTGTGGGCGATCATCACGGTCGTCTTGCCGCGCATGAGATTGGCCATGGCGTCCGTTACCATCGCCTCGCTCATCACGTCGAGGTTGCTCGTGGCCTCATCGAGCAGCAGGTAATCGGCGCTGCGCAGCATGGCGCGCGCAATAGCGATGCACTGGGCCTGTCCGCCGGAGAAGTTCGAGCCGCCAAGGCCCACATCCTCATCGAAGCCGTTGGGCTTGGCCATGACAAAATCATAGCAGTTGGCTTTCTTGGCCACGGCGAAAAGTTCCTCATCGCTCACATCGCGATCGAGGCCGTAGGTGATGTTCTCGCGCACCGTACCGCCAAGCAGCGGCTCATTCTGGAACACATAGGAAAAATGGTCGCGCCAGTCGGTGAGATCGTATGAGGCAATGTCCTCGCCGCCGAAGCGGATCGCGCCGGCCTTCGGCTCATACAAACGGGCCAGCAGCTTAAACACCGTGGACTTGCCCGCGCCATTGCCGCCGATGACCGCCGTGACGCGGCCCATGGGAATGGTCATGGACACATCGCGCAGAACATCGCGCTCGTCCGTGTAGGCGAAAGACACATGGTCAAACACGATGTCCGAGCAGATGGGCGGAACGGGCTCGCCGCCGGTGGGCTCGGAGTCTGTTTGCATGATCTGCGCGGTTTTCTTCATCGTGCCGAAAATGCCGGCAACGGATCCCGCGTTCATGAAAAACTGCATCAACTGCACGCTGACAACGCCCGTTATCATGTAAAAGCTCGTAAGATCGCCGATCGTGACCTCGCCCGCCGGAACAAGC
>CAYLSA010000147.1:0-1958 GCA_964386575.1 uncultured Oscillospiraceae bacterium | reverse complement strand
GCTCCCGCTGGCGAAGCCCCTGCCGCTCCTGCGGAAGGCGAAGGCTCCGGCGAGATGTCCGGCGAGCCCCAGGTCAAAGAGCTTTTCCCGGCCGACGGCTACGAGAAGACCTTTGACGGCTACAAGAGCTACGTTTCCGACGCTCTGGTCAACGACGGCGGCAGCCCCTTCCTGGAAGAGGAGCTCGCGGCCATCGCCGGCACCACCGAGGCCGACTTCGATCCGACCGCCAACCCCTGGGCCATGCAGGTCGAGTTCGGTCTGGTCCTCAGCTACGAGGACTTCCTCGCCGCGTAATTTTACCCCAAGCGCCAACACCGGATGGGCACACCGCCTGTCCGGTGTTTTTTTGTTATTGCATTTATATAAGCCGCTTGACAAGTTTAATGCACCGTGCTACACTGAGCATGAGGTGAAGAACCGATGAAAAAAACACTGTACAGCCTGATGCTCTCGGACGATGTGGTGCGGGAGATCGACGCACTGGCCCACCGCTATGGTACCAACCGCTCCAATCTGATCAACCAGATCCTCGCCGAACACGTCGATCTGGTCACGCCGGAGCGCCGCATCCGCGACATTTTCAGCCGGATGGAGTCGTTACTGCTCGGCGACCGCGACCTTGTGCCCCATGTGGCTCCGAACGCGACCAGCATGAGTTTGAAATCCAGTCTGCAATACCGCTACCGCCCGACGGTGAAATACTCCGTGGAGCTTTACCGCGACCACAGCGGCGCACTGGGCGAGCTTTCGGTCGCGTTCCGCACGCAGTCGGCGGAGCTTCTGGCCGCGATGGAAAGCTATTTCCGCGCGCTCAAAGGCATTGAGGACGAGCTCGTGGCCCCGCAGCTTCCGGTCGCCATCGATTACGCGCTTTACGGCGGGCGTTTCACGCGCTCGATCTGTCTGCCCGGCCAGACGAATTATTCCACTCAGTCCATTGCCGCCGCCATCAGCGCCTATATCCGCCTGTTCGACCGTTTGATGAAAGCGTGGCTCGGCGGGGCCGACCGGCTCGCCCTGCGGCGCAGCTATGCACAGTGGATCGCAGAGGGCAACGCCCTGCTGTGAGTTTAGGAAGGAGGGTCTTTTATGAACAGTGAAAAACTGACCCAGAAAACCATCGAGGCCATCAACGCCGCTACCGCGATGGCCCGCGAAAACAACAACCAATACGTAACGCCGGAGCATCTGCTCTATGCACTGGTGGATGCCGACGGCGGCCTTATATCCACGCTGCTTGGGCGCATGGGCGTGGATTGCGACGCGCTTTTGTCCCAGCTTGACGGCGTGATCGACCGGCTGCCCAAGGTGCAGGGCGCACAGGAGGTATACCCCACGAATGAGTTTGGCCGCGTGATCGATTTTGCCGAAAAGGTCGCCGGAAAACTCAAGGACGAATACGTTTCCGTGGAGCATCTGATGCTCGGCATCTTCGCAAACGAAACGGCCGATCTGCGCCGCCTTTTCGCCGCCCATGGCATCACGAAGGACGCTTTCACCGCCGAGCTTGCCAAGGTGAAAACCGGCCATGTCTCCTCGGATAATCCGGAGGATACCTACGACGTGCTTGAAAAATACGGCACCGATCTGGTCAAGCGCGCGCGGGAAAACGAGCTCGACCCCGTCATCGGCCGCGACGGCGAGATCCGAAACGTCATCCGTATCCTGTCGCGCAAAACGAAAAACAACCCCGTACTCATCGGCGAGCCGGGCGTCGGCAAAACGGCCATCGCCGAGGGGCTGGCCCAGCGCATCGTGCGCGGGGACGTGCCGGAGGGCTTGAAGGATAAGACCATCTTCTCGCTGGACATGGGCGCGCTGGTCGCCGGGGCGAAATATCGCGGCGAGTTTGAGGAGCGGCTCAAGGCCGTTTTGGAGGAGGTTTCGAAGTCCGAAGGGCGCATCCTGCTGTTCATCGACGAGCTGCACACCATCGTGGGCGCGGGCAAGACCGA
>CAYLSA010000146.1:0-1964 GCA_964386575.1 uncultured Oscillospiraceae bacterium | reverse complement strand
TCAGCGACGATCTGGAAGATCTCGAGTGCGTCGTTTACGACGAGTGGGACGACGACGAGGATGAGGACGACGACGAGGACGACGATGACTTCTGCTACGAGGTCACCTGCCCCGAGTGCGGCGACAGCATCTGCTTCGACGAGGATACCCTCGATTCCGGCTGCATCGCCTGCCCCAACTGCGGCGCGAAGCTTGAGTTCGATCTCGAGGAGATCGAGGAGCTTGAGCTCGAGGAATGCGACGACTGATAACTTCCCAAAATCCCAAAGGGCTGTCCAAACGGACAGCCCTTTTCCATTTCTTTTTTCGCATCAAAAAGGGACGGCCATGCGGCCGTCCCTTTGGTTTTGTTATCAATAGTTCTTCGCGGCGATGCCGGTGTTGGAAAGCGTGGCGTTCATGGCGCCGGTCATCTCCTCAAGCCAGCCCGTCGCAGCCTCGCTGCGCATGGCGGCATCCGCGAGCTGGTCGGCATAGACCTCGCCGCTTTCGCCAACGTAATACAGCGCGTGCGCGCCGGTGTAGCTGCCGCCCTCGTTATAAGTGACAACGGCGGTATCGCCGGCCGTAGCGGCGGTATCAAACAGCCAGTCGTTCACAGGCGGGACCATCTGGCCCTTGTAAACATCCTCATACAGACCGCCGGTGGTGTTCGAGCCGGTATCCTCGCTGTAGAGGTTGGCAAGCGCGGCAAAGCTGTCCTCGGTGGCCTCGCCGGCCTTCCACTCGGCCAGAATTTCCTCGGCGCGGTCGGTCGCGGCCTGCACTTCGGTCTCCGTGATGACCTCGTCGCCGTCGGTATCCTCGGCCATGATGAGAACATGGCGGAACGCGCGCGTCTGATACTGGTTGCTGTCGCGATCAAGATACATCACAGCATAGAACATACCGTTGCTCTCGATCAGCTCGCAGTCGCCGCTCTGGCGGGCGCCGTCCAGCAGCCACTCGGAATACGCCGCGGACAGATTCGCGCCCTGGGCGCTGGTGTTGTTGATGGTGTCGCCCTCGTAGTTTTCGGCAACATAGGTCTCAAAGGCATCCACGTCCTTGCCGTTCACGGCGGCCACAAGCGCCTCCATGCCGGTCTTGACGCTCTCGTCCTCCTCGTCCACAGCGGCGGAATACACCGCGTAGTCGATCAGATCATACTCATCGGCGTGCTCGCCGTAGTAGGCGGAAAGCTCCTCCGGCGTGTATTCATAGCTTTCGTAGATATGCTCGGCATAGGCGGAGGCGTACACGCTGCGGTACATCTCGTCCTTGACCATCTGCTCATCCACGCCCTTGCCGTAAACAAGGTTCAAAAACTGCTTGAGGCTGGAATAGCCACTGGTCTGCCAGGTGGTCTGAAGATCGGCCACGGCCTGATCGTACTGGGTCTGATACTCCTCCGGCAGCTCGAAGCCCTCGGCCTCGCCGGCGGCGCACAGCGCCTGCACCTGCTTCATGTTCTCCAGCGCCTGATCGAGGAAATACTCGCGCCAGGTCATATCCTCGGAGTAGTCCTGATCGCCCAGGCTGGTGTTCGCGTCAAAGAACAGACCGTACTGGATGTACTGGTAGTAGGTGCTGTAGAAGTTCTGATAGCTGTTGGAATAGTAGTAGTTCAGCTGCGCCACGGAGTAATCCTGTCCGTCGATGGTAGCGCCGGTGAGACTCCGGCTGGGGATGGCGGAGTTGAAAACGAAGATAAACGCGAACACGACCACCACGATCGCGGCAACGATGCCGTATTTCGTGCGGGTCTTGCGGCGCTCGGCCTCCGCCTTCTGCTGGGCCAGAACGTGCTTGTCCTGTCCGGATTCCCGAAGCTGCTTGCGATTGATTTTGTCTTTCGATGCGCTCATGATGTATACTCACCCTTTTGCGAGATTTTCTGCTGGTTTTCCCAGCATGACTGATACATTATATTACATACAAATCCTGTATTCAAGTCTTTTTTGTGACCAAGGCCGCGCGGCGGC
>CAYLSA010000145.1:0-2041 GCA_964386575.1 uncultured Oscillospiraceae bacterium | reverse complement strand
TATCATGTAAAAGCTCGTAAGATCGCCGATCGTGACCTCGCCCGCCGGAACAAGCCGGCCGCCAACGACGAAGATGACCACGATGAATAAGATCGAAAACAGGCTGGACGAAAGCTGATAGCCCGCGACCAGAAGCCAGCTGAGAAACTCGGCCGTGTACATCCGCTTAAAGGTGGCGTTGCCTTTCGCCTCCTCCAGCTTTTCCGCCGCTGCGCTTTTGATCAGCCGGAAATTGCGCACGCGCTCGGCCAGATAGCCAAGACTGCACGAAATGGTCGCCGTGGTGAACACGCTGAGCTTAAACTGCAAAAGACTGTAAAGCAGGCAGAATAGCAACGTGAGCGGAATGATGAGCAGCGAATAGTTCGCAAGCATCACGTTATAGTCATAAAGCTGCACAAAGCCCTGCACCGTAGTCACCACGCACACGATGAACGAGATGATCACAGTAAACAGCGAGGCCGGAGCGCTCGCGTCGGAGGTGACACGGCTGATGAGGCCCTCGCCGCTGTCGGCATCGTAATAGCGAAGCGGAAGGCACATGATCTTGTTCCACAGCTTCACGCGCACGCGCATGGTGACGGTCTCTTCCATCCGGCGCTCGAAATAGGTGCTGCCGATGGTGCAGGCCGCGACAACAAGCGCCGCCAGAACGTAGCTTATAAGCTTCGAGCCGTTGATGGCGTTTTGGCTGCCATCGATGATATCGGCGGTCAGCGTGGCCACCTGAAGCTCGGAGCTGGTCATCAAAACGGAGAAAAGACAGGTCGCCGCGATCAGAAGCCACGGCAGCTTCACACCTTTGAAAACGGCAAAATACTTGTTCATCGACTTCATACCGTTTCCGCCTCCTTCTCCGCGTTTTCGTGCATCGCCTGATACACAGAGCAGCTTTGCAAAAGCTCTGCATGGCTCCCCTCGCCCACGAGGCGGCCGTTTTCCAGCACGAAGATCTTGTCGTACCGGCGTGCAAAGCGCAGATCGTGCGTGATGAGGATGCGGGTCTTATCCGCAAACAAGGTGTCCATCGTGTCCTGAATTTTGGTCGAAACGCGCACATCCAGCGCACTGGTGGGTTCATCCATGAGGATGATGTCCCCGCCGCGCAGAAGCTCGCGCGTGATGATCAGACGCTGGCCCTGCCCGCCGGACATGGACGCACCACCCGAGGCCACCTCGGTATCGAGCCCTTCCGGACACAGCGCGAGGTATTCGTCAAAGCCCGTTTTGGCCGCCGCGGCCAACAGCTCCTCGTCGCTCACATCACGCTCAATGCCATAGGTCAGGCTGTCGCGCACCGTGCCGCCGAACACGCTCACGCTCTGCTGAACGTAGGCGATCTTGCGGCGGTAATCGGATAGCGACAACACCAACACATCGTCGCCCCCGATCATGATACGGCCGGAATCGGGCGTATACAGGCGCTCAATGAGGCTGATAGAGGTCGTTTTGCCGCTGCCGCACAGACCCACGATCGCGGCGGAGCTGCCGTGCGGGATGGTGAGCGAGACGTTATCGAGCGCAGGTGCATCCGCGCCGGGGTAAGTAAAGGTGACATTTTCAAAACGGATATCGCCCTTTTCGGGCACGGGCTGCGCCGTGCCGGTATCCTCATCCTCGCCCTGCATGATGGTGTTGACACGCTCAAACTCGCCCTGGAGCATTTTGATGCGCGTCCAGTAATCAAAGATGGAATCGATGTAGGAAAAGAGGTTTTGCGTGAACAGGAAAAACGCCAGCCACGCCGCCAGATCGATCAGCCGCCGCTGAAGCAGCAGCACCGCCACCACGATCACAACAAATTTCTGCAAAACGTCGATGACCGACACGATGCCAATGGCGATGTTGTCCTGATGGACAATGCGCATGTTGGCCTTAAAAAGCTGGCGGCACGCACTCTCGCCCGCTTCCCGCTCGCGCTGCTCGTTCGTGAACGCCTTTACCAGCGGCAGATGGGAGATGCGGTCGGCCAGAAAGCCCGTGAGCGCGCCGATGCGGTCGTTCACGCGGGCGCTGCTTTTCTGGAACACGCGGCCCATGA
>CAYLSA010000144.1:0-2096 GCA_964386575.1 uncultured Oscillospiraceae bacterium | reverse complement strand
GGCCTTCCTGGGTGTTGAGCTTGGTGAAGTTATACTCCGACCACTCGACCTCCGGCCCTTCGGCGATGGAAAAGCCCATGCCGATGAAAATTTCCTTGGCCTCGTCCAAAACCATGTTCAGCGGATGCTGGCGGCCCTGCAAAACGGCCGTGCCCGGCACGGTAACGTCCAGCTTTTCCGCGCGCAGACGCAGTTCCATGGCCTTTTCCGCCAGGATCTTGCGCTCCGCCTCCATGGATGCGGCGATCTCCTCGCGCAGCTTGTTGGCCAGCTGGCCAATCACGGGGCGTTCCTCGGCGGACAGCTTGCCCATCTGCTTCAAAAGCGCGGTAAGCTCGCCTTTTTTGCCCAGATACTTCACGCGCAGGTTTTCCAGCGCTTCGAGGCCGTCGGCCTCTTGGATGGCTGCCAGCGCTTCGCTGCGCAGCTTTTCCAGTTGTTCTTTCATTATGATCTCTCCTTGTGAAACAAGAAAGTTTTTTGCCAAATATAATATATAACATAGATAAAACGATTTTTCAATAAATTTGACGAATTTGCAGGGGAATATTATAATAAATGGCCAAAGGAGGGCGCACTATGCTCTTACCGGAAACAAATACAGGCGTGTCGGGGCATAAGCCGGACGTGCCGGGCGTAGACTGCAATGGGACGGGCGAGCCGGTTTCGGTCATGGGGCAGTTTCGTCTGCCGAAGCGCCGCGCCGAGTCCCACAAGGGCGATTACGGAAAACTTCTGATCGTGGGCGGCAGCGTGGGCTACAGCGGTGCGCCGTGTCTGTGTGCCGCGGCGGCGGTGCGCGGCGGAGCGGGGCTTGTGAGCCTTGGTGTGCCGGAGCCGTTGTGGCCGGTCGCGGCCGTGAAATGCACGGAGGCCATGCCCTTTCCGCTCGCGGCGGACGCGGCGGGACGGCTGGATGCATCGGCGGCGGACGCGGTCATGGCGAAGGCGCGGGATATGGACGTTCTGGCTCTAGGTCCCGGGCTTGGCCGCGGCGAGGGTGTGTTCGATGTGACGCGGCGGGTGCTTTCCGAATGGAAGGGGCCGCTGGTGCTCGATGCCGACGCGCTTTGGGCCGTGGCACAAAAGCCGCAGATGCTCGATGATACGGCGGCGCAGGTCGTGCTCACGCCGCATGAGGGCGAGTTTGCACGCCTGTGGCCAAATCGAAGCGGCGAACGGATGCGCGATGCGCGGGAGTATGCCACACGCCATCGCTGCACGCTGGTGCTTAAGGGGCATCGAACGCTCATCGCGTTTCCGGACGGGAGGGTATACCGCATCGAGGCGGGCAATCCCGGCATGGCCTCGGGTGGCAGCGGCGATGTTCTCACGGGCGTGATCGCGGCGCTGCTCGGGCAGATGGAATTCGACCGCGCGGTGATAACGGGCTGCTGGCTGCACGCGCGCGCCGGAGATATTGCGGCGGAAAAACTGGGCGAATACGCGCTTGCCGCCTCGGACATCATCGACACCCTGCCGCAGGCGGAATTGGAGATCATGGAATAAGGAGAAGATCATGCGGAAGCGCTTTCTTTCCGCACTGATGATACCCCTGCTGCTGCTCGCGGGCTGTGCGCGGCGGCAGGCAAAGCCGGAGGAGGAATTTGCGGCCTTTCGCGAAGCGCTGCGCGCGGCGGATCATGCCGCTTTTGAACTTGCGCTGCATGAGCGCGCGGACGGCGCGGTCGCGGATTATGCCCTGCGCGTTTTCTATGCCGAGGGCGAATATACGGTAACGGTCCGGCAGCCGCAGCTTCTTGCGGGCGTCACGGCCACGGTCGGTCCGGACGGAACGCAGCTTGGCTGCGAGGGCGTGAGCCTTGGGGTCGGGGCCATCGCGGGCATGACGCCGGTCACGGCGGGGCCGAATATGCTCAAGGCCATGGCTTATGGCTATGGGGAGCTGTTCTGGCGCGAGGACGATACCATCGCGGCGCGCATCTGGCTGGATGACGGCGCGGCGATGACGCTGTGGCTCGATGCAGGTCTTGTGCCGCTGTGCGCCGAGATCGTGCAGGATGGAGCGACCGTGATGAGCGCGGAATTTTCCGGCTGGGAGCTATACTAGCGGCGGAGGGCGCGGCCCTTCGCAA
>CAYLSA010000143.1:0-2120 GCA_964386575.1 uncultured Oscillospiraceae bacterium | reverse complement strand
CGGCCGGATTTATATCCGCGCAGCTTCGCATCCTGCGTGGTGGCAAACAGCTCGCGGATGAGGTTGAATACGCCGGTATAAGTGGCGGGATTCGAGCGCGGCGTGCGGCCGATGGGGCTTTGGTCGATGTTGATGACCTTATCCACATAGCATAGACCATCCACGCCCGCCGATTTGCCGGGACGCACCTTGACGCGGTTGAGCTCCGCCGCAAGGGTCTTATAGAGAATCTCATTGACCAGCGAACTTTTTCCGCTGCCGGACACACCCGTCACGCAGGTAAAGGCCCCGCAGGGGAAGGAAACATCGATGTTTTTCAGGTTATTCTCCGCCGCACCGCGAACGGTGAGCCAGTGGCCGTTTCCGGCCCTTCGTGCCGTTGGGATGGCGATCTTTTTGCGGCCGGAGAGATATTGCCCCGTGATGGAGGCCTCATTTTCCATCACCTGCTGCGGCGTGCCGGCCGCCACAACGGTGCCGCCGTGAACGCCCGCACCGGGGCCGATGTCCACGATATAGTCCGCCGCTCGCATGGTATCCTCATCGTGCTCGACCACAATGAGCGTGTTGCCGATATCGCGCAGCTCGCGCAGCGTGGCGAGAAGCTTCTCGTTGTCGCGCTGATGCAGGCCGATGCTCGGTTCATCCAGAATATACAAAACCCCCATCAGCGAAGCACCGATCTGCGTGGCCAATCGAATACGCTGGCTCTCACCGCCGGACAGCGAACCGGACGCGCGGCTGAGCGTGAGATAGCCAAGGCCCACGTTCGTAAGGAAGCCGAGGCGTGTGCGAATCTCCTTCAGGATGCGATCGGCGATCATAGCGTCCTGACCGGAGAGATTCAGCTCATCCAAAAAGCGCAGCGCGTCGGTCACGGAATGCTCGCAGAATTCGGATATGCTCATACCCCCGACCGTGACGGCCAGCACCTCTTTTTTCAGCCGCCGTCCACGACATTCGGGACACTCATATTCGCTCATGCAGTCCTCCAGCTCGCTCCGCGCAGAGGCCGACTGGGTCTCCTCGTAGCGGCGCTGAAGATTGTTGGCGATGCCTTCAAAGGGCTTTTCCAGTATGCCATAGCCATTGCCGCGCTCATAGCGCAGCTTGAGCGCTTCCTCGCCCGTGCCGTACAGCAGCGCGTGCAGACCGGCCTCCGGTATATCGCGGATGGGGTCGGACAGACTGAAATGGTAGCGCTTGGCCAGCGCCTCATAATACATCCGGCAGATGGAATCGCCGCGCGCATTGTTCCAGCCATAGGCCTGAATACCGCCATCCAGAATCGAAAGCGCAGGATTCGGGATGATGAGCGAGGGGTCAACGCGCAGAAGCGAGCCAAGACCCGTGCATTTCGGGCACGCGCCATAGGGGCTGTTGAACGAAAACAGCCGCGGTGTCAGCTCCTCGATGGAAACGCCGCAGTCTTCGCAGGCGTAGTTTTGGGAAAAGCTGAGCTGGCGGCCCTCCGCTGGAAGATCGATATGCACGATGCCGCCGGACAGCGCCAAAGCCGTTTCCAGCGAATCGGTGAGCCGGCGCGTAAGCTCGCGCTTCATTACGAGACGGTCGATCACAACATCGATATCGTGATACAACGTTTTTTTCAGCTTGATATCATCGGACAGGTCGTATATCTCCCCATCGATGCGCACGCGCACATAGCCGCCACGGCGCGCATCCTCCAGCACCCTCTGGTGCTCGCCCTTGCGGTGGCGAATGACCGGCGCGAGAATTTGCAGGCGCGTTCCGTCCGGCAGTTCCATGGTTTGATCGACGATCTGGTCGATGGACTGCTGGCGTATCTCCTTGCCGCAAACCGGGCAGTGCGGCACGCCGACGCGCGCCCAGAGCAGGCGCAGATAGTCGTATATCTCCGTGACCGTGCCAACGGTAGAGCGCGGGTTTTTGGATGTGGTTTTCTGGTCGATGGACACCGCCGGAGACAGGCCGTCGATGGAATCGACATCGGGTTTGTCCATCTGGCCGAGGAACTGGCGGGCATAGGACGAAAGGCTTTCCACATAGCGACGCTGACCTTCGGCGAAAATGGTGTCGAAGGCCAGGCTCGACTTTCCGCTGCCGGACAGGCCCGTGAACACAACGAGCTTGTCGCG
>CAYLSA010000142.1:0-2177 GCA_964386575.1 uncultured Oscillospiraceae bacterium | reverse complement strand
CCGCGCGTGTGCTGGCCGATTACCTGACCGGCTCGAACGAAGCGCCGCTCAAACGTGCTTTTTTGGAAAAAGGCCTGGCGCAGGATGTGGAGCTTTCCGTGAGCGAAACGATCTATCAGCCGAACATCGTTTTCCTTGCTCGGAATACGGCGAAAGAGAATTTTGATGCCATCCGGACGCTTTTGCCGCAGGCGGTGGAAACACTGCTTGGGGAAGGGATCGATAAAAAGGCCCTCGCCGCGTCACTGGAACGGCAGGCATTCCAAAGCCGCGAGATCACGGAACCATACGGCGTGGAGCTTTCCATGAAGCTGTTTGACGGCTGGCTGTATGGCGACGATCCGCTCACCCATGTGGAAAACGCCGCCGTGTTCGATTCGCTGCGCGAAAAACTTGCGGGCAACTATTTCGAAACGCTGCTTCGCGATATGCTGGGTTCGGCAGACGATAAATGCGCCCTGTACGTTCTGCCCTCGCTCACCAAGGGTGAGGACGATGCCCGCCGCGAGACGGAAAAGCTGGCCGCAGCCACGGCGTCGTGGAGCGAATCGGATCGCCGCGCGGCCTATGATGCATTTGTGCGTATGCAGCAGTGGCAGCAAAGTGAGGATGACGAGCAGGCGCTCGCGTCGCTGCCGCATCTGGAGCTTTCCGATGTGGCGGAAACGGTGGAGCCCATCCGGACGGAGCTTTTGACGGTGGGCGGCCGCGACTGTCTGCGTGTGGCCACGGAAACGAACGGTGTTTCTTATCTGCGGCTGTATTTTGATCTTTCCGATTTCACGGCGGAGGAACTTCGCCTGGCGAATGTGGTCACGGTCTGCCTCGGCGAGTTGCGCACGGCGCAGACTTCGGCCGCTGCGCTGCAAACGCGCATCAAAACCCTGCTCGGCTCGCTTTCCGCAAAGATCGAGCTTGCGGCCAAGCCCGGTGCGCTGGATGAATCCACGCCGTATCTGGTCGTTTCCGCCTCCATGCTGGAGCGCAACACCGCCGAGGCGCTGAAACTCATTGCGGAGATCGTCACGCATACGCGCTTTGACGAAACGGACAAGCTGGGCGAGTTGCTCGCGCAAACGGATTACTTCCAGAAACAGGACCTGATCGCAAGCGGCCATATGTACGCCGTCAGCAAGGCGCTTTCGGCCTTTTCCCAGACCGGTGCTCAAACGGAACTGTTGGAGGGCGAAAGCTTCAGCCGCTGGTTCTCGGACTATGTGGAACGCTTTGCGGATAATGGCGCGGAGCTTGCGGATATTGCCGCCAAGGCCCTTGTATCCGGTCGCCTGTTCATCGGCTGCTGCGGCCTGAACGACGATGCGGCGCTTTCGGCGCTTGTCGACGCCCTTCCGCAGGGCACGATCGGCGAACGGCAGAGCGTTTCCCAATCGGATACGAATGCGGAGAATGTTGAAATTCCCGCTGCTGTGGGCTTTTCGGCGCTCGGCCATAATATCTACGCCCTTGGCGGGCGCTACAGCGGCGCCTGCTCTGTGCTCTCGGCGCTGATGAGCTACGGGTATCTCTGGGGCGCGGTGCGCGTGCAGGGTGGCGCATACGGCACGGGCATGAACATCCGCCAAAACGGCGATATGTTCTGCTACTCTTACCGCGACCCGAATCTGAAAGCCACGCGCGCGGCCTTTGCCGCGCTGGCGGATGCGATGGAAGCCATGCTGGCGGACGATATGCCGCTCGATGACGTGATCATCAGCACGGTGAACACCACCGATCCACTGCTGGATCCTGCCGGATTGTGCGCACTTGCGTGTGCGCGGCATCTCAAGGGCGTGACCCATGCGGACATTGAGCAGATCCGCCGCGAGATCCTGCATACCACGACGGACGATCTGCGCTCGCTGACCGCCTTGGTGCGCCGCTGGCTCAACGAGGGCAAATTCTGCGCCGTGGGCGACCGGACGATGCTCGCGTTTTTGAACGAATGATTTATATATCGGACTATGCCTCGCCGCCTGGGGCGATCACGTTGGCCTCCGACGGCGAGGGACTGACCGGCCTATGGTTTTCCGGCCAGAAGCATTATGGTGCCGGTCTTTCACCGGATGTCATCCGGGATGAAAAGCCCTTTCGTGCGGCAAAACGCTGGCTGGATGCGTATTTCTCCGGCGCACGGCCGGATGAACTGCCGCCGCTTCGGCCGCAGGGAACACCCTTTC
>CAYLSA010000141.1:0-2201 GCA_964386575.1 uncultured Oscillospiraceae bacterium | reverse complement strand
GGCCGGAATTTTCCGCGTCCGTGCCTTTTTGCGCGGCGGAAATGTTTGACAAGCGCGGCGCGGACAATGTACTATAGACACGAGAACAAAAGGAGGTTTTTCCCATGCACAAAAAGCTTTTGGCATTCATTCTGGCCCTGACGCTCTGCGTTGGCGCCGCATTGGCCGCCTCGGGCGAGCCGTCCGGCGAGGGCTCCGGCGAAGCGTCGGGCGAGCCTGTGGCCGCGATGCTGGTGATCGACGGCTGCGCCATTGCGCACGATCTGACCGCCGTGCCGGTCGATGCGATCGAGGACGAGGCGGATTACATCTGGTCGGTCTCCGATGGCGGCGGCATCACCTACACGGACGCGGACGGCGTGGTCTGGGGCATTTTCCGCGCCGGACAGGCCGGTGTGTTCGAGATCGTCGTCTCCTGCGAGGACGCACCCAGCCCCTGGAGCGTGGACGAGCAGATCTGGGTGGGCGGCTCGCGCATCGTGGAGCTTTGCGTGCAGGACGGCCGTCTGACCCATATACTCACGGATGAGCTGGTGGCCGGACCAGAATACGATGTGGAAGTGCGCGAGGTAAAGGAAGACCTCTTTGCCAAGCCCGATTTTCCGGCCGACGCCGCGATCGTGAGCGCGACGGGCTACAGCGTGTATACCAAAAGCCCCGCCTCCATGCAGGACGCCGTCATCATGGCCACGCTGTACTGGGACAAAACGAACGACAAGCTTTATGCCATCCGTTTCATCCAGCCGATGCTGCCCTGGGATGATAACGGCGCGGCGATGGGCTGGGCCTGCGTGACGGACGCGACGCTGCTCGAAACGCTCGGCAAGGCGGACGCGCTGGTCGCCGTGGCGGACGGCATATCCTACGCCAGGTATCTGCGCATCGGCGGCATCGTTTGGACGGGCGCGCTTTCGAGCCATCCGGCGGCGGCCACGGCGGTGGATTACTGCGCCGAGATAAACGGCGCCGAGACCACGCTGAACGATTATGTCCGCACCGATGCGGGCGCCGCCTGGTATGTCGAGGTCTCGCGCACACCGGTGGATATCCTCCCCGCACCGAACGGCGACGCGGCGGCGACGCTCGAGATCCCCTATAAGGAAACCAATGGCCACGGCGTGCATTTCTGGATGAGCCCGATCACCTTCCCCGGCAATATGCAGGCCATCAAGGATTTTGTGGCCGAATTCGGCTTTGACTACGACTACTACGCCGACGGCGGCATCACCAAGGGCGAGAGCGGCTACTGGCAGACGGCGGACGCCGTTTCCGGCGCAACGCTGGACGAAACGCCCTCGTATCTCGATCTGCTGAAAACCCTGTATAACGAAATCCAGGCCGGAAACTACGAGCCGGAAAACACCCCCGCCTCCGCCGAACCCTCCGGCGAGGCCTCGAAGTAAGCAAATATAAAAACAGCGCCTTCTGCCGTTCTGGGCAGAGGGCGCTGCTTGTATTTTCTCAGCCGAGCTTATGGCCAGAGACGGCCTCGAAATGATATTTCGCGATGCCGAGATCGACCTTCGTGTAAAAGCCGCCCTTGGTGGTGGCCTTCACGGTGCCGTCCGGCTGGTAGGTGAAGAAAAATTTCTGCTGATTCATGGCCGTGGGCGCCAAAAGCGCAGCCTCCACGCCGATGCGGAACCAGTCCGGCGCATTTTCGCCGCGGCTCACGGCCTCGGCTGCCTTGCTCGTGTGAGCCACGCCCTGCGTTTCGCCGTAGCCAAGCGATAGGATGCAGCCGGCCTTGTCGCCTTTGCGCAGCCTGGCAGCGCTTTTGCCGTGCGTCATGGCCACCCAGCAGGTGTTCAGCCCCAGCTCCTGCGCCTTGAGAGCAAGCTGCTCGCCGCAATAGCCAAGCTGCTCATCCAGCATCGGCCCTTTAGGGCCAACCAGCGCGATGTAGTTTTTCACGCCGGAGAACTTGCCGTAATGCGCCATGAAAGAATCAAAGCACTTCGGCTCGTCATACAAAACCTGAATATTCAGACCGAATTCTGCGTTCAGCTGCGCCGTCAGCGCATCGAGCGCCGCGCGTTTTTCCGGCTCGATCGCCTGCGGGGTATACTGGCGAACGCTGTGCCGGGCTTTCATAAGCTCCAGAATGTCCATGATCGTTTCCTCCTTTTTATTCCTCGCCGCTGCGATCCGGCAGGGCCTGGGATATATCCATGGCCAGCTGCAGCGTGGCCACAAGGCGC
>CAYLSA010000140.1:0-2223 GCA_964386575.1 uncultured Oscillospiraceae bacterium | reverse complement strand
GCAACCCTGTCACGCTTGCGCGCGATCTCGGCGTTTTCAAGAAATACGGCTACCGTGCCGAGCTGTGCCAGCCGGTGGATATGTTCCCCCACACGGAGCATATCGAATGCGTGGTTCTGCTGACGCGGGCATAAAGGGATTTCTGACAGCGAGGTAAAATTTGGAGCAATGAAAAAATCCGCCGTGTAGCAAATCAGTACGCGGCGGATTTTGTATGTCTGAGGTTTATTTCTTGATGTCGATGGTCACGATATTGAGCTTAAACACATAGGAATACTCGATCGTTTCCGCGACCTCCTGCGCAAGCTTGATGCCGATCTTGTTGGGGTCGTCGGCCGTGCGGTCAAAGTCCAGCGGGTTATAGGGCGCGGAGGCGTTGCGGATGATGAGCCGCAGGGTATCTTCGTCGGAGAATAGCTTGATGTCCACGATCTCGTCCTTGGACTGCTTTTCCTGCGTATGCTGGATGAAGTCCACACTCAGTTCCTCGAGGCACAGCGCCGTGATGTAGGAGCAGCGCTCGCTCACGGCCTCCTGCGCCAGGAAGTTGTGGACCTGCTCAAGGAAAGCGGTGGTGTCCTGCGTGGTGGATAGGATGCTGATATCCAGCATGGGGATATTGTCGCGGATGGTCTCGTCCAAACACAGCATCCGGTCAACGGACATTTTGGCCTCTCGCCGGGTCAGCGAACGGATGAGATACATCAGCAGCAAAAACAAAATGCCGTTTCCGCCCAGCGAAAGCCAGATGCCGAGATAGCCGAGCTTCGGCAGCAGCACCAGCAGAATCAGCGGATAGATGAGGGAGTCGGGGATGATGGAGTAGAAAAGCCCCATGGCCACGTTGCCGGTGGATTCAAACAGCTGTGTCATGATGCGAAGCGCCAAAATCACCGGCATAAACAGCAGGCAGATGATAACGCCGTTTCGCATGATAACATTGCCCTGCATCCCGTAAAAGCGCATCAGCAGCGGCAGCAGTGCCACCAGCATCAAGCACCACGCCACGGAGAAAATGAGGCCGACCTTATATCCCTCGCGCAGGGTGCGGCAAAGGCCGCTTTTATCGCGCGCGCCATACAAAAGCCCGAACAGCGGGGCCGTGGCCAGTGAGGTGCCAACGCCGGTGGTCTGGGCAAAGGTGAACACGGCCTTCACGGCGGTGTAGATGGAAAGGGCTGTAGTGTCGCCGCCGAAACCGGCGAGGATGATGTTGTTGATCACGCCCGAGATCACGCCGTCTGCCAGATTGTTGCCGGAGGAGGGGAGCCCCAGCTGGATGTCATGCAGTGCCGCTTTGAGCCGCAGTCCCTTGAGCGACAGGTGAAGCGGAAGCTTCTTGATCTTCACGATCGAAAAGCTCACGCTGCAGCAAAGCACGGTGACGATGCTGGTGCCGATGCCGAGACCGGCGATGGCCATATCATCCGGCAGGAGCTTGACGCATACGATCGAGAATACCAGATTGCCGAACACGCTCACGAGAGAGTTGAAAAACACCTGCTTCTGGCAGCCGTAAACGGACAGGACTTTGCCCATGTAGTAGTTGATGCTGGAAAACAGGATGCTCACCGAGCAGGCAACGATGTAAAGCTTCGCCTGCCGCGCGGCCTCCACGTTCGCCGTGCCGCCGAAAAGCTGCACCAGCGGCCCTGCCGCGAATAGACACACCAGCATGGCCAGAATGCCCAGCGCGGCGGTGCCGAAAACGCCCATGGAATAGGAGCGGTTGATCTCCTCCTGGTTGCCGCGGCCAATGTTCACCGTGATCTCTACTGCGGCTCCACAGGAGATGGTCTGCACAAGAGCCTTGAGAATGTTGATGACCGGGTTTCCGATGGCAACGGCGGCGATGGAAAGCGCACCGATCAGACTGCCGGCCAGCAGAGAATCGAGCATCAGCGAAACGCTGGCGGCCAGTGTGGCCGCGAAGCAGGCCGGAAACACGCGGGTAACGGATTTTTTGATCAGTCGGTTGCTGCCGTGCAGCGAAGATGCGATCATGGGGATACCTCCTGTTTGAACGCAAAATTGACTGAAATCAGTTTATACCTGAATCAAAAAACAGTCAATGATAATATAAATGAACCATTCCGGCCGCACGCGCGACAGACATAGCCTTCGGGCGCTTGACATCCGCGGTGGAATGGGGCAAAATAGGGTTAAATAAATCTAATCCGGAGGAATCATGCAGCAATATAATATAACGGGCATGAGCTGCGC
>CAYLSA010000139.1:0-2347 GCA_964386575.1 uncultured Oscillospiraceae bacterium | reverse complement strand
GTTGGTGGCCACGGTGTCGAGCATGGAGCCGAGCGGCGTGGTGCGCATGACGGAGCTGTCTTCGCCCAGCGGGTTCTGGATGACGAACGCATCGCGCAGAGTCGAATCGGCGGGCAGACGGATCTTGTCCCACGCGCTCTTCGAGCCGAAGGAGTAGGTGAGGATCTCGTCAAAGCCGAGCGCGCGGCAGCGGGCCGTGAGCTGGCGGTCGAAGATCTGCTTGGGCGTGAAGCCGCCGATCACGGCGTTGCCGGAGAACATGGTCGGCTCGATCACATCGTAGCCGTAGAAGCGGGCGATCTCCTCGGCGATGTCGGCATAGTGCTCGATGTCGCTGCGCCAGGAGGGCACGACGATCATATCGCCGCGGATGGTGAAGCCGAGCTTTTCCAGCACTTCCACCATGTATTCGCGCGGCAGATCGGTGCCGAGCAGACGGTTGACGCGCTCCGGCTCCAGCCGCACGGTCACAGGCACGGACGGCGCCGCGACCACATCGATCATGCCGTCGATCACCTCGCCCGCGCCGAGCATCTCCACCAGCTCGCAGGCGCGCTCCACGGCGGCCACGGTGCCGTCCGGATCGAGGCCCTTTTCGAACTTGGTGGAAGCGTCGGTGCGCATGCCGAGGGCGATGGAGGTCTTGCGGACGGAGGTGCCGTTGAAGTTGGCGGACTCGAAAACGATGGTGGTCGTGTCGTCCACGATCTCGGAGTTGCCGCCGCCCATCACACCGGCCACGCCGATGGGCTTTTCCTCATCCGCGATGACGAGCATATTCTCCGTCAGACGGCGGTCCACGCCGTCAAGCGTGGTGATGCTCTCGCCGGTTTCGGCGCGGCGGACAACGATCTTGCTGCCGCCAACACAGCTATAGTCGAATGCGTGCATGGGCTGGCCATACTCCTGCATGACGTAGTTGGTGATGTCCACGATGTTGTTGATCGGGCGGATGCCAACGGCGCGCAAACGGCGGCGCAGCCACGCGGGCGAAGGCTCGATGCGGATGTTTTTGACCATACGCGCGGTGTAGCGCGGGCAGAGCGTGGGCTCGTTTATTTCAACGGCCAGATAGTTGCGGATATCGTCGCCGCTGCCCTTGACCTCGGGCGTGTGAAGCTGAAGCTCCGTGTTAAAGGTGGCCGCCGTTTCGCGGGCCAGACCGATGATGGAAAGGCAGTCGGCGCGGTTGTTCGTGATCTCAAATTCAACCACGGTGTCGCCAAGGCCGAGTACCTTGCGGATATCGTCACCCACCTCGCACGGCTCCTGCATGATGAAGATGCCGTCCGTGATGGCGTAGGGGTAGTCATGCTCGTCCAGACCAAGTTCGCCCAGCGAGCAGAGCATACCTTCGCTCGTAACGCCGCGCAGGGTGCCGGTGTGGATCTCCTTGCCGCCGGGCAGGGTGGCGCCGTCGATGGCGGTGGGGACCATATCGCCCACGGACACGTTCTGCGCGCCCGTCACGATGGTCAGATCGCGGCTTTGGCCAACGTCCACCTTGCAGACCCACATATGGTCGGAGTCCGGGTGGCGCTTCATGAAGGTCACGCGGCCGGCGAGAACATTGGAGATGCCGTCGCCTGTGAGCTCAAAGCCCTCGACCTTCGAGCCGCTCATGGTCATTTTGTCGATGTATTCCTTATCGCTTGCGGCGACCTTGGTGAAGTCGCTCAGCCAATCTCTTGAAAGCTTCATTCAGACCGCCTCCTTAAAACTGTTCCAGAAAACGAACATCGTTTTCAAACAGAAGCCGCATATCGCTGATGTTCAGCCGCATCATGCACATACGCTCCACGCCAACGCCGAAAGCGAAGCCGGAGTATTTGTCCGTGTCGATGCCGCAGCCGGCCAGCACCTTGGGATGCACCATGCCCGCGCCGAGAAGCTCGATCCAGCCCTCGCCCTTGCAGACGCGGCAGCCCTTGCCGTGGCACTCGAAGCACTCCACGTCCACCTCGCAGCTCGGCTCGGTGAAGGGGAAGTGGTGCGGGCGGAAGCGGGTGTGGGTGCCCTCGCCGTAAAGGCGCTGGACCAGCGTGTTCAAACAGCCCTTGAGGTCGCCGAAGGTGATGCCCTCGTCCACGACCAGACCCTCGAGCTGGTGGAACATGGGGCTGTGGGTGGCGTCCACCTCGTCCTTGCGGTACACGCGGCCCGGCGAGATGATGCGGATGGGCAGACTCTGCGATTCCATCACATGGACCTGCACGGGACTGGTCTGCGTGCGCAGGCAGATGGTGTCGTCATCGTCGAAATAGAAAGTGTCCTGCCGGTCGCGGGCGGGGTGGCCTTCCTGGGTGTTGAGCTTGGTGAAGTTATACTCCGACCACTCGACCTCCGG
>CAYLSA010000138.1:0-2406 GCA_964386575.1 uncultured Oscillospiraceae bacterium | reverse complement strand
TGCGCGACAACATGGCCCTGTATAAAAAGGACATGGTCCAGCGCGGCCACAGCTTCGCCATCGTGGACGAGGTGGACTCCATCCTCATCGACGAGGCGCGCACGCCGCTGATCATCTCCGGTCGCGGGGATGAATCGACCGATCTGTATCGCCAGGCGGATGATTTTGTTCGCACGCTGCGGCGCGGCGTTGTGAAGCAGACGGAGGAAAAAGAGGAGATCGAGCAGGCGGACGAGCTGGCCGATTACCTCGTGGACGAAAAGGCCCGCAGTGCCACGCTCACGGCCCGCGGCATCGAAAAGGCCGAGCGCTATTTTGGGCTGGAGAACCTCTCCGACCTTGAAAACACCACGCTTTCGCACCACATCAATCAGGCCATCAAGGCCCACGGCGTCATGCGCCGCGACATTGATTATGTCGTCAAGGACAACGAGGTCATCATCGTCGATGAGTTCACGGGCCGTCTCATGCTCGGCCGCCGCTACTCCGAGGGTCTGCATCAGGCCATCGAGGCCAAAGAGGGCGTGGAGGTCCAGCGCGAAAACCGCACGCTGGCGACGATCACCTTCCAGAACTACTTCCGCCTTTACGGCAAGCTCTCCGGCATGACCGGCACGGCGCTTACGGAGGAAGAGGAGTTCATGTCCATCTATCAACTGGACATCGTGGAGATCCCCACCAACAAGCCCGTGGCCCGCATCGACCGGCCGGACAGCGTTTATAAAAACGAAAACGGCAAAAACCGCGCCATCATCGCCCAGATCAAGGCCTGCCACGAAAAGGGCCAGCCCGTGCTGGTCGGCACGGTCTCCATCGAAAAGAGCGAGTATATCTCCAAGCTCTTAAAGCGCGAGGGCGTGCCGCATAACGTGCTCAACGCCAAGCACCACGAAAAGGAAGCGGAGATCGTGGCGCAGGCCGGTAAATTCGGCGCCGTGACCATCGCCACAAACATGGCCGGCCGCGGCACGGACATCACGCTCGGCGGCAACGCGGAATATCTGGCCAAGCAGGATCTGCGCAAGGCCGGCTTTGCCGAGGAGACCATTGCCGAGGCCACCGGCTATGCCGAGACGGACGACGAGGAGATCCTTGCCGCGCGGGCGCTGTTTGCCGAGAAAATGCAGCAGCATAAGCTCGTGACGAACGAGGAGGCCGAAAAGGTGCGCGCCGCGGGCGGTCTGTTCATCCTCGGCACCGAGCGCCATGAGGCCCGCCGCATCGATAACCAGTTGCGTGGCCGTTCCGGCCGTCAGGGCGACCCTGGCGAAAGCCGCTTCTTCATCGCCATGACGGACGATGTGATGCGTCTGTTCGGCTCCGAACGCGTGATGGGCATGATGGAGGCCATGGGGCTGGAAGAGGATATGCCCATCGACAACAAAATGCTCTCCAACGCCATCGAAACGGCGCAGAAAACCGTCGAGAGCCGCAACTTCCAGATGCGCAAGAACACGCTCGAATACGACGACGTGATGAACGTGCAGCGCAACATCATCTACGAGCAGCGCCGCAAGGTGCTTGACGGCGAGGATATCCGCGCCTACATCCACAACATGATCTCCGAGGTCATCCGCAGCGAGGTCACGGGCGCGCTGGGCCATGCGCAGCATCCGGAAAGCATGGAGCAGTTCGAGCAGCTGCTGGAGCCGTTTTATAAAAGCTTCCTCAAACCCGGCGACCTGACGGCTACGGAGCAGGAGCTGCCTTCGCTCACGGCGGAGGTGCTGTGCGAGAAATTGCAGGCGCTGGCGGACAACCTCTATGAGCGGCGCGAGCAGGCGTTCGGTCTCATGCCGGACGGCACGCCCGTCATGCGCGAGCTTGAGCGCGTGGTGCTGCTTCAGGTCGTGGACGAATACTGGATGGACCACATCGACGCCATGGACGATCTGCGGCAGGGCATCGGCCTGCGTGCCTACGGCAACGTCAAGCCCATCGATGCCTACAAGCAGGAGGGCTTCGATATGTTCGAGGCCATGGTCAACGGCATCAAGGACGAGACCGTTCGCCGTGTGTTCGTCGTTCGCATCCGCAAAGAGCAGTCCATCGAGCGCAAAAGCGCCGTCAAAGCCAATCTCAACGCCGTCGGCGGCGATGCCTCTGCCAAAAAACAGCCCGTCAAGCGCGCCAAAAAGCCCGGCCGCAACGACCCCTGCCCCTGCGGCAAGTGGAAGGCCGATGGGTCGCGGCCTCTTAAATACAAGGAGTGCTGTGGGCGGCAGACTTGATCTTTTCGCGCAATACTGCGCCGCGTCGGCTCGCAGTACCCTTGTACAGCTTCGCCTCCGCGTCATCGTCTCGCGCGAAAATCTCTGCGTCTGCGGGTTTGGTGATGTGCTGACGTCTGCGACTTGATCTTTTCGCGCAATACTGCGCCGCGTCGGCTCGCAGTACCCTTGTACA
>CAYLSA010000137.1:0-2422 GCA_964386575.1 uncultured Oscillospiraceae bacterium | reverse complement strand
TCATGGGCGAGGAAGTGCCGGAACGGGCCGTGATGCTGGAAATGGCGCTGGAAAACGAATACTTCCGCGGCTTTTATGACTATATCGACGGGCTCATCGCCCGCAGAATGGGGGAGTGAACCATGGCAACGGTGGAACTGAAGGACAACGAGTGGAAGAAATTCTCCAAAGCCCCGTATGCGATCATCGACTGCTATGGCGACCAGTGTTCAGCCTGTGTGATGCTCGCACCGGTGTTTGACGCGGCGGCGGACGAGCTGTCCGGCATCGCCTTTGGCCGCATCAACATCTCGCAGTACCCCTCCATCGCGGAGGAATATAGCATCGACGCCATGCCCACGGTTCTTTATTACCGCGGCGGTGAACTTGTGAATACGGTCACGGGCTCTATGGAGCGGGAAGAACTGCTCGCGGAGATCGCGAAGCTTTTGTATCAATAAAACAGGGAGAATATCATGGGAAAGATTCGACTCAACGACGACGCGCAGACCGTGGCCCATGTGCGCGAGGGACTCAAGCGCACCGGCGGCTTCTGCCCGTGCCGGCTGGAACGCAAGCCGGAGTATAAATGCATCTGTGAGGAATTCAAGGCGCAGATCCAGGACCCCGATTTTGAGGGATATTGCCACTGCCGTTTGTATTACAAAGAAAAATAAAAAGGAAGTAAAACCATGAAAAAGTTTGTTTGCGCGCTTTTGGCGCTGGTGCTGGTTCTGGCTCTGGCCGGATGCAGCCTGTTCAGCGACACCACGATCGTGAATTTTGACGATGTCTACACCCACCATGACCCCGACGGCCTGAAATACGACGAGCGCGTCGCGCTCAAGGGCGAGGGCTTCGGCGAATCGCTGGAATACTTCGTAAATTCCATGGCCGAGCCCGACACCATGATCTATGGCGACGATGGCAGCATCCTCGGCATGTATGACTACGATGCGGAAACCGGTCTGGCTTACGGCTGGTCGGATTTTGTCACGGGTGAGTATACGGCCTATGCCGCGGGCGAGGAAGTCGATCTCGGCAAGCCCGATGAATCGCTCCTGATCGACATTCCGGGCGATGTTACCATGGCTGTTGTCGTTTACGGAAACGGCGGCACGGCGGTCGAGGCCGATTTCTATCTCTTCCTCTCGGATGCCTCGGCGGCGGATGTGGTCGCGGAGAATATGGAGGCTTTCTATGGTCTGGCGTTTGCCGCCGAAAGTGACTCGGTCCTTAAATGCGTTCTTGATGCCGATGCCATCGATGCGGAGTTTGATATGCTCGAGCAGATGTATGGCAACAGCTACGATGACCGCAGCGCGAGCGTTTATGCCGATGAGCTCAAGATCAACTACAACCTGCGTCCCTATGGCACGGTCAACCCCTACAAGCCCTATGAGGGCGCGGCTGACCCCGAGGGCATCGACTTTGACGAAAAGATCGTCCTGACCGGCGCGGGTACTTATTCGCTGGTGGATGAATCGCTGGAAAAGGATCTGAAATGCCGCACGGATGTGGTTTACGGCTTCGAGGGCGAGACTGTTGCGCAGTATGTGTATTATGAGTTCGGCAGCGCCGATACCGTGGAGAAACTGATGGCCGATCCTGCCTCGAACTTCTTCAACGCCGAAGCGGTGGCCGATACCGTCATCTGCGATAAGATCGAGGGCGCGGACATGGAGGAAATGCTTGCCGCCTATGAGGGCTACGGCATGATCTCCGACCGCAGCGCCGAAACCATGGCCACTTATATCGAGGGCTGCTATTTCTCCCTGCGCTACGAGGCGTGATCGAATATAAGCGCCGTGTGCCTTGGCTGTACGCGGCGCTTTCTCTCGGAGGACGTTATGGAAAATCAAACCTTGGAACAGCGCGCGGCGAAAAGCTGGAAAGCGATGTTCCATACCATCGGCCGGCTCAAGCTTCCATGGCTTTGGATCTTATTTGCACTGGCTGTGAATCTTGTCAGCAACGATCTGCTGCTTCGTTTGCCGGATACCACGGCGGAGCTTACGAGCGGCAATTTAAGCGCCGGAGCCGTGGGAAAGGCCGTGGTCTATTATATCCTGCTGGGCATCGCCAATACCGCCGCTGTGGCTGTCCTGGCGCAGGCGCAGGCGTATTCCACACGCCGCACGCGCGAGAGCGTCTGGAAGAAGATGCTTGGGCTGCGCATGGAGTTTTACGACCGGGATGACCCGTCCTGCCTGATGAGTGCCATTACGAACGACTCCAACGCCGCACTCGATCTGGCGAATGTCATCATCAATCTCATCCCGGCGGTGTATTACGTCGTGGGTGCCATGCTGCGCATTCGGCAATACCACTGGGTGCTGGCGCTTTCGTGCTTTGTGCTGTTTCCCATTAAGTATCTCTATGCGTTCATCATGGGCCGCGTGTTCCAGAAAAGCAGCGCCCGCGTGAACGACCGCATCGGCGC
>CAYLSA010000136.1:0-2512 GCA_964386575.1 uncultured Oscillospiraceae bacterium | reverse complement strand
TCGCCCTTGGTGAAGCGGTAGATCTGCTTTTCCGTTTCGCCGCCGCCCTTGGCCAAAAGCACGTCCGCCGCCTCGATGACCGGCGTGTCGATGGGCGTGAAGCCATAGAGCGAGTAGGTCTCGCGCAGCACCTTCATGATGGCGCGAAGCTGCGTTTGCGGCGCGGGCAGAAGCTCCATAAAGCCCGACAGCGTGTGGGGTTTGATTCGGTTCATGTCCAATCTTCCTCCGGCTTATTTCTTGGGGTTAACGATGTCGCGCCAATCCAGATCGCCCCGACGCAGGCCCTGAATGAGCACTTCCGCCGTGGCCACGTTCGACGCGAACGGGATGTTGTACATATCGCAAAGCCGCGCGATCTCGTTGACCGGCCCGGCCAGCTCCGGACGGTTGGTGTCGCAGAAGAACATGACCAGATCGATCTCGTTGTAGGCGATGCGCGCGCCGATCTGCTGCGTGCCGCCCTGCGCGGCGGACATATAAAGGTCGATGTCCAGCCCCGTGGCTTCGGACACGAGTTTGCCGGTGGTGTTGGTGGCAATGATCTTATGCTTGGCCAGAATGCCGCAGTACGCGATGCAGAACTGGACCATCAGCTCCTTCTTTCCGTCGTGTGCCATCAGTGCGATATTCATAGTAACACCTCATTTATTTGGGAATCGGCCTCGCGAAGGCCGTTGGTTTTCTCGTTTTTGACAAACAGATATTATACCTTATTTTTTTAGTGAAGTAAAGTCATCTCCGCTTCAAGTTGAGCCGTGCTTTCGCCGAAATTGAAGTAATATTCCAGCAATTGCCGCGCCATCATCGCCACGTCCGCGCCCGCACCGCCGTTTTCCAGCACCACGGCCACGGCGATCTCCGGATCGTCATACGGCGCATAGCAGACGAACAAACCGTCGTTCGTGCCGACGTTCTGCGTTGTGCCGGTCTTACCCGCGACCTCCACAGCATAGCCGTTAAAGGCGCTGTAGCCGGAACCGGCGGGGCTGTGGGTAACGCCGTACATACCCTCGTGGATGGTGTCCCAGATCTCCGCGCCGGCCTCCACCGTGCCATACACCTCGGGTTCGCGCTCGTAGACCGTGCGGGTGTAGTCGTAGCTTACGGCAGATTTGAGGATCGAGCAGTTATACACCGTACCGGAATTGGCGATGGCGGCCACATAGCGTGCGATCTGCAAGGGCGTGATCTGCGTGACGGACTGGCCGATGGCCAGCTGCAGGGTGTCGCCGGAGTACCAGTCCTCGTCCTCCGTGCCTTTGAATATCTCCGCTTTGATCTCGGGCGTTGCCACATAGCCGCGGTATTCCGGCAGCTCGATGCCCGTTTTCTGCCCCATGCCGAGGCGCGTGGCGTAATCGTAGATCAGCTCGTTTCCAAGCCGGTCGCCCACGGTCCAGAAGTAGACGTTGCAACTGTTCAAAATGCCGTTTTCCATATCCAGCGGCCCATGGCCGTAGATGTTCCAGCAATACGGCGCATAGCCCGCCGCCTCATACAGCGTGAACCGGCCCTGGCAGTCAAATTCCTCCGCGATGGACACCTTGCCCTCGCACAGTCCGGCCAGCGCCGTGCAGAGCTTGAAGGTGGAACCGGGCGAATAGGTGCCGAGCAGGCAGCGGTTAAACAGCGGGCGGTTTTCGTCCTTGTCCAGCTGCGCGTATTCATCCAGCATGGTCTCCAGCGTGAAGGTCGGATAGCTCGCCATGCAAAGCGGCTCGCCCGTGCGGCAGTCCACCGCCACGATGGCCCCGCCCGTGATGAGATCCTCCTTCTCCTTGCCGTAAACGGCGTAGAGCAGATTGTCCTCCTCGCGGACTTTGTTTTCCTCCGTGATGTAGCTTGCCAGGATCTGCTCGGCCATGGCCTGCAGCTCGATATCGACGGTCAGATAGATATGATTGCCCGGCTGGGGCGTGGCATCGTTTCCGGCGCGGTCAACGTATACCGAGCTGGTCACAACGCCCTCGCTCGTGCGCGTCACGGCGGCGGTGCCGTCCGTTCCATGGAGATATTCCTCAAAGGCCAGCTCCGCGCCGTCCTTACCCACGCGGGCGTTGAAGCTGTAGCCAAGATCTTTGTATTTTTCATAGTCCGCGCCCGACATCAAACCCGTATAACCGAGGATGTGGGCGGCGTACTGGGTGTTATATTCGCGGATGTAGCTGACGGTCACGTCCACACCGCCGATGCCCGACTCCATCAGCGCCGTGATGGTCTCGATGGAAACGTCCTCGGCGAAGGTGTAGTCGGAGGTGTTGATAACGTATCGCACGTTCACGGAATAGCGCACGCCCGCGATGGTGCGCATATCCTCGGCGGAATAGTTGTTGTCGATGCCGTAGCGCGAGCGCATCTTCGCCATGACCTCCACGGCGGAAGCGTCCGTTTTCAGGCCGTTCGCCTCCATCCACGCCTGCATCAGCGCGGTTTCGATGTCGCTCATGTTTTCCTTGAATTCAAACGGCGCTTCCTTGGAGATGGGAAGCTCATCGTTGTAGCCGTCGCC
>CAYLSA010000135.1:0-2520 GCA_964386575.1 uncultured Oscillospiraceae bacterium | reverse complement strand
TGCCCTCGCCCAGCGTGCGCAGCTCAAAATCCAGACTTTCCAGCTTTTCCGCCGTGCCGCCGCCCTGTGTGGCCGCGGCCAGGATCAAGTCTCCTGCCTCGCCGCGCACGATGAACGCCAGCGCATCCAGCCGCATCTTCGGGCTGCGCTCGATCCATTCCAGCCACTGGCCCATCCCCTGCTCCGCCGCCTGGCTGCCGAACAGGATGTACTGCACATGGGCATAGTATGGCTGGGCCTCCGGAAAGGCGTTTTGCAGCTGCACCAGCGCCGTTTCCACGCTCTCGGCGCTCTGGCGCAAAACGGCGGGGATGCCCTCGCCCTGCCCCTCGCCGGCCGCCACCGCCACGCAAACGCTGCCGTTTTGCGCGTCGATGCCCAGCGTTTGCACGGGCCGCAGACGCTCCACGTCGCGGTAGTTTGAGTAAATGCTGCCCTGACAGCCGCCGCACAGCAGCAGCGTACATATAATAAATAGTATACCCAGCCGCTTCACGGTGCGCGCCTCCTTTTGTCCCATCCCGCCGTCTCCTCCGGCCGGAAGCGGGCCTCGCTTTCCGGCACCCGGGTCAAAACGCCTGCGCCGTCGCGCATCCGTCCGGACGAAAGCGGCGACATATAGTCCGCGCCGAAGCTCTCCAGCGAGCACAGATGCCACAAAAGCGCCGTGGCCGCCGCGACCACGCCGAACATCCCCGCCGCGATGGCCGCCAATACCATCCCAAAGCGCCCCAGCCGCAGCGTGGCGGCCAGATCCTGATTGGGAATGGTAAAGCCCGCGATGCCCGTCACCGCCACCACGATCACGGCGATCGGACTGATCACGCGCGCCTCCACGGCGCTCTGGCCCACGATCAGCGCGCCCACGATGCTCACGGTCTGCCCGATGGAGTCCGGCAGCCGCAGCCCCGCTTCCTGCAAAAGCTCAAAGGCGACCAGCATTCCCAAAATCTCGATCGGCGTGGGGTACGGCACGTTCTGCTTCGATTCGATCACGGACAAAAGCAGCTTCAGCGGGATCATCTCCGGGTGATACATCGCCGTGGCCACATACAGCGCCGGCAGAAACAGCGTAAGCAGCAGCGCCATCCACCGCAGCAGCCGCAAAGTCGAGGCGATCAGAAAATGCTGCGAGCCGTCCTCCGCCGTGCACAGCATCGCCGGCAGCGTGCCCGGCGCCAGAAAGCCCAGCGGCAGCCCCTCGGCCATAAGTCCCACCTGCCCGCGCAAAAGCGCCATGCTGAATGCGTCCGCGCGCTCGGTGTGCATCACCTGCGGAAAGGGCGAGCCCGGCGTGTCCGCCAGCGCCGATTCCAACAGATCCGCCTGCAAAAGCGCATCCGCGTCGATGCGGTCCAGCCGCTGCGTCACCTGCCGCACCGTCTCCGCGCGGGCCACGCCCTCGATCCAGAGAATATCCACCGCCGTGCGGCTTTTGCGGCCAACGACCGTCTGCCGCAGCTTCAGCTTCGGCGTGCGCAGGCGGTTTCGAACCAGTGCCGTGTTCACGCGCAGCGATTCCACGAACGCGTCCTTGCCGCCCTTTACGGTCTTTTCCGCCTGCGGCTCGGCCACGGGGCGCCGGTTTTGGCTCTTTATCTCAAAGCACAGGGCGTAGCTCTCACCCAAAACCGCCGCCGATCCGCCCAGAAGTGCCGCCACCAGCGCGTCCATCTGCGTACAGCGCGTCATCGTTCCGGCGTAGATCAGCCCATGCGCCGCCGCCTCCGGCGAAAATTTGCCGTCCGGGAAGCGTGCGGGATCGGTCAGCGGGCGTAAGATCTGCTCCGCAGCCTCCGCGCCGTCCACCAATCCGTCCAGCCAGCATACCCAAATTTCCGCGCCCTTGCCGCCGGGAAAAACCCGCCGCGATTGCAGATCGGCGCACTCCGAAAATATTTTTTGCACGCCCGACGGGGTGATCGGCTCCTTAAATTCCGGCTGCGGCAATGGGTGCGAATCCATATCTTGTGGTTCTGTTTTAGAAAACTTCAACATAAAGGTAGTATTTCCCCAAAACGAAAAAAGATGAAAAAAAGTTTGAAATTTTCGAAAAAAAGTGTTGACATTCTCGTTTTCAGGTGGTATATTAGCAAAGCGCCTCGCGGAGAGGGAAACTTCGAAGCGGGAAGCGGGTGTACCTTGTAAATTAAACAATGTAAGACGATCGAGCAGAAATGCTTGATCGAAGCTTATGCAAAATAAGCACCAAAGAAGAGGGTTCTTTCGGATCGTGATGAAATAAGCACAGATTCGTAAATTATTCTTTTGAGAGCTAAGAGATTAGTGATCAATGATTTGATTTAAGCGAGCGAAAGTTCGTTTAGATACAATTTATTGAGAGTTTGATCCTGGCTCAGGACGAACGCTGGCGGCGTGCCTAACACATGCAAGTCGAACGAAGCACTGGTGAACAATCCTTCGGGAAAGGGATCCTTTGACTTAGTGGCGGACGGGTGAGTAATGCGTGAGCAACCTGCCTTTCAGAGGGGGACAACAGTTGGAAACGACTGCTAATAC
>CAYLSA010000134.1:0-2562 GCA_964386575.1 uncultured Oscillospiraceae bacterium | reverse complement strand
TTGCCGCCTATCCCGCGCAGTATCTGGCGGTGTCCATCGGCGAGGGCGCGATCACGCCCGAGCGCATCGTGGAGATGATCGAGACTTACGTCTATCCCTACCGCTGAGTGCGAATACCCTGTAAAACGACCCTGTGAGCCTTTGACCCGCGGGATGGAGCTCTGGAAGGAGACAACATCATGAAAAAGCGATTTCTCAGTTTGCTCTTGTGCCTTTTGCTTTGCCTGAGCCTTGCGCCGCTGGGCGCACTGGCGGAGGATGCTACCGACTGCACCGGCGGCCATGATTGGAGCAACAATGATGGCATTTGTGTCCGCTGCGCAGCGCCCTGCACCCACGCAAACGACGACGGCCCCTGCTGGGTCGATGGCAAGTGTACGCTCTGCGGCAAGGTCTGCGGCCACAGCGGCAACACGAACGAAACCCATTGTGTGGATGATACGTACTGCTCCGTGTGCGGCGGTCTCGTTCCGGCGGCGCATAAGTGGGCCGATGGCGTGTGCGAGCGCTGCAACGCGCCCTGCACCCACGCAAACGACGACGGCCCCTGCTGGGTCGATGGCAAGTGTACGCTCTGCGGCAAGGTCTGCGGCCACAAAATGCTCAATGACGATGGCGCGGAGCGCCCCGCCTGGGCGGATGGGCGATGCACGGTTTGCCAAATGGCCTGCTCCCACCGCAATGATGACGGCGCTTCGCAGTGGGATGCGGAAACGGATACCTGCGCCGTCTGCGGGCTGATCTGCCTGCATGAAACGCGCTTGGAGGACGGCGTTACCTGTGCCCTTTGCGGCAAGACGCTGGCGGCCGAGCCGGAGCCCGAGCCGGAGCCGATTCCCGCGCCAACCCCCGCGCCGACACCCGCACCCGCGCCGGTGCATATCCACAGCTACACCTCGGCCGTCACGGCCTCGGCCGATTGCACCCGCCCCGGTACGCGGGTATACACCTGCGCCTGCGGCGCTCGCTATACCGAGAGCATCCCCGCACTTGGCCACGACTACGATGACGGCGCCGTGAGCCGCGCGGCAAGCTGCACGGAAGAGGGCGAGCGGACCTATACCTGCACGGTATGCGGCGAGAAACGCACGGAGAGCATCCCCGCGCAGGGGCATGCATTCCAAACCAGCGTTGGCGCCGATGGGACCTTTGCGGGCCGGTGTGCCCGCTGCGGCAGCCAATTCACGAAATCGGCGCAGAATATCTCCGGCCAGCTTCAAAGCAGCGGCGCGCCGGAGGGTACGGAAACCGGCCTTTACGCATTGCCGAACGGCGGCAAGGGCCTTGTCATCCGCCAGACGGAAAGCGGCGAGAACCAGAGCATCCGGATAACGTCCGAACAGGATGACATCCAATACATCGGCTACGAACAGCAGGACGAAAACGGCAACGCGCTGCAAACCCTTGATCTCAACAGCAGCACCGGCGCGAGCGAGATAACCCTTGACATCACGAACGGCGCCGACGGCGGCCAGATCATCGACATCACGAGAAACGGCCAACGCCTCGAGGGCGAGTCGCTCACAGACCAGAGCAGTGAGGGCAGCCGCTTGGTCGGCATCGGGTTGAATGATGACGGCCGGGGATTGGATAATGGCTCGAACATTTACGGCAGCTCTACGGTGCCGGGCGATGATCAACTCGTCATCGACGACATACTGTTCGTCGGCGGGAGTGCTTCCAACGGCGGCGGCGCGGTATACTCGGGCGGCTCCGAATCAGACAGCGACACCCAGAGCGATGATGAGTCCGACGGCTCCGGCTCGATGTGGGGCTATTGGGTCGGCGAGCCGCTCGATGTGAGCAGGCCAAATCCCGGCTCGCTTGACATCGGAAGCGGTGTCCTCGAGATCGACGGCGAGATCAAATATGACGGCGATCAGAAGGATACGACCGGCGGCGAGCAGAACAGCCAGCCGGAGGAGACGGTTGACCCCGCGGATATTCCGGATGGCTACACGATGGCGCAGCTGGAGGAAATGTCCGCTGTGAGCGGGCTTCCCGTGCGCACTCTTTTGGATCTTCTGGCGCAGGGCGCGACCATCGTTTGCATGGATAACGGCATCTTCATCCAGATGCCCTCGGTCACAAGCGCGGCGACGGCGGCCGAGCCGGAGGAGGATGAGCCCGATCCCGCGCCGGAGCCCACGGAAACACCGGAACCCACGGAATCGTCCGAGTTCACGGTGGAGATCGTTTTCGGCACGGGAACGATTTCGGATCCCGAGCCCGAGCCCACGCCCGCGCCGACCATCCGGAAGTTTGAGGATGAGGAGCCGGGAAGGGTCATCGTGCCGTTCGTGGATGTCACACCGGCACCGACCATCCAGCGGTTTGTTGACCCCACGCCTACGCCCGAACCCACGCCCACGCCGGAAACAACGAACAAGCCTGGAATTATATATAATAAACCAACGGAAGAGTGCAGAAAATGTAGAGGGGATTTCGTCCCGGAAGAAGGTTATACAGGGAAAGTGTGTCAGAACTGCCGGAAAGCAGAGAAAGGCTGTGTTCCCAGCGGGACGCTGATCACGCTGGCGGACGGCACGCAAAAGCCGATCG
>CAYLSA010000133.1:0-2576 GCA_964386575.1 uncultured Oscillospiraceae bacterium | reverse complement strand
GGTACATCGCGCTGAGCGCGCCGGAGCTTATCCCCACACAGCATTACAGCGGCGATGGCTTCGAGGCTTGGGTATCCCCCATCGGCATGAAGCTTGAAACCGCCGGCGAGGGCGAGAGAAGCATCCACGAGTTCGTTCTGCACTATGCCGACGGCAGCGACTACATCGTCACGAGCGATGAGCAATCGCTCCACAACATCGCCGTCAGCTCCCTTTGCCACGATCATAACCACCGGTTCTACGCCTTCAACCGTCTTGCGGACACCGCGAATCTCGCCTCCATCGAACTCGATGGCGTGACTCTCACCGCCGCGAGGTGACGCCGGACGCTCTCCGCCCGTCAACTTCCTCGCGCCGGTGTATAGGAATGTCGCGTGATGATCATGAGGGAAAATTAAGACGCGAAAGCGCCCTGTCGCACGACAGGGCGCTTGTTTTTTATATGCAAAGCACAGCTCCGGCTTGCTTACAGCAGCAAAACACCGGCGCGGTCACATTCCGCGTGGGTCTGCGCATCCCACACCGACACCTGCACTTCGCCGATGTGCGCCTTTTGCAGAAGCAGCATGGAAAGGCGGCTCTGGCCGATGCCGCCGCCGATGGAAAGCGGAAGCTCGCCGCCGAGCAGCATACGGTGATATGTAAGTCCCCGGCGGTCATCCTTGCCGGAGATCGCGAGCTGGCGGTCAAGGGATTCGGGGCTTACGCGGATGCCCATGGACGAAAGCTCAAACGCGCAGTCAAGCAGTTCGTTCCAGTAGAGCAGATCGCCGTTTAGCTCCCAATCGTCATAGTCCGGAGCGCGGCCATCGTGCGGCTCGCCGTTGGAAAGCTTGCCGCCGATGCCGATCACGAACACGCATTTATGCTCGCGGCAGATGGCGTTTTCGCGCTCCTTGGGCGTTTTGTCCGGATACATATCCAAAAGCGTCTGGCTGTCGATGAAATACACATCCTCCGGCAGCTTTTCGCATCCGGCCAGCGCCGGAAACATGGAAAACAGCGTGTCCTGCGTGTAGCGCAGGGCCTCCGCGATGCGGCGCACGGTGTCCTTGAGATAATCGACCGTTCGTTCCTCCGGCGCGATGGCCTTTTCCCAGTCCCACTGGTCCACATACACCGAGTGGAGGTTATCCAGATCCTCGTCGCGGCGGATGGCGTCCATGTCGGTGTAAAGCCCCTGTCCGGTCTTGATCTCATAGTGCTTGAGCGCCCAGCGCTTCCACTTGGCCAGCGACTGCACCACCTGCGCCTCGGTCTCGGCGCAGGGGATATCAAAGCCCACAGGCCGCTCCCATCCATTAAGATCGTCGTTCAGACCCGTGCCGCCCTGCACGAACAGCGGCGCGGACACGCGCATCAGATTCAGCCCCGCCGCCAGACGATCGGCAAACAGGCGCTTGCCCAGATCGATGGCACGCTGGGTGTCATAAACGGAGAGCTTGGAAACATATCCTTCGGGTATCACAGTTTTCATGATTGTTCCTCTTTGGTAAGCAATAGAATGATCTGGTTGTATATATCCTCGGCCGAAGCCTTGAAGTTTTCCGCGATGAGCTGCGCCTGCTGCTCGCCGGGCACGGCCAGCCGCAGATCGATCAGCTCCCCCACGCCGTCCGACATCCGCAGCGACACGGTCTGGCCGCCCTTGGCATCGAGCGGCTGGATGTCCGTTTCGATCAGACTGCTGCGGCGGATGGCGGCCGCCACCGGCGCCGCAAGGCGGTCGGCCTTCGCGCGCACGGTATAGGGCAGACTGGTGGCCACGGCGTTCACGTTGCGGCGGCCCTTATCCGTGATGACATACTGGCCGTCCTGCTCGTCCACATGGCCGGTGCGGATGAGCTTGGCAAGGCACTGGCTGTAATCGAACCAGGTGAAGCCGCCGTCAAACAGGCACAGATCGGACAGCGTGTACGGTGCGACCGGCCCCGGCAGCTTTTCAAGGATGTAAAGAATGAGTATCTGGATGTCAAGGTCGTCGTGGATGAAGCCGAAGTTGTTCACAGCCGCGCCTCCCGGTTTTCATGATAGCTAATTATTATACAACAAAAATGTCGATTCGTACAGCCTTGGCCACACATTTTTTTGCCCCGCGCATAGACTGATACTGACGGCGGCACCCGCCGCCAAAGCCCATAAAGGAGGTATCATCATGGCCGAAAGCGACCAGTGCACCGAAGCCGTGTGCATCCATACGCGAAAAATCTATGACAGCTGCCGCGACAAGGACTGCCTGGAGGATCTGCGCGTATACCCCACCGCCGAAAGTCAGGCATACATAGAAAGTGCCTTCAGCGTGCGTCCGCGGGCGGCAAAGCTGCTTTACGCGGGCGTGAACGTGAACGAGATCAGCTTCAACCGCGGCTACTACACCGTGGACGTGACGTATTTCTACGAGGTCACGGGCGAGACCTTCCCCGGCGAAAACGCCATCCGGGGTCTGGCCGTGTTCACCAAGCGCGTCATGCTCTTCGGCAGCGAGGGCAGCGCCCAGATCTTCTCATCCGATGCGGCCTTCACCGCCGCCCAGCAGCCCATCGCCGTGGTGGAAACGGTCGATCCGCTGGTTTTGA
>CAYLSA010000132.1:0-2657 GCA_964386575.1 uncultured Oscillospiraceae bacterium | reverse complement strand
AACTGCCCGCAGGCGATCTATATGTTCTACGCCGTGAACCTTGTCGGCGCCGTGGCGAACATGGTGCATCCGCTTTCCAGCGAAAAGGAACTGGAATTTTACATCAACGAGTCCGAGTCCACCACCGTGGTCACGCTCGACCAGTTTTACAACAAATTCGAGGCTATTCGCGAAAATACGGGCGTGATCAATATCGTCATCGCCCGCATCCGCGATGCGCTGTCCAAGCCCATCCGTGCCGGTTATATGCTCACGGAGGGCCGCAAAATTCAAAAGATCCCCGAGGATGCGCCCGTTATCATGTGGGACGAGTTCATCCGCCTTGGCAAGCACTGCTTCTGGAAGTATAAGGTCAAGCGCACGGGGGACGATCCCGCCGCCATCCTCTATTCCGGCGGCACCACCGGAACCACGAAGGGCATCCTGCTCACAAACCGCAACTTTAACGCCCTGGCCCAGCAGATCATCGCCGTGAATCCCATGTTCCGCCCCGGCGACCGTATGCTTTCCGCCATGCCGCTGTTCCACGGCTTTGGCTTGGGCGTTTGCATCCACTCCATGCTCTATAACGGCGGTCGCTGCATCCTCATCCCGCGCTTCACGGCCCAAAGCTACGCCAAGCAGATCACGAAGTATAAATGCAACTTCATCGCCGGTGTGCCCACGCTTTACGAAGCACTGCTGCGCTTGCCCAGCATGGATGGGGCCGACCTGTCCTGCCTAAAGGGCGTGTTCTCCGGCGGCGACAGTTTGTCGGTGGAGCTGAAGAAGAAATTCGACAAGTTCCTCTACGACCACCACGCCACCATTCAGGTGCGTGAGGGCTACGGCACTACCGAGACCGTCACGGCCTGCTGCCTGACCCCGCCGCATATGTTCAAGGAGGGCAGCATTGGTTTGCCGTTCCCGGACACCTACATCAAGATCGTTGAGCCCGGCACGGATAAAGAGCTTCCTTATGGCGAGGAAGGCGAGATCCTGCTTGCCGGCCCCACCGTGATGAAGGAATACATCAAGCACCCCGAGGAGACCGCGCAGACCCTGCGCACCCATTCCGATGGTCTGACTTGGGTCTATACCGGCGATCTTGGCACCATGGACAATGAGGGCTTCATCTACTTTCGCGGCCGCTCCAAGCGCATGATCATCTCCTCCGGCTACAACATCTATCCCGCGCAGTTGGAGAACATCTTCGATGCGCACGAGAGTGTACTCATGAGTTGCGTGATCGGCGTGCCGGATTCCTATCGCATGGCGCGGCCGAAGGTGTTCGTGGTCCTGCAGCCGGGTGTGCCGCAGAACGAGGAGACCCGCGAGGCCATCATGGCCTATGCCTCCAAGCACATCGCCAAATACGCCATGCCCAAGGAGCTTGAATTCCGCGATGAGCTGCCCAAAACGCTGGTGGGCAAGGTGGCCTACCGCAAGCTTGAGGAGGAAGAAGACGCCAAGCGCAAAGCGGCGCAGGCAGAGACTTCTGAAGCATAAAGAAACAGCATCCCCGCTTTCCCAAATGGGAGAGCGGGGATGCTGTTATATGCGAACTTATTTGCGGAAAAACAGGACGCCCATGCAGCCGGGGCCGCAGTGGGAGCTGATGGTGAAGCCAGCGTGCGTGTGGTAAACTTCCTCAAACGGAACGAGCTTGCGAACCTCGGCTTCGATGGCCGCGCGGTCTTCGTCCGAGATGCCGGAGTCGGTGATGAAAATGCGGCGGGGATCGATGCTGTCGGGATCGGAGAGCTTCTCGCGCACATAATCCAGATAGCACGCGGCCATTTTGCCGCGGTATTTTTTTGCCACGCCCATCGCGCCCTCGGCCACCTGGATGGAAACGCGCAGTTTCAGCAGATTCGCGCCAAATGCCTGCACGGCCGTGCAGCGGCCGCCTTTGCGCAGGTAGTCAAGCGTTTGCAGAACGAAGCTCACGTCCAGCTTCTGCTTGCGCTCGTCCAGCGTGTCCTTGATGGTGGCGGCATCCATGCCACCGGCGGCCAGCTCCGCCGCGGCGATGGCCAGATGTCCGATGCCGGAGGAGAGCGTGCGGCTGTCCACAACGTACACATTGCCCAACTCCGCCGCAGCGATGCAGGCGTTCTGGTAGCACGAGGACATATCGCTCGAGATCGTGAAATGAACGATGGCGTCGTATTTCTTCAGCCATTCGCCGAACACATCCAGATAGTCCTGTACGTTCACGGCGGCGGTGGAGCAGGGAAGACCGGCATCGACCTTGGCGAAAAGGTCTTCGGTGTTGATGCCGATGTCGCGGATGCACTCGTCGCCAACGTTGATATAAAGTGGCAGAATGCCAATGCTATAGCGGTCAATGAGTTCCTGCGAAAGATCGCAGGTGCTGTCGGCGCTGATTTTAATGTTCAAATCTTTTATCCCCCAATCGGATTTTTGCACAGCCAGTAAATTATAGCGTATTTCGTCCGGTCTGTAAAGATTTTTATGCATTATCAAGATCATATCTTGTGGCATAGTATGGTTTGCAAAGGAGGAATCTTTTTGTCAAACGAAAAAAGTTGTACCTATAAGCAGGGCGAGCAGTCCTTGTGCGCGCCGCTGGCGCTGGCTGTGGTGCCGCCGCAGAGCGCTGCGGAGCCGGCCTATGATCCCAACGAGGCCATGGCCAGAGGCACGCTGTTTCC
>CAYLSA010000131.1:0-2669 GCA_964386575.1 uncultured Oscillospiraceae bacterium | reverse complement strand
GCTGCCGAGGTCGAAGCGCTCATTGACGCCATTGGCGATCCGGAGACTGTCACGGCAGACAGCAAGAGCGCCATCGAGGCGGCGCGCAAGGCGTATGACGCCCTTGGCGACGAGGCCAGGGCACTCGTGACGAACTACGCAAAGCTCACGGCGGCGGAACGTCGACTGGCGGCGCTCGATCCGCAGGGCGGCACCAAGGTCATCGGCACGGGTTCTACCCGACTGGTGCTTGACGGCGTGACCTACATGGTCGATGCCGAAGCGGCGAGTCTGATGAAGCGCATTGCTGATCTGCGCGATGCGGGCGGCATGAATGACGAGGGCATCCTCGATGCCTATCGCACTTACGACAATATGAGCCGCGAGCTCAAGGCGCAGGTGTTTAACTTTGCCGACCTGCAGGCGCTGTGTACGGCGCTGGGCGTGCGCGGCCACCGCGACGGCATGAGCGGCATTAAGGCGGAGGGACTGCCGTGGTACGTTGGCCTTGAGGTCACGGCCATCACTAGCGGCGCCGACTATGACACCGTTGCCGGGAGCATCGGCCACAACGAGCTTTTGGCGCTGTGGAACATCGCGTTTGTAAACCGCCTGACCGGCGAGACGTTCACGCCGTATGAAAACGTGACGCTGCGCATGGATGTGCCGGCATACGACGCGGCGCTTGAGCAGTTCCGCATGGCTCTGTATGCCGATGGGCGCGTGGCGTATTCCGATTGCACGGTGGCAAATGGCGAGTTGAGCTGGACCGTGCTCGATGGCGGCGTGTATGGCTTCCTCGGCGGCATGGCGGCGGCCGAGGCCACGCTGGAGCTTGAGGAGGAGACCGAGACCGCCGCGCCGGAAATGCCGGAGGAAACGCCGGTCCCGACAGCGGAGCCCGCTGCGGCTGAGCCCGCGCCGCGCGAGAGCGAGTCGCCTGTGTGGCTCTGGATCGTGGTCGGTGCGGCCGGTGTGGCGCTTTTGATCGTGGCGATCGTTTTGAAAAAGCGCGACCGCGAGCGTCAGAGAGCGGCCAAACATTAAAATCCGATAAACCGAGGGGGACGACCGATTTGGCCGTCCCTTTTGGTGTGCCGCGGCCGGGCGGACGGTTGCCAAATGCGTCGGATGCGGCTATAATAGGGCCTGCTCCCGGTAAATTGGGACAATGGGAACGAGACGGAGGATACCATGCTCGGAATACTGTGGTTTTTGTTCTGGCAGGCGGTCGGCGTGCTGCTGGCCTGGCGATATTTTGCGCAAAAGCGCCTGGCGGTCCGGCTGTGGCTCGGCAGTGCGGCGGGGTCGGTTTTGTCGATGTGGGCGCCGGTGCTGTTTGCGTTCGCGTTTGGTTTCACGCGAACGGCCCATGCGGCGGCGGCCGTGTTGGGTCTCATCCTCGCGGCGTTGTGTCTCATGAGGCCCGGAGAGCGGCCGCTCGAGCGGGAGGATGCGCGCGGCGACCGGCCGTTATGGATATTGCTGCCGGTGTTTTTGGTGTTTTATATCGTCCTGCTTTCGTCCCACACCATTGCCGAGCGCGACGGCGCGCTTTTCAGCGGCCAATGCAGCTTCGGCGATATGTGTATGCACCTGAGCTTCATCACCTCCATGGCCGAGCAGGGCGTGTTTCCCTTTGAATACAACCTTCTGCCCGGCACGCGGCTGTGCTATCCGTTTTTGTGCGACAGCGTGTCCGCAAGCCTGTATCTGCTGGGCACGCCGCTGCGCATGGCCTATATGCTGCCGATGGTGTTTGCCATGGGGCAGGTGCTGTGCGGCGTGTGGTTCCTCGCGCGGGAGCTTGTGCAGCGGCGGGGCGCGGCAGTCGTGGCGTTTTTGCTGTTTTTCCTAAACGGCGGCTTCGGCATGATCTATTTCGTGCGCGAATACAGCCTGCGCGATCTGTTCACCGGCTTTTACATCACGCCCACGAATCTCACGGAGCGCGGGATGCGCTGGGTGAATGTGATCGCGGATATGCTGCTGCCGCAGCGGGCCACGCTGTTCGGCTGGGCGGCGCTGTTTGCCATTATGTATCTGCTGTATCGCGCCGTGTTTCGTGACGAGCAGCGCGCATGGCTTCCGGCGGGCGTGTTCGCGGGACTTTTGCCCATGGTTCACACGCATTCCTATCTGGCGCTGGGGCTGTTTGCTTTTTGTTGGCTGATCTATTCTCTGCGGCGCGATGGGCTGACGAAGGCGTGGTTTTTCCGCTGGCTTCGCTTTGGCGTTCCGGCGGTGCTGCTGGCGCTGCCGCAGGTGATATTGTGGACGCTTCAATCCGTGGGCGGGAACGAGCATTTTCTGCGCATTGGGCTCGACTGGGTCAATCAGGGACAGGAAAACTGGCTTTGGTTCTGGGTGAAAAACGTGGGGCTCGTGGCGCTGACCACGGTGCCGGCGTTCGTTCTGGCGCGGAAGGAAGATCGTGCGGCGTTTTCCGGCGCGCTTTTGATCTTTGCCCTGGGCGAGATCGTACTGTTTCAGCCGAATCCCTATGACAACAACAAGCTTTTCTATGTGGCGTATCTGTTCGCGTGCTTCCTTTCGGCGGACTTTATCGTATGGTGCGCGGAGAAGATCAAGATCCGCGCCGCGCGGGCGGCGTTTCTGGCGGTCATGCTGCTGCTTGGCACGAATGCGGCGCTGTTCACGCTCGGGCGCGAGGCGGTGTCCGGTTGGCC
>CAYLSA010000130.1:0-2675 GCA_964386575.1 uncultured Oscillospiraceae bacterium | reverse complement strand
CGGAAATGCAAATGCTTTCGCGCGGTTTTATTCTCCGGCCGGATGGGTATGCTTTTTGCGAGGTGAAAGCATATGCCCTATGAGGTCTTTTCCGATGACACGCCCGCCGGCTTCCGCAACACGATGAGCGCGAACCGTCAGGCGATGGATGTGTTCATCGGCCTGTCCGAGCATGAGCGCCGCGCGCTGATCGACGGGGCGCGGAACATCCGCAGCAAGGCAGAGATGAAAAGTTATGTAAACCGAATCGGGGACATCAAGCAGCCCCACGGGCCGGTGCAATTATAATCGGCGCCGGAAAAAGCGACAGGGTGCGCCGTTTTGGCACACCCTGAATTTTATTAGTCCTCGCTTGGCAGGAAATAGATATAGTTGTCCCAGCCGCTCGGGGCCGACCAGGTGCAGAAGGGCGCGAAGCGCTCGCGGCTGCCGCCGAAGGAAAGCGCGCTTTCGCAGGCCGACTCCGCCGCGTCGGAACTGGTGGAGAGGACAATGCGGTCGAAAAGCTTCCAAAACACGCTCAGGTCCTGTCCGTTGGCGGCGGAACCGTCCGCCGAAAGGGCGTTTGACTCGATCTGCACGGATAGCTTCACGTCGCTTGACTGCATGGTTTCCGCGATCTTTCGCGCCAGTTGGCAAACGGCGGCGCGGGCGTTCGGGTCGGAGCGCAGCGTTTTGGAATATTGGAACACGGTGCCCTCCGGGCCGACGGGGTGGCTCAGATCGGTGAGCAATATCTCGTCAAAACCCATGGCGGCCAGCTCCTGCAACAGCGGCAGGATATACGCGCGTACCTCGCGATTGTAGGGGTCAAGCCAGAAATGGCCGTCCGCATCCTGATAGGGCTGGCCGTCCGAGCCGCGCAGGGCGATGGGCCAGTTGCGCACGGCCATCAGATCGTCCGCGCACACGGCGACTTTCGCCACGGCGTACAGCCCCTGCTCGTGCATGGCGGCAAGCGTTTCGGTGAAGTCCGTCATGCCGGAGGTGCCGTAGCTGGCGGCAAGCTCGGTGGCCGAGGCCCAGGCCAATTGGCCGGAGGCGGTTTTCATCTCCAGCACGACCGCGTTGCAGCCCTCGTTCACCGCGGTGGATATCCCGGCGGTAAGCTTCGCCGTGTCCATCACGTCGGCAAAGGCGAGCTGGCGCGCTTTCATGGGCACAAGCTCCTCGCCGACGGTAAGGGCGATGTCGTCAAAGTCGGGGTCGGCGAAAACGATGTTCACCTGCATCCCGGAAACGTCCGGCGTGGGCGCGGGCGTGGGAACGGCGGCCTCGGCCGATTGGGTCTGCTTCTGGGCCGTGAATTGCAGGGACACGCCGTTGTCGTCATAGACGAGAAACTGCTGCAAACCGTAAAACGCCACGATGGCGAACACCAGCAGAAATGCCAGCAAAAAAAGCAATATCATCAGAGGCGTTCGGCCTTTCCGGCGGCCTCTGTATATGTCTTTGGAGCGGTAGGGCATCGATCAGCGCTCGAGCTCGCTGATCTGGCCGATGCGCCGCGCGTGCTTTTCCAGACCGGAAAACGGCGTTTCCAGGAAGATGGTCAAAATGCGGCGAGCCAGCTCCGGACCGATGGTACGGCCACCGAAGCAGATGACGTTCGAGTCGTTGTGCTGGCGGGTCATCTCCGCGGAGTAGCAGTCGGCGGGCAGTGCGGCGCGGATGCCGGGGAATTTGTTCGCCGCGATGGACATGCCGATGCCCGTGCCGCAAACGAGAACGCCCTTTTCGGCCTTGCCGTCCAAAACCTCGCGGCACACGGCCGCCGCATAGGCGGGGTAATCCACGCTCTGCGTGTCATAGCAGCCGAGGTCGTTGTATTCATAGCCTTTTTCCTGCAATAGTGCCAGCAGCTCCTGCTTCAGGGCAAAACCGCCGTGGTCCGATGCGATCGCGATCATAATGTTGACTCCTTTTCGTGTGTATTATGGGTATTGTATTTGGTCACAGAGGGTAAAATTCCGGCTCATGCCGCCGGTAGGCGCTCACATAGCGGAAGCCCAGCGAGCGCAGAAGCTCATGGCCCTCGGTGATGCATTTGGCGGCATCCGCCGTGCGGTGGGCATCCGAGCCGACGGTGATGATCTCGCCACCGAGATCGCGGTACAGGCGCAGGATCTCCGGCGAGGGGAAAGGCCCGCAGCCGTCGCGTATGCCGGAGCAGTTGATCTCGATGCCCTTGCCCTTGGCGATGATCGTGCGCAAAAGCGTCTCGATGGCGTCGCCGTGTTTTTCGAGCGTCAGCCCCGCGTCAAAGCCGTTTTGCCACATATAACGGCGGATGTAGCCGATGTGGGCCATGGCATCGAAGCAGCCGGCGTCTGCGATGAGCTGAAGCTTTTCCAGATACAAAAGGCACAGCGCACTGCACTGCTCATAGCTTTCGTAGCGGATGTTGTGGAAATCGCCCTGCTCGGGCGTGATGTGCAGCGAGCCGAGGATGAAGTCGAGCCCCTCCGCATCGGCAAGCTTCGTGGCCAGGTCCAGATGGAAGATGGCCTCGCCAAGCTCCATGCCGAGACGCACGTCCAGCCCCTCCGGCAGCGCCTCCCGACACGCGTCATACGCCGCGCACACCCGCTGGGCCACGGTGCCGCAGGGGGGATAAAATTGCAGCGTGTGCCAGTCCACGGTGTCGCAGTGGTCCGTGAAGCACAGGATGTTCA
>CAYLSA010000129.1:0-2696 GCA_964386575.1 uncultured Oscillospiraceae bacterium | reverse complement strand
AATATAAATTTGTCGCGCGCGGAAAAATCGGCGGTTATGCGCCGCGCGGATTCGTGCTTTTTTGGCGGTTTCTTTGGCTATAATCCCTGCGGAGGCGATGGCATGAAAACGAATGAACGCTTCACGCATTGCGCCCGGCGGGCGCTGGAGCTGGCCCACACGGCGGCATCGGAGCTGGGCCACAGCTACGTGGGCACGGAGCATCTGCTGGTGGGCCTTTGCCGCGAAGGCGAGGGCATGGGCGGCCAGATATTGCAAAAGGCGGGCATGAACGCCAAACGGGCAATGGAGCTGGCCGAATCGCTCACGCCGCGCGGCGCGCCGGATGTGCCCGCGCAGGGGCTCACGGGCCATGCCCGTCGGGTCATCGAGCTGGCTTGCCGCGACTGCGAGCGGCTGGGGCATCGCCGCGTGGGCACGGAGCATCTGCTGATGGGGCTTTTGCGCGAGCATGAGTGCGGCGGCTGCCGCGCCCTGGTCATGGCGGGCGTGGCGGAGAATCGGCTTTATACGGATGTGATGAATTCGTTCGCATCCTCCCCGCGCCGCGCAGAGCCGATACCGCCGCAGAAGGAGCGTCCGCGCCGGGCGGAAACGAAGCTGCTCGATCAATACGGCCGCGATCTGACGCAGCTGGCCGCGCAAGGCTCGCTCGACCCCGTGATCGGGCGGGAGGCAGTGCTTGAGCGCGTGGAGCAGATCTTATCGCGGCGCACGAAGAACAACCCCGTGCTGCTGGGCGAGCCGGGCGTTGGCAAAACGGCGGTGGCGGAGGCGCTGGCCCAGCGGATGAACGGCGGCGCGGCTCCGGCGCATCTGGCGGCAAAGCGGCTCGTGGCGCTCGATCTGACGGGGGCGCTGGCCGGAACGAAATACCGCGGCGATTTTGAAGAGCGCATCAAGAACATCCTGCGCGAGGTAGAGCGCGCGGGCGACGTGATCCTGTTTATCGATGAGCTGCACACCATCGTGGGCGCCGGCGCGGCGGAGGGCGCCATCGACGCGGCGAACATTCTCAAGCCGCTGCTCGGGCGCGCCGCCGTGCAGCTCGTGGGCGCGACCACGCCGGAGGAATACCGCCGCCACATCGAAAAGGACGCGGCGCTGGCGCGGCGCTTCCAGCCCGTCACGGTGCCGGAACCGACACAGGCGGAGGCCCTCGAGGTGTTGGAGGGGCTGCGGCCGCGCTATGAGGCGCATCATGGGCTGCATCTGCCGCCGGAGACACTCAGGGCGGCGGTCGCACTGTCCGTGCGCTATCTGCCGGAACGATTTCTGCCGGATAAGGCCATCGATCTGATGGACGAGGCGTGTGCCCGTGTGCGTCTGGCGGCGGAGAAACCGCCCGAGGAGGTCAAACAGGCGCGTCAGACGCTTGCCGCGGCCACGGCCCGCAAAACGGCGGCGGTGCAGGCGGAGGATTTTGAGCTGGCGGCACAGGCACGCGACAGCGAGGCACAGGCGCAAAAGCGGCTGGAAAGCGAGCGCAGATCGTGGCAGGCGCGGCGGGAAGATGCAAAACGCCGTGTAACGGCGGCGGATGTAGCAGCGGTCGTAAGCGCATGGACGGGCATCCCCGCCGCGGCGGTGGGGCGCTCGGAATCGGAGCGGCTGGCACATTTGGAGGACATTCTTCACCGGCGCGTGGTCGGACAGGAGGAGGCCGTTCGCGCCGTATGCTGCGCTCTGCGCCGAAACCGCACGGGGCTGGGCGAGCCGAACCGCCCGCTCGGCAGTTTTCTCTTTCTCGGGCCGACGGGCGTTGGCAAAACGGAGCTGTGCCGGGCGCTGGGCGAGGCGGTATACGGCGATGAAAAGGCCGTGATACGCGTGGATATGTCGGAATACATGGAAAAGCACTCGGTCAGCCGTCTCATCGGTGCGCCGCCGGGCTATGTGGGCCATGACGAGGGCGGCATCCTCACGGAGCGGGTGCGGCGCAGGCCATGGAGCGTGGTGGTGTTCGACGAGCTGGAAAAAGCGCACGCGGATGTGTGGAATCTGCTGCTGCAAATTCTGGAGGAGGGCGTGCTCACGGATTCGCAGGGCCGCCGCGCGGATTTTCGCCACGCGCTGGTGGTCATGACGTCAAACCTCGGCGCAAGGGCGCTTTCGGCGGAAACGAAGCTGGGCTTTGCCGCCGCTTCCGACGATGGCGCGGCGCGCTATGAACAGCTTCGCCATCAGGCCCTGCGCGAGGCGGAGCGGGCTTTGCGGCCGGAGCTGCTCGGGCGCATCGATGAGACCGTGGTGTTCCGCCGCCTGACCGAAGAGGAGACACAGCGCATCGCGGAAGCCATGGTGCGTTCGCTGTGCGACCGGGCCAAGGTCCAGAACGTCACGCTCACGGTCACGGATGCGGCGCTGGCGCTGCTTGCCCGCGCGGGCTGGGATGAGCGCTACGGCGCGCGGCCTTTGCGGCGAGCGGTGCGAACGCGGCTGGCCGACCCATTGGCGGCGCTGCTGCTCGAGCGGCCGGACAGCGAAGCGCTTTGCATAAAGGCGGACGCGACGGACGGCCAAATCGTTCTGCGGCGCGAGGGGGCTTGACGCGGCGAGGACGGTATGATATGATGCAATCACAATTGGTGTGCGTGAGGGCGGCCTTTTAGGGCCGCCCTCCTTTTTTTCATCCAGAAAGAAAACCGGCGTTTGGAAAGGGAAGGTGCTTTGCAATGAACGCCCTGTCATCGGGA
>CAYLSA010000128.1:0-2701 GCA_964386575.1 uncultured Oscillospiraceae bacterium | reverse complement strand
TTGCCGATGGCCACGAGGATGGGGAAGGCGAGATCCATCTGCGTGGGGAAAAACAGCGAGCAGATGATGTATTCGCCGATGTAGCCGCCGCCGGGCACGCCGCTCATGCCGACCGAGCTGAGAACGGCCACCAGAATGATGGGAACGAGTTGAGCCCAGCTCATATCCTGGCCGAACACGCCCAGCACGAAGGCGATCTTCAAAACGCAGCTGAAGCACGAGCCGTCCATATGCATGGTCGCGCCGAGGGGGATGACCATCTCGCTGACGTCCTTGGAGATGCCGGTCTCCTCCGCCACTTCCATGTTGGTGGGGATGGTGGCCACGGACGAGCAGGTGCCGAGCGACATGACCGCCGGACGGGTCAGATGGCTGAACATGACCTTCACAGCGCCCTTGCCGCCGCCGAAGCGCGCGAACAGGGGGAAGGCCGTGAACAGATACACAAAGCACAGCGGGTAATACACCGCGAGCGCGCGGCCATAGCCCTCGATGACCTCGGAGCCGTAGGAGGCGACCAGATCGGCAAAGATGGCGAAGAAGGCGATGGGGGCGTAGTAGGTGATGATGTTGACGAACTTGAGCATCACTTCGCTCAGACCGCTGAGGAACTTGCCGACAACGCTCTCGCCGCCGCCCGTGAGGTTAACGGACAGGCCGAACAAAAGCGAGAACACGATCAGCGGCAGCATGGCCTTGCGCGTGAGCAGACCCACGAAATCGCTGGCCGTGAAGAAGTTTACGATCAGATCGGAGATGGAGGCGTATTCGCCCATTTCCTCGGAGGGGATGTTGTTCCAAGGCTCGAGAACGGGCGGGATGATCTTCATGAGAACGAACATGATGACCGCGGCGATCGCGCCCGTGACCACGAAGGTCAAAACGGTCGTGCCCAGGATCTTGCCGCCGCGCTTGCGGCTGGTCATGTTGGCCACGGAGCTGGAGATGGACGCGAACACCAGCGGCACCACCACGCAGAACATCATGTTGATGAACACCGTGCCCAGCGGCTTCACGGCCTTGCCGGCCTCCGGCCAGAACCAGCCCACGAGACAGCCGAGAACCATGGCCGCGAGCATACAGATGAGCAGTCGATAGTTTTTCCAGAAGGATTTTTTCATTTGGGATTTCTCCTTTCAGCTTCTGTTGCCTACATCTTACAGGTATGGCGCAAAAAAGTACATAGTGCAACTCGATTTGCGCAGTTATTGCCTAAAATGGCGCAATTTATGCGCTGTAGGATGGGCTGGGCGCGTGTATATTACTATAATAGTAAGATGCGCACGGGCGCAGAACTGGAAATTTGTTTATGCGGTTTGGAGGCCGGTTTATATGCAGCTGAAGGAATTGCTGAAAGGGATCGAGATCGTTCAAATGAACGCAGACGGCGCGGAGGAGATCACCTCCGTTTGCATCGACAGCCGAAAGGCCCAGCCGGGTGCGCTGTTTATCGCTATTCGCGGCTTCGCGTCCGATGGCCATCAATATATTGCCTCCGCCGTGCAGCGCGGTGCGTCCGTGGTGGTGTGCGAGCAGGTGCCGGAGGTGGATGTGCCCTATGTACTGGTGGCCGATTCCCGCCGGGCGGAGGCGTTCATCGCCCGCAGCTTCTATGGCGATCCGGCGGCGAAGATGACCATGATCGCGCTGACCGGCACCAATGGCAAAACCACCAGCACCATGCTCATCAAGCATATGCTCGAAAAGCAGCCGAATGTAAAGGTCGGTCTGATCGGCACGAACCAGAACATGATCGGCGAAGAAGTTTTGCCCACCGAGCGCACCACGCCCGAGGCCGTCGAGCTGCAGGAGCTGTTTGCCGAGATGCTCGCCAAGGGCTGCACCCACGTGGTCATGGAGGTTTCCAGCCACTCGCTGGTGCTCGACCGCGTGGCGGGCATTCAATACGACGTCGGTGCGTTCACCAATCTCACGCAGGATCATCTGGACTTCCACAAAACGATGGAGGAATACGCCGCGGCGAAGGCGATCTTGTTTAAGCGCCAGTCGAATAAGGCGGTCATCAATCTCGATGACGAGTGGTCGGACTATATGCTCGCGCAGGCGAACTGTCCGGTCATGACCTATTCGGCCAAGGACCCGAAGGCCGATCTGTTTGCCTCGAACATCGTGCTGCGGGCCGACGGCATCGAATACGATGTGAGCCATGGCGGCCTTGCGGCGCATATCCGGCTGCCCATTCCGGGGCTTTTCTCGGTGTATAACTCGCTGGATGTGATCGGCTGCGGCTTGCAGCTTGGTCTGTCGCTGGACGCCTGCGCCGAGGCGCTGCGCGATGCTTCCGGTGTGAAAGGCCGCGTGGAAGTTGTGCCCACGGACGGGGATTACACGATCTTGATCGACTATGCCCATACGCCGGATGCGCTGGAAAATGTGCTGAAGGCGATGCGCGCGGTGTCGAGCGGGCGGCTGGTGGCGCTGTTCGGCTGCGGTGGCGACCGCGACCGTACCAAGCGGCCCATCATGGCGTCCGTGGCGGCGCAATGCGCGGATTTCGTTATCGTCACAAGCGATAACCCCCGCACGGAGGATCCGCAGGCCATCGTGGATGAGATACTGACCGGCCTTTCCGATTCGGCCACGCCCCATGTGGCCATCACGGACCGCATCGAGGCCATCCACTATGCCATCGACCACCACGAGCCGGGCGATGTGATCGTGCTGGCCGGCAAGGGTCATG
>CAYLSA010000127.1:0-2714 GCA_964386575.1 uncultured Oscillospiraceae bacterium | reverse complement strand
CCGCATCTGCTCATCGCCGGTACCACCGGCTCGGGCAAGTCCGTTTGCATCAACTCGCTCATTCTCTCGCTTTTGTATAAATCCACGCCCGACGAGGTGCGCATGATCATGATCGACCCCAAGATGGTCGAGCTTGGCATCTATAACGGGATGCCGCATCTGTATGTGCCCGTGGTGACCGACCCGAAGAAGGCGGCCGGTGCGCTGCAATGGTCGGTGGTGGAGATGCTCAAGCGCTACCGCCTGTTTTCGGAGGTTGGCGTGCGCGATCTGGCGGGATATAACGCCTACCAGCGCCGCCACGATCTGCCCACGCTGCCGCAGGTGGTCATCATCATCGACGAGCTGGCCGATCTGATGCTCGTGGCCTCCAAGGAGGTCGAGGAGTCGATCTGCCGCGTGGCTCAGATGGGACGCGCGTCCGGTATGCACCTCGTTATCGCCACGCAGCGGCCTTCGGCGGATGTGATCACGGGTCTGATGAAGGCCAATATCCCCAGCCGCATCGCGTTTGCGGTGTCCTCGGCGCTCGAGTCGCGCATCATCATCGACCAGTCCGGCGCGGACAAGCTGATCGGCCAGGGCGATATGCTCTATTGCCCGCTTGGCATCGGCAAGCCCATCCGCGTGCAGGGCGCGTTCGTGTCCGATGAGGAGCGCGAGCGGGTCGTGGAATTTGTGAAAAAGGACGCGGAGGCGACCTATTCCGACGAAATTCTGGCGGAGATCGAAAAAGCCGCCGTGACCAAGGGCGACAAGGGCGCAAAGTCCGACTCCGACGACTCCGCCGCCGAGTCCGGCAGCGATTACGACGAGCTTCTGCCCGACGCCGTGGATGTGGTTTTGGAGCTGAAGCAGGCGTCCGTTTCGTCCCTGCAGCGCAAGCTGAAGCTTGGTTATTCGCGCGCCGCGCGCATCGTGGACCAGATGGAGGAGCTGGGCGTGGTCGGGCCGTACGAGGGCTCGAAGCCGCGCAAGGTACTCATCACGCGCGCGCAGTGGCAGCAGATGCAGTATTCCACGGGCGTTGCGCCCACGGATTCGATCGCCGCCGAGTTTGCCGATGTGGCCGCCGACGCGGATTTTGCCGCCCTGCCGGAATCGGGCGCGGCGGACGATCTGCCGGACGATCTGCCGGAGCTGTTTGACGGCGAGACCTTTGAAAGCGAGGCGGACGAATGAGCTTTCACGAACCGATGGACGAGGCCGCTGTGAATGCCATGAGTTCGCTGGCGCTGGCCCATGTGGGCGATGGCGTGTATGAGCTGATGGTGCGCACGCGCCTTGCGCGCGAGGGCGGTCTGCGGCAGGACACGCTCCACCGCGCCGCCGTGCGCTATGTGTCCGCTGTGGCGCAGGCGAAGGCTGCGGCCCATATCCTGCCTCTGCTCGATGCGGCGGAGCGCAGCGTGTATACCCGCGCGCGCAATGCCCACAGCCATTCAAGCCCCTCCGGCTGCACACCGGCCCAGTACCACGCGGCCACCGGCCTCGAGGCGCTGTTCGGCCGCCTGTGGCTTACGGGGAAGATCGAGCGGCTGCAAGCGCTTTTTGCCGCCTGTATGGAGGGTATCGATGCCTCTTGACGCACTGTTTACGACTGAATTATGCCGCGAGCTGAACGAAACGCTCGCCGGCGCGAAGATCGACCGCGTCCGCCAGCCGGAAAAGGACTCGGTCATTTTCGCCCTGCGCGGGCCGAACGGCAACCGGCGGCTGCTGGTGTGCTTTTCCGGCGGCAGCGCCCGCGTTTGCCTGACGGAGCGGGAATATGAAAACCCGCCCCAGCCGCCGATGTTCTGCATGCTGCTGCGCAAGCATCTGATCGGCGCGCGCGTGCTGGACATCACGCAGCCGGATGGCGAGCGTATGCTGCAAATGCGGCTTTTGGCGTATAACGATTTCGGCGAGGCGGAGGAGAAAACGCTCATGATGGAGCTGCTCGGCCGCAACGCCAATCTGATCTTAGTCGGCCCCGATGGGCGCATCATCGATGCCGCGCGGCGCGTGGACGCGGAGATGAGCCCCATGCGGCAGCTTCTGCCGGGGCTTATTTATCGCCTGCCGCCGAAGCCCGAGCCGGGGCGCTTTTCCGGCCTTTCGCCGCTCATTTCGCGGGAGATGGAATTCCGCGGCCTTGAAAAAAGTCCGGCGGGCGCGGCGGATATGGAGCGAAAGCCCGTGATGCTCATGGAAAACGGCGTGCCGAAGGATTTCTCTTTCATGGAGATATTGCAGTATGGCCCGGATGTGACGTGCGTGGAATATCCGGGCTGGTCGGCGCTTTTGGAGGCGTTCTGGGGCGAAAAAGACCGGCGCGACCATCTGCGCAGTCGGGGCAAAAGCCTTGCAAAGCTGGTGCGCGGGGCGCGCAACCGAACGGAGAAAAAACTCGGTTTGCGGCGGCAGGAGCTGGCCGCCTGTGCCGATCGGGAGGAATTTAAGCGCCGCGGCGATCTGATCACGGCGAATATCTGGCGCATGAAAAAGGGCATGGACACCCTCGTTTGCGAGGATTTCTACGCGGACGATTGCCCCGCCGTTTCCATCGCGCTCGACCCCATGAAAACGCCGCAGCAAAACGCCGCCGCCTGCTACCGGCAGTACACGAAAAAGAAAGCCGCCGAGGAACACCTCACAGCGCTGATCGAGGAAAATGCCGCCGAGCTTGAATATCTCGGCAGCGTGGCCGATGAGCTCGAGCGCGCGCGCGA
>CAYLSA010000126.1:0-2732 GCA_964386575.1 uncultured Oscillospiraceae bacterium | reverse complement strand
CGGTCGCCCGTGAGCTTGAACAAAAGCGGCAGAGCGGCGGGGGAGAGCGCGCAGGAGTTGGCGCCATAGTTGTCGATGGCCTCGAAAAAGCGCTTCACGGCGAGAAGTCCGTCCAAAATAATGAACGCACCGCCCGCGAGCATATTGGAAAAATAGCGCCGCAGTCCCGCAGAATGGTTCAGCGGCATGGGGCAGACCTCCACATTGCCGTCACGCATTTCGGTGCCATAGCGGATGTTTTCCGCCACGGCCACATCCGCCCGATGGCGCAGTGTGATGCCCTTGGGCGCGCCGGTGGTGCCGGTGGTGAACAGAATGAGCGAAACATCCTCCGCTTCGGGCAGCGAAAAATCGCACGTTTCCGCGCGCAGATCGGCATAATTGGCCGGATCCAGGATGCCCCATGCGTCCGTTTGCTCCGCCGTTTGATCAAGCCGCGCCTCGGCACAGCCCTTTTCCATCGGAACGGCCACGCCGCCCGCGAGCTGAACGCCGTGCAGCAGGGCGAGAAAGTCCATGTCCTGCGTGCAGCGGATGACAGCGCGGTCGCCTTTTTGAAGTCCCTGCGACCGCAGCGCCTCGGCCACGCCGCCGATGCGCGCGCAGTATTCGCCATAGGTCAGGCTGCCGCGCCGGTCGGCCAGACACAGCGCATCGGGCTGGTTCTTCGCGTTTTGAAAGAGTATCTCTAGGATGGAGTTCATATTTGCGCTTCCTTTTTCCTTCGGGTGTGGTATAATAAAACCATGAATATGACGCATAGGGAAAACATCAATATCAACGTTCGCGTCTGCGACATCAGCGGCCAGATGCGCCCATCGGGGCTTTTGTGGCTGTTTCAGGACGCGAGCGAGGTTTTAACGGAAAGACGCGGCGTCGGCCCGCGCACGATGGAGCAGAAAGGGCTCAATTGGATCGTGGCACGCCTTGGCTGCGAGTGCGAGCGATTGCCCGTGTGCGAGGAAACGGTGGAGATGGTCGTGTGGGCGGATAAGCCGCGCATGGGCATCTATCCGTGGCAGTACCGGATCCTCGATGCGCAGGGCCATGCCTTTGTGCGTGGATGCGCGCTGTGGGTGATCTTCGATTCCGAAACGCGCAGTATGCTCTCGCCGAACATTCCGCGTCTGGACCTGGAGGAGCATGAGCCGCCGGATGTGTCCTTCCCGTGGCCGAAAGCGCTCAAGCTGCCGGCAGAAATGCCAAACCGGACCATCCACCGCGTCAGCTATCGCGACTGTGACCTGAACGGCCACGCCAACAACGCCTGTTATCTTGACTGGCTGTGCGATCTGCCGGACATGGAATTTCACCGCAGCCACAGTCTCAAGCGCCTCGCCATCGACTATCGCGCCGAGGCCAAGCCCGGCGAGGATGTCACGCTGTCCTGGGCGCTCGATGGCTCGTCACTTGCCTGTCGGGGCGAGGGAAAATTCCTGTGCCGGATGGATTTTGAATGATCTTGAAACAATGCAAAAGGGGAAGCAAAACGCTTCCCCTTTATTTTATTTACATTTTCTGCTTTGTCAATCGGCGAATTGGCCGTTGTAGCTGACAAGCGAGGCGGAGCGCACGCCATCCACGCCGCGCAGCGCGGATACAAAGCCGCTGTTGCCATCTTTCAGGCGCACCTCGCAGGTAAGCTCGATGCCATCGGCGGTCACGGTCTTGGCCTTCACGCTGTGCTTGCCGACCGCCTGCGTCACAAGAGCCTCGGCTTCGGTCTCGGCGGTCTCATCGGCCAGCGAGAGCACGAGGATGTAAGGATGAACGCCGATCTTCCGGCGGGCAAATACCACCAAGATCAGCCCGATGATGATGCTGCCGATGACGGCCAACAAAAACATTCCCGCGCCGATCACGATGCCGCAGGCGAGCGACCAGAACAAAAACACGATCTCAAACGGCTCCTTGATGGCCGCGCGGAAGCGGACGATGGAAAGAGCGCCCACCATGCCGAGCGAGAGAATGACGTTCGATGTGACGGCGAGGATCACAAGTGTGGTGACCATTGTGAGGCCGACCAGTGTGATGCCGAAGCCGGCGGAATACATCACGCCCTGGAAGGTTTTGCGGTAGATGAAATAAATGAAGCCGCCCAGCACACACGCAAACAGCATCGCAACGATGATGTCGATGGCGGTGATGTCCGGCACGTTTTCCAGAAAGCTGGTTTTGAAGATGTCCTTAAAGCTCATGGTGTATGTACTTCCTTTCGTCACGCCCGCGAGAGCGTGCTTTTATATGTCGTATTGGCGGCAGGAGGCATATTTGGAAAACGCGCTGACGCGAAGGGTCTGCTCCTGAATGATGTCGGCGATGATATCCGGCAGATAATCGTCCCACTTGACCTCCATCAGCACAAGGCCGGGATTGGCCGGCACCAGCACCGCGCCGTTCAGCATATCCGTGGCACAGATGCCGCTGCGGATGTCATAGTCGAAGGTCACGCGCACATTGCCCGGCCCATATACATACGGCTCGCGCCGATAGGTCACGATGGTTTTCGGGCGAAGCTGTTCGGTTTTCATGCGGACGTACAGCTCCTGAATGAGCGAGTCGCTGCGCTTCATCATCCAAGCCGTGTCGCCGTGCAGCAGGTCGTCCAGCTCCTCGGCCGTCATGGGGGCGGAGAATTTGGTGCCCAAACCGCCGCGCTTGAGCTTCTTTTCCAGATGCAGCGTGGCGTTGTTGCCGCCATAGCGCCGGATGCGGAATTTTTCGCGGAAGGA
>CAYLSA010000125.1:0-2756 GCA_964386575.1 uncultured Oscillospiraceae bacterium | reverse complement strand
TGCCCGCCGCCTCCAACGCCCAGCTCGTTGAGCGCATCGTGCGCATCATCCACGAGCTTGATATGGAAGTGGCCACACCCGACGAGGCCCGCGCTATGCTTGGAATCAAGCCGCTCGACGGAAGCGGCGTTCGAGGAGGATGGAAAAAATGAAAATGGATGGCATCGGCGCCATCGGCGTGATCGGCAACGGCATGATCGGCGACAGCATGACCGTTTTGACCACCGGCCACGGCTACAAGACCTACAGCGTGGTCCGCAGCATGGAAAAGGCCCCGGCCTACAAGGCGAAGTATGACGAATACTACCGCCAGATGATCGGCCACGGCGTTTTGAGCGAGGAGCAGTTTCACATCTGCGAAAGCTATCTGACCTACACGGATAACTACGCCGATCTGGCCGAGTGTGAGATCATCTTCGAGTGCATCACGGAGAATCTGGAGCAGAAGCAGCAGGTATACGCCGCCATCGAGGCCCACTGCCCGCGCGTGAAGGCCATCTGCTCGGCCTCCAGCTCCTTCCTGCCGGACAAGCTGGGCGAGAAGATGGGCAAATACGCCGACCGCATCGTAGTCACGCACCCGTTCAACCCCGCGCATATGGTGCCCTATTTCGAGATCTGCACCGGCGCGAAAACCGACCCTGCCGTGACCGATTGGGTCGTGGCTGCCCTCCGGTCGCTTGACCGCAAGCCGGCCGTTTTGAAAAAGCCGAACCCCGGCTTCATCGGCAATTATCTGCAATTTGCCCTGTGGGCGGCGGCGCTGAAGCTGGTGGACGACGGCGTGTGCGACCCCAAGGACATCGACACCTGCCTCAACTACAGCTTCTGCCCGCGCTACAGCAGCATCGGCATCTTTGACCACTTCGATAACGGTGGCTATAAGCTCAACGTGACCACCTGCGACAGCGTGTTCCCCATCCTGCCGCGCTGGGACGGTGCGCCCGCCATCGTGCGCGACAAGGCCGAATCGCCCGACGCATGGGGCGCGCGCAGCCCCACAAAGCGCGGGTTCTACGACTGGAACGGCGTGGATATGGACGCCTACGCCGAAAAGGTGAACGCGCCGTATTGGCAATTTTGCGCGTGGGATTTTCCCACCACTTGCTCCTGAAAAAACAGCCGGGGCTGCCGCCATCGAACATCGCAGGCCCGGTATCGAAACCTTGAGAACATCGGAGGCATAAACATGGCTATCCTCAATAACACATCCGGCAAATACGCCGCAAACTTCGTTCAAACCAGCCCCGGCCCCGGCATGGAGCCCGCTTTCAAGGCCATCTATGACAAATTCGCCAAGCGCATTTTGTGGATGGACGGCAGCGTTTGCCCCGGCGCGTTTCAGATGAACACGGCGTGGTATTCCGCCGTTCCCGAGCGCGACCCCATCTTCACCGAGCACGTCCACGATGACTGCGACGAGCTGATCGGCTTTTTCTCCTCCGACCCGAACGACCCCTACGATCTCGGCGGCGAGATCGAATTCACCGTCGGCGGCGAGGCGCATCTGCTCACGCGCTCTACCATGATCTTCGTGCCGGCGCATCTGGCCCACAATCCCATGCGCATCCTGCGCGTGGACCGGCCCATCTTCCATTTCAGCGTGGTCACTAAGACGAGCTACGAGGCGGAAAGCGTGTATAAGTGATGACAAAATTCATAACCGCCGCCGAGGCCGCCCGTCTCGTGCGCGATGACGACTGGCTCGTGGTCGCGGGCTTTGGCTCCTACGCAAGCCCCGAGGAGCTGATGCAGGCGCTGGCCTTGCGCTACGAAGCCGAGGGCCATCCGAGAAATCTGACCGCCCTTTGCGGCATCACGCCCGGCGATAAGACTGAATCCACCGAGCCCGGCAAGGGCCTTGATCTTGGCCTCAACCGCCTGAAAGCACCCGGCCTTCTCGGCGCGGTGTATGTCGGCAATCTCACGGACGCGCGCGCCATCGCTTACATGGCCGGACGCAACGAGATCGCAGCCTATATCCCGCCCATGGGCGTGATGTGCAATCTCTTCCGCGCCGTGGCCGGCGGCCGCCCGGGGCTTATCACGAAAGTCGGCCTCGGCACCTTTGCCGACCCGCGCATCGAAGGCTGCGCCGTGAACGAAAAAGCGCGCGAACGCGGCCCCATCGTTTCGCTCATGGCCATCGAGGGCGAGGAATATCTGTTTTACAAAAGCTTCAGGCCCAACGTCTGCTTCCTGCGCGCCACCTATGCCGATGAGGACGGCAATCTCTCCATGCTGCACGAGGGCGTGCAGGGCTCGGAGCTCGAGATCGCCGTGGGCACGCATAACAACGGCGGCATCGTCATCGCGCAGGTCGAGCAGATCGTGGCACGCGGCAGTCTGCCCACGCGGGACATCCGCATCCACGGGCGACTGGTCGACTATGTGGTCGTGGCGCAGGATGCGTATAACCAGCGCCAGTGCTACGCGCGCGACGGCTGGCGGCCCGAGCTTTGCGGCTTGGCCAAGTCTCCGGCCGGCCAGACCAAGACCCTGCCGCTCACGGCGCGCAAGGTGCTGGCCCGCCGCGCCGCCATGGAGCTTCGGCCCGATCTCATCATCAACATCGGCAGCGGCATCCCCTCCGGCATCGGCTCCGTGGCCGCGGAGGAGGGTCTTTCCGGCTTCACCACCAGTGTGGAATCCGGCCCCATGGGCGGCGAGGTGCAGGAGGGCTTGAGCTTCCCCGGCGTGGCAAACGCCGAGGCCATCTTCTACCAGTGCGACACCATCGATATGTACGACGGCGG
>CAYLSA010000124.1:0-2809 GCA_964386575.1 uncultured Oscillospiraceae bacterium | reverse complement strand
TATTCGCGCTCGTCGGTGGGCAGGGGCAGCGTGAGCGCATAGAGGGCGTTTTCCTGCGCCTGCGCGTCGGTTTCGCCATAGCCCACGCCGCGAATTTTGGGCAGAGCATTCATCCGGTCGCAGCCGTCGCAGCGCAGCAGCACGCGGTCGTCGTATTCGATGACGCGATAGGGCTTGTCGCAAAGGGGCTCGTCAAACATCCCGCAGCGCTGGATATGCTTCAAAACCGCCGCACACATTCGATCGCCCTCGTCGGCCCAGCACTCGACCATCATGGCCGTTTCCGCGGGCAGGAGGGTCTGCGCGCGCTTTTCCAGCTTCTCGACAAAACTTCTGTCCATTCGACTTTCCTCGCTCTTTACAAATTTCCGCTTCCGGTTTATGCTGGTTTCACAGCTTATCCAATTGGCCCCGCGGGGGCCGGCTCATATCTTTTATCCCAAAACCCTGAAATTGGGCGGGCCGAGATCTTCGGCCCGCCGCTTTTTATTATTCGTTGTGTCAGCTCAAAGACGGGCCGTACATCCAGCCCCAGGTGCCGCCGGAATTGATCAGATACCAAACCGTGCCCTCGGAATTTTCATAGCGGGCATAGGCCGTCACCTTGGTGCCGTTGGGGATGCGCATGATCACTTCGGGATAATCGTAGCCGCTCGGGCCCTGACGCAGGTTCTCGCCGTCGTCCGTGGCCACCTCCGCCTGCACGGTGAAAGAGGTGCTGGCCGGCAGATAATAGCTGGCGTCGCTGTCGCCGGGACGGTATTGCAGCGTGGCCGTGGTGCTGATCTCCAGCTTCGTGGCCTCGTTGGGGAAGGGTTCCGGCGTGGGACTCGGCGTGGGAGCCATGGTCTCCGCGATCGCCGGCGTGGGTTCCGGCTCCGCCTCCTTGGGCGGAATGAGCAAAATGACGATCAAAACCGCCAGCACCACGCAGATGGCGATGCACACGATGCGAACGACCGGCCAGTTATCCTCCACCCACGCGGAAAAGCCACTTTGACGGCCGCGCGAGCTGCTGCGGCGCCCACCGGACGGAGCCGCCTCCTCCGGCGCACGGCCGGATGCTTTCTTCTTGCTCTTTTCACGGAGCGTGGCCACCAGACCGCCAACAGCGGCCGCCGCGACCATAGCGCCCTTTTTCACGGCGCTCCATACCTTTTTCAAAACCGCCATGAAGCCCGTTTCCGGTTCTTCATACAGCTCATCCGCCTCGTCGCCGGCGTCGTAGTCGTCCTCCTCGGCCTGATCGTAGAAGCTGCGCTCGGGCTCTCTGACCACGGGCGCGGGGGTCTCGAAGTCATCGAAGAAGCGATCGTCCTGCGAAGCAGGCACATAGCGCATGGTCTTGTCATCGTTGGCCGGGGCCTCCTCCACCGGAGCCGGAGCCGCTTCGGCTTCCTGTCCGCTGATGAGCTGCTGCACCATGGCCTTCGCCGGCTCATAGCCGCCCTGCGCCGAATCCACGAGGCACTTGGCCGCCAGACGGTTCCAGCGTTCCTCGTTCGGTTCAAGGATGCTCATCTGCCGGGCCCACTGGCTCATTTCAAACTGGGCCTTGGGATCGCCGGCCTTCGCCTGTTCGATCATTTTCTTTTCTTCCATGTCGGTCATATATCCGAATCCTCCTTATCGCTAGTAACCGGGATCCAACATTCAAAATATCCGCAAAGCTCATCCTCGTCGAGCAGCGATGCCATCAGCACGCCCTGCGCCGGGCCGCAAACGGAAAGCCCCTGCTGCCGCGCCCGATCCAGCGCATAATCCAGATGGCGGGGCGAAAAATTGCCCTTGCCGCGGCTTTTGAAAACGGTGTGAACGCTCAGGGCGCTCTCCACCCATTCCATCGGCGCATCCGTTGGGAAATCGAGTTTCTGCACATAATCGGGCTCCAGCGAGAAGCCCCAGCGGTAATCATCCTCACAGCCGCCGAACAGGGCCTCGCGGCTGATCTCGAAGTAGCGGTGGTTAAACGGCAGTGCCTGCAGCCATTGGCGCGAAAAGCGCTCCAAGCCCTCGCCGGTGGGGTATTCCTCGCCCACGCGGTTGATATACCGCAGCCGCCGCGGACTTTCCACCAGCTCGCACCGCCCCAGCAGCGTCGGGATGCGGTCAAGCTCCGCGCGGTATTCCTCGCTGCGCCGCAAAAGCAGCTCACAGCGGCGGATGGTCTCGCGCAGCTCGTCCTCCTTGGCGTCGAACACGTCCTTCAAGTCCTCCGCCGACGGGATGCGCACGAGATCGGCAATGTGTTCGATGGAAAAGCCGAAGTTTTTAAACCACAGGCAGTCCATCAGGAAATTGATGTCCCACGCATCGTAATAGCGGTAGTCGTTGTGGGCGTCCTTATACGGCGTCACAACGCCTTTCTTTTCATAGTACCGCAGCAGGTCCGGTGATATGCCCAAAATCCGTGCCACGTCGCCGATCTTGTATCTCATGTCATTTCACCAATCCTGATTATAATGCAAGTTACTTTCCTCGGCAAGTGTTTTTTGTAATTTTTTCGTAATCTTTGTAAACTTTTTTATCATTTTGTCCGATTTTTTGCCGAAAAGACGCTTTGCAAGGCAAAATCGGCTTGACTTTTGCATGGTTCCAAGGTTTAGATTATAAATAGGTAGAAACAAATTAAATTGCAGGAGGACTGAAATCATGGCATACATGCCCCTGAACAAGGATGAGTTTTATCTCGAAACCGGAAAGATGCCCAAGATCTACGACCTGTCGCAGCCCTGGGGCTGGGACACGCCGCTTTGGCCGTTCCCCGGCGCCCGCTCCGATCTGACGTTCCCGCGCGGCCAGTATCTTG
>CAYLSA010000123.1:0-2817 GCA_964386575.1 uncultured Oscillospiraceae bacterium | reverse complement strand
CCGATTGGGCGCTGGCCGAGGCCACGAACGGCGCCGTTTTCCGCGACGATATGGGCCAATTTTCGGCTCTGCGTGCGGCGCTTTCCAGCCCGCCGGAAGATGTGCGGCGCAAAAAAATCGCCGGACAGCTCCTGCTCATGGCGCAAAGTGGCCAGTATAACCATCCCCGCTGTCTGCGACGGGGCGACCGTGCCGCCGCGCAACTGGCCGCCATCGAGTTTGCCGCAGCCGCCATGGCCGCCGCCTTTGCGCTGGACGGGCGGTATATGCCATACTACAAATGGCGCTTCCGCGCCCTGCGCGCGCTGCCCACGATGGCCCCGCTGGCCGAGCCATTGGAGGCGATCGTGATGGGCCGAACGAGCGAAGCGCTGATCGAGCGCATATGCTCCGATATCGCCGCCGCGCTGCGAAAGCAGGGTCTCTCCGCCCTGCCGTCGGACGATCTTGAGCGCCATGCCTACGCCGTGAACGACCGCATCGCGGACAACGACCTGCGCAACGAGAGCGTTCTGGCGGCTGTTTGACACCTATATTATGTAAACTCATTGGCGGCACTGCCGCTGTTTTATCCAATCCAACAAAGCGAAAGAAGGCGCATTTTCATGAAGAAATTTTTCGCATCGCTGGCCGAGCGTCTGCAAGGCGGCGAAAGCGCGATCCTGTGCACCGTGACGGAGGCGAGCGGCTCCACGCCGCGCGGCCCCGGCGCCACGATGGCCGTGTTTCCGGACGGCAGCATCCTCGGCACAGTTGGCGGCGGCAAGGTGGAATACGAAGCCATCGCCCGCGCCGGACGCATGGCCGAATCCGAGGGCGACGCGCTGGAGCGCTATCTGCTCACCAGCGGGCAGGCCGCCGATCTCGGCATGATATGCGGCGGCAGCCAAAGCCTGTATTTCCGCCGCGTCACCGCCGCCGATGCCGAGCTGTTCGCCCGTGCCGCCGCAAGCATGAACGGCCAAACGGACAGTTGGCTGATCACGCACCTGTGCCCCGGCGGCCACGCCGAATGCGACCTGCTCACGCGCGAGGGGCCGCTCTATGGCCGCATCGAGACGCCGGACGCCCTGCCCGCCCTCACCGCGCGGCTCGACGGCGACTTGTTCATCCAGCAGCTTGGCCGCAGTGAGACCGTGTTCGTGTTCGGCGCGGGCCATGTTTCGCGCGCGCTGGTGCCGCTGCTCAGCTCCGTGGATTTTTCCGTTGTGGTATATGACGACCGCGCGGAGTTTGCCGATCCCGCCGCCTTCCCCACGGCGCGGCAGGTGCTTTGCGCGCCGTATGACGCGCTGTTTGACCACATCGACCCCGACGCGAACGATCTGGCCGTGGTGATGACGCGCGGCCATGAGGGCGATTATACCGTGCAGCGCCAGCTTTTGCAGCGCCCGCTTGGCTACATCGGCGTGATCGGCAGCCGCCGCAAGGCCGCCACCCAGCACGCAGCCCTGCTGGCCGACGGCTTCGACGAAGCGGCACTGGCCGTGATCCATTCGCCCGTTGGTCTTTCCATCGGCGCGCAGACCCCGGCGGAGATCGCCGTTTCCATCGCGGCGGAGCTGATCAAACTGCGGCACGAAAAGGAATAAAAATCGTATAAAACCGAAAACCTCCGTGCAGAATAACAGTACAATCTGCATGGAGGTTTTTTACATGAAAAAATATGTGATCGCCGCCGCCGTGCTGGCCATCCTGCTCGCGCTCACACCCGCCGCGAACGCCGACGGCTACATCGGCCCCGGCCAGACCGTCAGCTTCAACGGCAGCATCGTGGAGGTCATTGCCAGCGAGAGCATGGCCGAGCAAAGCGCCTCGCCGGAGCCGGACGGCACCGCGCCCGTGGCGGAGAACATGGAGCTGGAGACCTATCGCGGCGTGTCCGTGGGCGGGCGATTGAACGCCACCGACCCCGACGGCGGCGCACTGCACTATGAGCTGACGACCGAGCCCGTCAAGGGCAGCGTCACGCTCAGTTCCGACGGCTATTTTGTCTACACGCCCGACGAGGGCAAGCGCGGCAAGGATTATTTCGCCTTCCGCGCCATCGACGAGCAGGGCAACCAAAGCCAGGAGGCCACCGTGATCATCCGTCTTGTGCGCCAGCGCAGCGATGTATTCTACGCCGATCTCGACGGCGACGGCTGCGCCTACAGCGCCACGGTGCTGGCCGAAAACGGCATCTTTCTGGGCGAGCGCGTGGGCTCGGACTGGGTATTCTCACCCGATGAGACCGTGACGCGCGGGCAGTTTCTGTCCATGTGCATGGTGCTCGGCGGCGAGGACGTGGTGCAAGGTGTCCTGTCCACCGGCTATGCCGACGATGGCGACATCGACGCCTGGGTCAAGCCCTATGTGTCCACGGCTCTGATGCAGGGCTATATCGCCCCCACCGGCGCCGACGGCGCGGCCAGTTTCCTCGCCGCGGAGACGGTCTCCCTGCTCGATGCCTGCGAGATGCTCAACGCCGTGATGGGCGTGACGGACGTGGTTTCCGCCTCCGCCATGGACGAGGGCAGTCAGGCCGCCGTCAATCTGCGCGAGTGCGGCATTCTCACAATGAGCAGCACGCTCGATTCGCCCGTGACCCGCCGCGACGCCGCCGCGCTTCTCGCCGCCGCGCTGGACGTCATGAGCCGCCGGTGAGCAAGAAAAAAACGACACGGAATCTCCGTGTCGTTTTTTCTATTTATCGTTCGCGGCGCTTTCTGCCCTCTCCGCCACCGCCGGAGGGCGGTGCCACCGCCCCCATAGGGGAGGCAAGGCGGGACCGGGCTTTGCACCATTCCCCTTGGCTCTCCCTCTGGGAGAGCTGTC
>CAYLSA010000122.1:0-2873 GCA_964386575.1 uncultured Oscillospiraceae bacterium | reverse complement strand
GGTCAGGGCATGGCCTTGAGATCGGGCGGGATGATGAGCTTGGGCTCGGTGACGGCCTGAATGGCCTCGATGGCCTGCTCGGCCGTGCCCAGCTCGGAGTTGAACTCGCGCAGGACCAGACCGTCGTCCGTCACGTCGATCACGCACATCTCCGTGATGATCTTGTTGACGCAGTGAACCGCCGTGTAAGGAAGTTTGCACTGCTTGAGGATCTTCACATTGCCCTTGGAGGTGTGCTCCATGGCCACGATCACGTTCTTCGCGCCCACGAGCAGATCCATCGAGCCGCCCATGCCGGGCATCATCTTGCCGGGGATCTTCCAGTTGGACAGGCTGCCGTGTTCATCCACTTCCAGACCGCCCAGCACCACCGCGTCCACATGGCCGCCGCGGATGAGGCAGAAGTTGGTGGCGGAATCGACGAACGCGCCGCCCTTGACGCAACTGGCGGGCCAGCCGCCGGCATCCACAACGTGCAGCCAGTCGCGCTCTTCTTCGGTGGGCGTGGCGCCCTGGCCGACGATGCCGACCTCGGCGTGGACGGTGACGTGGACGCCCTCGGGCAGGAAGCTGGTGCACAGCGTGGGCAGACCCACGCCGAGATTGACGACCCAGCCGTCCTTAAATTCCATCGCGGCACGACGGGCGATAAAGGGTTTTATCCGTTCTTTTTCCATATTAGTTGCCCTCCCTGACGATGATGTAGTTGACGAGCACGCCGGGCGTGTGAACGTTCTCCGGCTCGATCTCGCCCACTTCGACCAGATTCTCGGCCTCGACCATGACGATGTCGGCCGCGAATGCCATCAGCGGGGCAAAGTTGCGCTGAGTTCCCTTATACCAGATGTTGCCCGCTTTGTCAACCTTGTAGCCCTCGATGAGCGCGAAGTCCGCGCGCAGGGGCTTCATGAGCAGATATTCCTTGTTTTCGATGATGACCTTGCGGTCAACGAAGGGGCTGTCCTCCACTTCGGTGCCAACGCCGGTGGGCGTCAAAACGCCGCCCAGACCCGAGCCGCCGGCGCGGATCATTTCGGCCAAACTGCCCTGCGGGACAAGGTCCACGCCCAGCTTGCCGTCGCGCCAGAGAGCGGTGGCCTCGGTGTTGGTGCCCAGATGCGAGCCGGTGTAATGGACGATCTGGCCGTTGTGGATCAGTTCCGCAAGGCCGTATTGCTCGCTGCCGTCCGCGGTGCCGCGCGGGCTCATGACCATGGACGAGTCGTTGTGGATGGTGCGGAAATTGCCCTTGCCGCTGTTGGCAAGCGCGCGCATGAGATGATGTGGGTTGCCGCAGCCGACGAAGTCGCCGATCATGAGAGTTGCGCCATCGGGGATCATTTCGACCGCCTGCTGCACTGTGATGATTTCAGCCAAGGTGCATTTCCTCCTGTATTATGATGTTTTTGGGGTGTTGATGCCGAGTTGATGAAAATTTTGACGGGAGTGTGATTTGTTTAACCGGTGCGAGCCGGGAAAAGGGCGCGTTTTGCCGCGCCCTTTTGAGTTAAAATTACACCTTTTCCCAGATGGTGGCAACGCCCATGCCGCCGCCGATGCACAGCGTGGCAAGGCCCTTCTTCGCCTCGGGACGCTTGAGCATCTCGTGGATGAGGGTGACGATGATACGCGCGCCGGAAGCGCCCACGGGGTGGCCCAGAGAGATGGCGCCGCCGTTGACGTTGACCTTGTCCATATCGAAGCCGAGCTCACGCGCCACGGCGATGGACTGGGCCGCGAAGGCTTCGTTGGCCTCGACGAGGTCGATGTCGTCGATGGTCAGACCGGCCTTGGACATGGCCTGACGGGAAGCGGGCACGGGGCCCACGCCCATGATCTTGGGATCGACGCCGCCCTGGCCGTAGGAGACGAGCTTGGCCATGGGCTTCAGGCCGTATTTCTCAACGGCTTCGGCGCTGGCAAGGATGATGGCGGCCGCGCCGTCGTTGATGCCGGACGCGTTGCCGGCGGTGACGCGCTGAGTGCCGTAGCCCTCGGCCTCGTGGCGGCCGGTGGCCTCGAAGGTGTCAACGATCGCGTCGGGGGTGTTGTCCTTGCTCACGGGGAAAGCGCCGCGCAGCTTGGCAAGGGACTCGGCGGTGGTGTCGTTCTTGGGGAACTCGTCGACCTTGAACTCGACCATCTCTTTTTTCTTCTTGATCATCACGGGGACGATCTCGTCGTCGAACTTGCCGGCAGCCTGGGCCGCGGCGGTCTTCTGCTGGCTGGAAAGAGCGAAAGCGTCCAGCTCATCGCGGGTGATGCCCCAGATGTCGCAGATGTTCTCGGCGGTGGTGCCCATGTGGTAGTTGTTGTAGGCATCCCACAGGCCGTCGTTGACCATGGTGTCGACCATGGTGGTGTTGAACATACGGGCGCCGCCGCGGGCGGTGGGGACGGAATAGGGAGCAGCGGTCATGTTCTCGCAGCCGCCGGCCACAACGATGTCGGCATCGCCGGCGCTGATGGCGCGGGCCGCCTCGATCACGGACTTCATGCCGGAGCCGCAGACCATGCCCACGGTGTAGGCGGGAACGGAGAAGGGCAGACCGGCCTTGATGCCGACCTGACGGGCGGGGTTCTGGCCCTGACCGGCGGTCAGGATGCAGCCGAACATCAGTTCATCCACGGCGTCGGCAGGAACGTTGCCGCGCTTGAGAGCTTCCTTCACGACCACAGCACCCAAATCGGAAGCGGGCGTGTTGGCAAGACTGCCCTGGAATTTGCCGATAGCGGTACGGCAGCAGCTAACCAGATAGATGTCTTTCATTGGTGATAACCTCCATTTTTTTCAGGCCCCTCGGGGCGATTATTGAACAAAGTGAAACACACTCTGTTTCAGTATATTACAAGCCCTGTGAAAAATCAAGCAC
>CAYLSA010000121.1:0-2876 GCA_964386575.1 uncultured Oscillospiraceae bacterium | reverse complement strand
GGCGGCATTGCGGCGTATGTGTTTGTGATCTGCTTCACGGAGGCGTTCAACTTCGCCGTAAGCCTGTGGCGTCTGGCGCGGGTCACGGCGTTTCGCTTTCACATCGGGCGCTTTATCCATGTATTCCTCTCCGCCGCATTGGCAGCCGCCGGAACACGGGCGGTTTATCGCATAATAGAAACGAGCACCGGAGGCGTAACTCCGGCGCTCGTGTGCGCAGTTGGTTTTTATTTTTTAGTCTACGTTTTGCTTATCAGCCCTGGGGCGGCAGCAGGCAAACGAGCATCTGGCAAACGTCAGAGCCGGTGTTGGTGACGGACTTCACAACGCCGCCGACGCAACGGAAGGAGTCACCGGCGTGCAGGACGGTCTCTTCTTCCTCGGTCTTCAGGGTCATCTCGCCCTCGAGGATGTAGTAGATGGACTCCAGGGGGTTGGCGCCGAAATCGGTGCGGCCGCCCGGCTGGAAGTAAGTGATGCCCATGATCATCTTGCCGCCTTCGACATCGTTGGCGCCGCCGCCGGAAACGTCGTGCAGACGGGTGGGCTCGCAGTCATAGTGGCCGGGAGCGGTGTAGGAATAAACGGTGCTGCCCTCGGTGTCCTTTTTTCTCTGGATTCTGTACTTAGCCATGGTTTTATGCTTCCTTTCAAAAAAAGAATTTTTGATGTTTAAATTTTAGCACAAAGCGCTTCCACTTGCAAGTATACTTTGACATATACGCGCGGATTTGATAATCTGATAGTGGGAAGTGATTTTGAATTATGATACTTGCGATCGATATATCGAACAACCATGTGGACGTGGGCTTCATGGAAGACGGTGCACTGCTGCATACCAGCCGTATGTCCTCCGTGAAAACGCGCACGGCGGACGAATACGCCGTTTTGATGGATCTGATGGCCAAGCACCACAGCGTGGAGCTGCGGGAAATGGACGGCTGCATCATCTCAAGCGTTGTGCCGGAGCTGACGGCAGTTTTGAAAAACGCGGCGGAAAAGCTCACGGGCAAGCGCGCGCTGGTGGTCGGCCGGGGACTGAAAACCGGATTGAATATCCGCATCGACGAGCCGGGGGAACTGGCGGGGGATTTTGTGGCGGCTGCCGTTTCCGCGCTGGAGCGCTATCCCCTGCCCTGTGTCACGGTGAACATGGATACCGCTGTGGCCATCGGCGTTTTGGACAAGCACGGAAGCTACATCGGCGGCGTGATCGCGGCTGGTGTGATGGCTTCGCAGATCGCGCTGTCGCGCGGGGCCTCACTGCTGTATTCCGTGGCACCGAAAGCACCTGGCCGTGTGATCGCCAAAAACACCGCCGATTCCATGAAGGGCGGCGTGATCTACGGCACAGCCGCCATGCTGGATGGGCTTCTGATGGGCATCGACGAAGAACTCGGCGAAACGGCGCACGTGGTCGCCACAGGCGAATGGGCCAGTGAAGTGATCCCCCACTGCCGCCGCAAGGGTATCGTGGTCGATAAAGACCTCGCCATGCGTGGGCTCTGGTCGATCTATAAAAGAAACGAGCGATGAAGAATAAAGCAAATCAATCCCTGAACATACTCATCGGCTGCATCGGCGGCCAATTCGTGGGGCGCGCCCTCGCACAGTATGTTGCCTACCGCAAACACCCGGGGATCTTTTTTTCATACTCCGCGCCGTGGTACACCGGAATACTGCTCAACGCGGCGATCAGCGGCGTGGTCATTGGTATCGCCGTGGTAGTGAAGATCCTCCTGAAACGAAAAATGAGATAAATAAAACAGCATCCAACCAATCGGCTGGATGCTGTTTTTATGTTGGGAAAAGGATTACTTATTGGACAGGTACTCCACGATACCGGCCGCAGCGACCTTACCGGCGCCCATGGCCTTGATGACGGTGGCAGCGCCCGTGACGGCGTCGCCGCCGGCAAACACGCCGGGACGGGAGGTGGCGCCCTTCTCGTCGGCTTCGATGCCGCCCTTCTTCGTGGCAGCCAGACCCGGAGTGGTGGAAAGGATGAGCGGGTTCGGCGTGGTGCCGATGGCGATGATGACGGAATCGACGGGGATGACATACTCGCTGCCGGGAACCTCAACGGGTTTGCGGCGGCCGCTGGCATCGGCCTCGCCGAGCTCCATCTTCACGACCTTGATGCCGGTGACATGGCCGCCCTCGTCGCCCTCGATGGCAACAGGGTTATTGAGGAGCTTGAAGATGATCTCCTCGGCCTCGGCGTGCTCGACCTCTTCCTTACGGGCGGGCAGTTCTTCCTTGCCGCGGCGGTAGATGATGTAAACTTCCTCCGCGCCGAGACGCTTGGCCGTACGGCAGGCGTCCATGGCCACGTTGCCGCCGCCGACCACGGCGACGCGCTTGCCAAGCTTGATGGGCGTGTCGTACTCGGGCAGATACGCCTTCATCAGGTTGGTACGGGTGAGGATCTCGTTGGCGGAGAACACACCCAGCAGGTTCTCGCCGGGGATGTTAAGGAACTGCGGCAGACCGGCGCCGGAGCCGATGAAAACGGCCTCAAAGCCCTGCTCAAACAGCTCGTCGATGCTCTCGGCGCGGCCGATCACGGCGTCCGTGACGATCTTCACGCCGAAGTGCTCGAGCTTCTGGATTTCCTTGGCCACGATAGCCTTGGGCAGACGGAACTCGGGGATGCCATAGACCAGAACGCCGCCGGCCTTGTGGAAGGCCTCGTAGATGGTGACGTCATAGCCCTTGCGCGCCAGATCGCCCGCGCAGGTCAAACCGGCAGGGCCGGAGCCCACGACCGCGACCTTGTGGCCATTGGATTCGGGAACGGCGGGAGCGCCGTCGGCATGGCCATGGTTCATGTGGTAATCCGCCACGAAGCGCTCCAGACGGCCGATGCCGACCGG
>CAYLSA010000120.1:0-2954 GCA_964386575.1 uncultured Oscillospiraceae bacterium | reverse complement strand
ACCGCCGCCCAGCAGCCCATCGCCGTGGTGGAAACGGTCGATCCGCTGGTTTTGAGCATGAAGCTGGTGGATTCCTGCCCCGGCGGCATCACCGCCGACATCAGTCAGGTTCCGGAAAGCATTTTGAGTTACTTCGGCGATCTGGTGCTGTCCGACGGCTCGCGCACGCTGCTTTGCACGCTCGGACAGTTTTCCATCATCCGCCTCGAGCGCGACAGCCAACTGGTCGTGCCCGTACACGACTACTGCTTCCCCGACAAGGACTGTCCCGGCGGCAGCGAGGAAGACCCGTGCAGCCTCTTCTCGCGCATCCGCTTCCCGGTGGAGGAATTCTTCCCGCCCGACAGCATCGATGCCGCCGAGGACTACCGCGCCGCCATGCAGAATCTCAACGGCGCCGCCCCTTGCGCAAACTGAATCGAGCGGCTTCTTCCCGTCCTCTCCGATGCGAGAGGACGGGTTTTCCGCGTCTTGTCAATTTTCGGCGCGTGTGGTAAAATGATTCGTTGTATTTTCGTTTTTAAGGAGGCCGCCCTATGGAGCGCCGAACCGATAAAACACCCATCCGTCTTCTATGCTTTGCTCTGGTCGCGGCGCTGTTCATCGCGCTGGCCAGCTTTGTGGTCACGCCGAAATGGGACGTGGAATTCCGCAGCGGCACGAACGCACGCGGATTTTATCAAATGCCCAAAAACAGCGTGGACGTTCTGCTGCTTGGCTCCAGCCACATCGTGAGCGGTCTTGACCCGAATCTCATGTATGAGCAATACGGCATCTCCGCCTACTGCTGCGGCACGGAGGCGCAGCCCATGCTCGGCTCGTACACATGGTTGCGCGAGGCGCTGAAGTATCAGGACATTCAGGCCGTGGTGCTGGACGTGCAGGAGCTGTTTTTGGAGGCAAACGAGGTAAATTACCGCAAAAGCCTTGACTATATGCGCCTGTCCGGCCCGAAATGGGACGCGCTGAAAACCTACAAGCAGATCAATCCCGACATGAATTTCCTGAGCTATCTGCTGCCGCTCGTGCAGTATCACGGCCGCTACACGGAGCTTGAGCAGGTGGACTTCACCGGCGACCGCTCCGATGCCTACCGCGGCTTTTTGATCGAAACGAAAAAGCGCGGCATGGACTTCACCGGCTACACCCGCGCCGATGCCGCCGCTGCCGAACCGGAGGCCATCAAGCCCGAGGACATGGCCGCGTTTAGCGCGCTGTGCGATCTCTGCCGCGAGGAGGGCATCGCACTGGTGCTCATCATCACACCGGACGTTGGCTTTTCCGCCGGGATGCACAACGCCGCACAGGCTCTTGCGGATGAATACGGCCTGCCGTTTTACGATCTGAACCTTACGGACGAGTGGCCGGATTTTGAATACGCCGAGCATATGTCCGACTTCCGCCACGTCAACACCTTCGGCGCGGCGGTGTTCACGCCGGTCATCGCGGAAAAGCTTATAGAGCTGACCGAGCTTCCCGACCGGCGCGGGTACGCGAATTTTGACGCGATGGACGCGGCGTATCAGACCGCGCTGCAAGCGGCGATGGAAGCGCCGCAGGAGACGAATGTCGTGGCCTTTGACGGTGCGGCAAACTGAAGGGAGCGCATCACATGGAGCATTTGACCGATTTTCGCTGGCCGGCCGATCCGACCGTTCGCCTGACGCGCTTTGACGCCGCCGGCGAGGAGAAGCAGCCCGCCGTCGTCATCCTGCCCGGCGGGGGGTACGCCGCCATCGCCCCGCGCGAGGGTACACCCGTGGCGAAGCATTTCGCCGCGCTGGGCTGGCGCAGTTTTGTTTTGTATTACTCCACGCGCTGGCCGGATTTCGAACACTGCGACGTAGGCGAGCCCAATCGCCACACGCTCTTCCCCGAGCCGCTGCGCGAGCTGGCCGCCGCCGTGGCCTATATCCGCGAAAACGCGGACGCGCTCGGCTGCGACGGGCGCGTGATCCTGATGGGCTTTTCCGCCGGTGCGCATCTGGCGGCAAACTACATGAATCTTTGGAACGGCGAGGACGTATGCGCGGGCTATGCCGACGCGGCCATCTTAAAGCCGGACGCCTGTGTGCTGGGCTATCCCGCCGTGGAACTTGACAGCGTAGGCATGATGGCCCCGGCCATCTTTGGCGATGGCGTCACGCCCGGCGAGGCCGATCTGCGCCGATGGAGCGCGCGTTATCATGTCGGCGCGCAAACGCCGCCGTGCTTCATCTTCCACAGCGTCACCGACCCCATGGTTCCCGTGCAGCAGAGTATCGATCTGGCCGAGGCGCTCGAGAGTGCCGGCATTGCCTATGAGCTTCATCTGTTCGGCTGCGGCGGCCACGCCTACGGCCTTGGAAAGCATGAGCGCGCAGGCGCGTGGCCGGATCTGGCGGACAGCTTCCTGCGCCAGATCCTCGCCGAACCGGAGCGCTACGACCGCCGCGCCGAGCGCCACCGCTCGCCGTTTTGAAAAAACATATGCAAAGAGATGCGACCGTATGGCCGCATCTCTTTTGATTTTCATCGCACATCGAACACCGTCACGCTCGCGTCGTCGCTGACAAATACGGCCGGGTAATTTGCGCTCAGGTAGTCGAGGACGTTGCCCTCCATGGCCCGCTCGGACGGGCCGAAATACACATAGCTTATGCCGTATTGCCCGCGCAGGGCCTCAAAGGCGGCGGGGTCGGTGAGCATAGCTTCGGCATCTGCCTGCGCGCCGGTATAGTCAAGGCCGTGGTAGTAAAGATACGACGCACTGCCGCAAACGATGTTGCGCCCCGTGAGCGCGGCCACGGCGTTATTGTGGTTGTCATCGGTTAAAAACACGGCGTCGGGCGCGGTGTTCGCCTTGATATATTCCGCCGCCTGCGCGTCGGACGCGCTGAACACCATGTAGGCATAGTTCGGCCAACCGGACACCGCCTCGCGCCCGAGCGTGAACAGCGCCGCATTCGTGCCAA
>CAYLSA010000119.1:0-2957 GCA_964386575.1 uncultured Oscillospiraceae bacterium | reverse complement strand
CTCACCAGATCGCGCACGGTATGAACGCCGAGCTTTTCCAGAAGCTTTGCCTTCTTTTCGCCGACGCCCTTGATGTATTGAACATTTTCATCGAGCTTACTCATGGCTTGATTTTACCACAGGGCGTGTTAAAATACAAACATGAGAAACGATTGTATTTGTGTGATCTTAACGGGCGGGAAAAGCCGCCGCATGGGCGCGGACAAGGCGCTGCTCGCGCTCGATGGCGAGGCAATGAGCCTTCGGTTGGCCCGGCGGATGGCTGCATTTGCGCCGGTGTATTTTTCCGTTGACCGCGCCGGGCGCTTTCCGGTGGGGCGCTTTGGAGAGCTGCCGGATGCCTATCCGGGACAGGGGCCGCTCAATGGCCTTGTGTCCGCCTTTCGGAACACGAACGCCGCCTATGCGCTGCTTGTGGCCACGGATATGCCAAATGCCACCGCCGAAGCGGCGGAACGCCTGCGCGACAACATTGAAGGGCATGACGCCTGCATCTATGGCGTGGAGCCGCTGTTCGGGCTTTATGGCCGCGCGTGCCTGAACGCGGCGGAAGATGGCCTGCAAACCGGCCAAAACGCCATGCGCGCGCTGCTTGAGCGGGTGGATGTGCTGCGCCTTGCGCCGGAGGACGAAAGCCTGTTTCTCAATCTGAACACGCCGGAGGAATGGGTGCGCTATCGAAACGGATGATGATCGAACATACCAAAGCCGCAGGAGCCAAAACCCCTGCGGCCTTTTCTTATGCCTTGCCGGCTGGGCACATCATGCCGGTGTTATCGATGGAGTACTCGCCCTTGAGCAAAAGCTCCGACACCGGAACGATGGCATAGCCCTCGCTGAGCAGGTATTCGATGATGCCCGGCAGCGCCTCCGGCGTGTGCTTGGCGGCGTTGTGGAACAGGATGATGGAGCCCGGAACGACTTTTTGCGTGACGCGGTTATATATCTCATCCGCGCTGAGATCCTTCCAGTCCAAACTGTCCACGTTCCATTGGATCGCGTGCATCCCGAGAGAGTTCACCGTGGCGATCACATCGTCGTCATACTCGCCATAGGGACAGCGAAACAGCGTGGGCGCTTCGCCGGTGATGGCTTCGATCTTGGCGTTGCAGCGCGTGATCTGGTCGGCGATGTCCGCATCGCTCAGTTTTGCCATGTGCGGATGATCGTCGGAGTGGTTTCCAAGCTCCATGCCCGCATCGTATAGCTGCTGCACGCTTTCGGGATATTTGTCCGCCCACATTCCCACGAGGAAAAACGTGGCCTTCACGCCGTAGCGGTCAAGCGTATTGATGAGAAGCTCGGTGTCCTCGTTGCCCCAGGCGGCGTCGAAGCTGAGAGCCACGGCCTTATTGTCGCGGCTTACGCTGTAGATGGGCAGCTCCCGCGTCGCCGCCGCCACGCCCACGATGGCGGGACTGGTCACGGCCCATAAGATCGCCGCCGCCGCCAATGCCAGCGCCGCGCCGCCGAACAGCCGCCGGTGCCTCCTTAGTATCAAGTCAAATCGTACCACAGGACATACCTCCGTATCGGTTTTGGTACAGCCTATGAAGCCGCGCGCGGCGATATGAGCACGTCCGGCAAAAGTCCATGCAGAAATTGCACTGGCAGGACGCGGGACGATATGCTATAATCCAAAAGTTATGCAAAGACAGAGCCTGCAAAGCGGTCAGGCAGAAAGGACAGAATATGACCGATTGGGAAAAAGAATACGCGTCGCGCCTCGGTTCGGTGGAACAGGCGCTGGCGCTGGTGAAAAGCGGGGACATCATCGCGGCATCCGGCGTGGTGGCGGAACCGCGCGAATTTTTCGGCCGCCTGCATGAGGTGGCGATCAACCTTGAGGATGTCACGGTGGTCAAAAGCCGCAGCCATGTGTATCCGTTCATGCAGGACCCCACGATGCGCGGCCATGTGTTCACGCTCAGCCATCTGTTTTCAGAGCCACTGCGCTCGTCCCATGCGCTGGGCCTTTCGGCCTATCTTCCGAGCGATCTGAGTACCTTCGGCCGCTTTCGCACGGAGGTCTCGCCGAACAACATCTTCGTGGCGGCTGTCACGCCCATGGATGAGAATGGCAACTTCCAGATACCCTATTGCCAGATGTTCGAGCGGGAAATGCTCGCGTGCGCGAAAACGGTGATCCTGGAGGTCAATCCGAATTTTCGGCGCATCCGCGGCGGCGTGGAGATCAACGTGAAGCAGGCGGATGTGATCTATACCGCGCCCAAGACCCTGCCGCTGCTGCCAAGCACTGCACCAAGCGAGGTGGAGCTTCAAATCGGCAGCAACATCGCCTCGCTCATCCACGACGGTGACACCATCCAGCTTGGCATCGGCCATCTGCCGGATGCCGTGGCGGTGAAGCTGTCGGAGAAGAACGATCTGGGTCTGCACAGCGAGATGTTCACGCCTGCCATGGCCGAGCTTGTGAAAAAGGGCGTCATCACCGGCAAATACAAAACCGTCGATCCCGGCGAGCATCTGGCGGCTTTCGCGCTGGGCGATATGGCGCTTTACGATGCGCTCAGCGATATAAGCGCGTTCCGCATCGCACCATGCTCGTATACGAACGATCCGTTCGTCATCGCCCGGCAGGATAATATGAAAAGCATCAATACCTGCATCGAGATCGATCTGCTCGGTCAGGTGTGTTCGGAGACCATCGGCCCCGAACAATACAGTGGAACGGGCGGTGCGGCGGATTTTGCGCTGGGCGCTCTGCGTTCGCGCGGTGGCCGCGGCATCATGGCCTTTACCTCCACGGCCAAGCACGGCACGCTTTCCAAGATCAAACCCGCGCTCACTTACGGCGCGGCGGTCACCGTGCCGCGCAACTATGTGGACACGGTCATCACCGAATACGGCGTAGCCGAACTCAAAGGCCGCAGTGTGCCGGAACGGGCCGAGGCGCTCATCGCCATCGCACACCCGAAATTCCGCGATGAGCTGCG
>CAYLSA010000118.1:0-2974 GCA_964386575.1 uncultured Oscillospiraceae bacterium | reverse complement strand
CTTTCCACCGTGGGGAAATCGCCGTCGATGACCATCTGCTCCGGCACGGGATAGACGTTTGTAAGCCCCATGCGGCGCAGCGCCTCGGGCACCAGCTTATAGCCGCAGCCGTGAAACGGCGTGAACACAATGCTCAGGCGTTTCGCTGCCGCGAGCGGTGCGGCCTTATCGATGCTCTGGGCCATGACCTTCGCCATGAACGCGCGGTCGGTCTGCTCGCCGATGAGTTCGATGAGTCCCTTTTCGCAGGCCGCGTCAAAGTCCATGGTTTTCACGTCGTTAAACAGATCGATCTCGCTCATGGTCTGGGCCACGGCCGCCGCGTGCTGCGGCGGAAGCTGCGCGCCATCGGACCAATAGACCTTGTAGCCGTTATATTCCTTGGGATTGTGGCTGGCCGTGACGTTGATGCCGGCGGTCGCGCCGTAATGCAAAACGGCAAACGACAGCTCCGGCGTGGGGCGCAGGGCATCAAACAGGCGCACATGAACGCCGTTCGCCGCGCAGACACACGCCGCCTCGCGTGCAAATTCCTCGCCATGGTTGCGGCAATCGTAATCGATGCAGACACCACGGCGGCGGGCCTCATCGCCCTCGCGCACGATCAGCTGCGCAAACGCCTGCGTGGCCCAGCGGATAACATGGATGTTCATCCGGCCGATGCCCGCGCCCATGATGCCGCGCAGTCCCGCCGTGCCAAACTCCAGCGGCCCGCGGAAGCGGCTGCGGATCTGCTCCTCATCGCCGCGGATGGCGTCAAGCTCCTTCCACTCGTCCTCGGACAGCGCAGGGCTGTCGAGCCAGCGGGTGTATTCATTCATCCAGGGACTGATCTTCATCGTTTTCCGCCTCCAGAAGTGCTTTTGCATCCTCAAGCATGGTCTCCGGCACGAAGATATCCACGCCCGTGCCGCTCATGCCGAGGATCAGCTCGCCGAACTGCCCGTCACCGGGCGCGACCCGAATGCTGGCAATGCCATAGGCGCGCAGCATGCTTTGCAGCATTTCCGCCTGCATATCCAGCGGCGAGCACGTTGCCAGCAGTGCCGGACGCACCGTTTCCCCTTTTTCGTCGCGGGGCCAGCTTTCCCAAACCGCTCCGTATTCATGAAGTGCCCAGTCACTCATCGCTCTGCACGCTCCGATCTTATTTGTGGTATTTTGTTCCGGCGTTTATCGTGAACGCCCGATAGATCTGCTCCAAAACCATCACCCGCGCCAGATGATGCGGGAAGGTCATGTCCGACATGGACAGGCGCATATCCGCCTGCCGCTTGACCTGTTCGGTCAAGCCCTCGCTGCCGCCGATAAGAAAGCACAGGCGACTGCTGCCGCCAAGCGCCAGCTTTTCAAGCCGCGCCGCGAGCTGCTCGCTCGAAAGCTTCTCGCCCTCGATGGCCATGGCGATCACATACGCGCCCTTGGGTATCTTGGCGGAAACGTCCGCATCCTCGGCGATCTCGATGACCTCCGCCGCGGCATAGGCGCCCAGGCGCTTTAAATACTCCGCGCAGGCATCGGCGTAGTATTTCTCTTTCAGCTTCCCCTGGCAGATCACGCTTATACGAAGCATGGCCGCACCTCCACATCCAGCCGCGCCCGCTCCGGCGCGACAAACAGCGTTGTATCCGTTCCCGCAAGCGCCGCCGCCACGGTCTCCCGCGCCTTGGCAGGGGTGTTGTTTTCCCGGCTCAAATGCGCCAGCACCAGCGTTTTCACGCCCGAATCGGAAAGCTCGCGCGCCAAACCGGCGCACGCGGCATTTGAAAGATGGCCGTTTTCCGACAAAATGCGCCGCTTGAGATACACGGGATACGGCCCTTCGCACAGCATGATCTCGTCATGATTGGCCTCGATCACGGCGGCGTCCGCGCCGCGCAGATACTGCCGCATCGCGGCCGTGACGTGGCCGGTATCGGTGGCATAGGCCAGCGTGCCCTCCGGCGATTCGATGCGCCAGCCCACGCTTTGCGGCGTGTCGTGCGGCGTGGGAAAGCACACGATGCGCGCGCCCGCCAGCTCAAACGGCTGCTCCGGCTGCACGCGGTGCAAAAATGCTTCGACCCCGGGATAGGCCCAGCTTATATGCGAGGCCACCGTCCCGGGGGCGTAGACCGGAACCGGGTCGTGCTTGAGCAGCACTTTCAAACCCGAGACGTGGTCAGTATGTTCATGTGTTATAAGAATGCCGCTAAGCTCCGAAACCTGCGTGCCCGCGTCGGCCAGAGCCTGCCGGATGGCACGGGCGGAGATGCCCGCATCGATCAGCAGCCGGCACGGCCCCGCGCTCAAAAGCGCGCAGTTTCCGCCGGAGCCGCTGGCAAAGATGCTCAGCCGCATCAGCCGGCGTTCTGCGCCGTTTCCGGCTCGTTTTCCTCAATGGGGACGCACGCGATGTCCGCACCCAGAGCGGACAGCTTCGCCACGAAGCTTTCGTAGCCGCGCTCGATGAAGCGGATATCCTCCACCTGCGTTTCGCCCTCGGCCGCGAGGCCCGCGATCACCATGGCCGCGCCCGCGCGCAGATCGTGCGCCCGCACCCGCGCGCCGCTGAGCTTTTCCACGCCCTCCACGATGGCCACGCGGCCATCCACGCGGATGTTCGCACCCATTTTGATAAGCTCCGCAATATACTTAAAGCGGTTGCCGTCATACACGCCCTCGGTCACGACGCTCGTGCCCTTGGCGCAGGCCAGAACGGTGGTGATCTGCGGCTGCATATCGGTCGGGAAGCCGGGATACGGCATAGTCTTCACATCGGTATGGCACAGCGGACGCGTGCGGCGAACGAGAACGTAATCATCGCCCTCATCCACCTGAACGCCCATTTCGCGCAGCTTGGCGGAGATGCAGTCGAGGTGCTTGGGGATCACGCTGCAAACCTTCACGGCCCCGCCCGCCGCAGCCACGGCGGCCATATAGGTGCCGGCCTCGATCTGGTCGGGGATGAGCGTATAGCTGCCGCCGTGCAGCT
>CAYLSA010000117.1:0-3046 GCA_964386575.1 uncultured Oscillospiraceae bacterium | reverse complement strand
GATCAGCCAGTGGATGAGATTGTAGATGTTCAGCCCCATGACCATCACGCCAACGCAGCCCATGAGGGGCTTGGGCGGGATCTTTTTGCAAAGCCATGCGGCAAACGGCGCGGCCACCAGACCGCCCAGCGCCACGGCCACGATGATGGGCCAGAAGGAGATCATGTCGTGCAGCAGTATGACGAAGGTGGTGGTTTCCGCGAGCGTCACGACGAACTCGGCCGTGTTCACGGTGCCGATGGTTTTCTGCACGTCCTGATCGCCGGCCAAAAGCGTGGAGGTCACGACCGGGCCCCATCCGCCGCCGCCGCAGGCATCCAGAAAGCCTCCGGCAAAGCCCAGCGGCCAAAGACGCTTGCGCGCGCGGCGAACGTTATTCTTCCGCTTGCGGTCGAGCGCTTTGAGCAGGATGACGATGCCCATGACGATGAGATAGCTGTCCACGAATGGTTCCAGTACATCGCCCACGCCCGTCACGAGCCACGCGCCCAAAACGCCGCCGAGCACGCCGGGGATGATGAGCCGCCACAGCCAGTCGGAGAAAACGTTTTTCAGCGTAAGATGGCTCAGACCGGAAACGAAGCAGGTGAAAAGCTTCGTGCAGTGGACCACGGCACTGGCCATGGCCGTGGGGGCCTTGGTGATGCTGCGCAGGCAGGTGCGGCAGATCACGCCTCCGGCCATGCCGAGCATCCCGTCGATGCACTGGGCGATGAAGCCGATGAGTGCGTAAAGCAGAAGCAGGGACAGGCTGATGCCGCCGATGGTCATAGCGCTTTATCCTCCAGGCGGCTGTGGATATACTCCAACAGCGCGTTCACGCACGCTTCCTCGTCCAGCCGCTCGGTGTCGAGCGTCAGCTCCGGCTTTTCCGGCGCCTCATAGGGCGAGGAGATGCCCGTGAAGTGGGCGATCTGGCCGGCCTTGGCCTTTTCGTAAAGACCCTTGGGGTCGCGTCCGGCGCAGGCGTCCACACCGGCTTTGACGTAAACTTCGATGAAATCCTCGCCGCAGATCGCGCGCGCGGCATCGCGGGAGGCGGCAAACGGGGAGATGAGCGTGGTGAGCACGACCACACCGGCATCGCGCATGAGGTTGGCCACCTGCGCCACGCGGCGCATATTCTCGCGGCGGTCGTCATCCGTGAAGCCGAGATCGGCGTTGAGCCCGCGGCGCAGCTTGTCGCCATCGAGGATATAGGCCGGAATGTGCATGGAAGCCAGACGGCGCTCCGCCTCCTGGGCGATGGTGGTCTTGCCGGAGCCGGAAAGCCCCGTCATCCAGACCACAAGGCCCTTCGTGCCCAGCAGCTTCTGCCGCTCGGCGGCGGTCATGGCATCGGCCGACCAGCGGATGTTGCGCTTGTCGTATTCCTCGTCCGCGAGGGCTTCGGTGATGATGCCGCCGCCGGCGATCTCGTAGCCATCAACGATGACGAAGCGGCTGGTGGAATCGAGCGTTCCCGCCAGATCGAACGCCGTGGGCGCATCGAGGCGCAAAATGCACTCGCAGACTTCGTTTTTTCGGCACTCCGTGTGTTCCTCGCAGTCGAGGCTGGAAGCGTTGATCACGCGGGTGATCTTCTCAAGGCGCATGGCCACATGGGCCGTGCCGCATTTGAAGAAATAGCTGCGGTCGGGCGCGAAGCTTTCGCGGCCCAGCCAGAAAACGTTGGCCCGCAGCTTCACGCCAACGCACGGCGGCGTTTCGCCCTGACGGCAGGCGATCTCGCCGCGGCGGACGAAGATCTCCTCCGTCATGGTGAAGCCGGCGGCCTTGCCGGGGCCGAACGACTGCGGCGTGGGGGCGCTGAATTCTTCCAGCGATTTCACGGCGGTGCGCTTGCCGGAGGGGTAGAACACGATCTCATCCCCGGCGCGCAGCGTGCCGGACTCGACCGTTCCGGCGATGATGCGGCGGGCGTCGTTGTTCTCCGTGAATTTATACACGCCCTGCACGGGCATACGGAAGCTCTGATTCTCCGGCGAGGGCAGCGGCGTGAACGCGTCCATCTGCGCAAGCATGGTGAGCCCCGTGTACCACGGCATATTGGCCGAGGGGGTCACGATGTTGTCGCCCTGCATACCGCTGACGGGGATGAAGGATGTGGGCGTGATGCCGATCTGGCCGAGGAAAGCGAGAAATTCCTCCCGGATGGATTCAAACACGGCGCGGTCATAGCCCACAAGATCCATCTTGTTCACCAGCACGGCGACCTGACGGATGCCCAGCATGGACAGGAAGTAGCCGTGGCGGCGGGTGTTTTCCTCCACGCCGCGGGCCGCGTCGATGACCATGAGGGCGGCCTCCGCGCGGGAAGCGCCGGTGACCATGTTTTTGAGAAATTCGATGTGGCCGGGGGCGTCGATGATGATGTAGTCGCGCTTTTCGGTTTTGAAGAAGCAGCGGGCCGTGTCGATGGTGATGCCCTGCGCCTGTTCGTTTTTCAGCGCGTCAAGCAGAAAAGCGTATTCAAAGGGCTTGGAGTTGCGGCGGCAGTTTTCGCGTATCGCCTCCAATTTGCCCTGCGGCAGAGCGCCTGCATCGGCCAGCATGCGGCCCACAACGGTGGATTTGCCGTGATCAACGTGTCCGACCGTTACGATATTGAGCAGTTCCTTGTCCATCACATATACCCGTTCCTTCTGAGAGTTTCAAGCCCGCCGCCATCCTCGGCGTCCTGCGCACGGCCGGAGCGCTCGGCAATGTTGGCAAGCTGACCGGCACGCAGTTCTTCGATGATGTCGTGCGGATTTTTGCTGGTGGAGTGGATGGGGCCGGTGCACGGCGCGCAGCCGAGCGAGCGGTAGCGCGTGCCGTCGCCCTGATCGTAGTAAAGGCTCACGGTGGGGATGTTCTCGCGCTCGATGTATTCCCAAACATTCAGCTCCGTCCAGTCCAGCAGCGGATGGATGCGCACATGGGTGCCGGGGGCGAAGTCGGTTTTGAACTGGTTCCAGAATTCGGGCGGCTGATCGTCGAGATCCCAGTCGTTGCGGCTGTCGCGCGGGGAGAAATAGCGCTCTTTGGAGCGGCTGCCCTCCTC
>CAYLSA010000116.1:0-3077 GCA_964386575.1 uncultured Oscillospiraceae bacterium | reverse complement strand
TTTGGTTTTGCCCCTGCGGGCCGCCGAACAGACGGCTGAGGAAGGGGAAGGTGGCCGTTTTGCCCTGGTCGTCGTCGTCCGAGTCGGACGGTTCGATGCCCATGAGGCTCTCGATGCCCTCCGCACCGCCGAGCGCGCTCATCATTTCGCCCTCCAAGCCGTCCAGCTCCTCGTCGGACAGGCCCATCTTGGCGATGATATCGTCCACGGGCTTGATGTGCAGCTCGCGGGCGCACTTGAGGCAAAGGCCCTCGTTGATGGATTGGCCGTTTTCGATTTTTGTGATGAAGATGACCGCCATATTCTTTTTACAGCGGGCACAGATGGTAGGCTGCATGAAAAACTCCTTTGGGATGGGGTGTTAGAAGTTTATGAACTGGCTGATGAGGTTCATGTCCATGAAATACGCCGCGGCATTGGAGCTGCGCAGCGCGTCCTGCGGCAAAACAACGCCGAGATACTGGCAGAACCACAAGATCAGCGAGCAGAACAGATAACCCGTCACGATGCCGAGACCGAGACCGCCGAGGTCGTTTATAAGACCCACGAACGGGATGCGCAGCGACAGATTCGGCAGATTCACAATGACCGTGAGAACCACGAACAAAAGCAGGAACGCCAGCGCAAAGGCCAGTACCCATGTGGCCGTTTGGCAGAACACATACACGGCAGCATCCACCACGGTGCTGTTGTTCTCCTCGCGGTAGTCATCGGCCTTCACGGCCATCTTTTCCGCCGCGGCGTCCGCGATGCCGAGACCGCGGTAGCTCTGCTGATAGACGGAGTGGACGATGTCGGGGTTGGCATCGAGCAGATCGTGCAGCGAGTAGGTCACGTTGTAGTTGCCCTCCTCATCCGGCTCATAGCCGAGCAGCTCATAGGCCTGCGCCTCCACGCGCGATTCCATATAACCGGCCACGAAGGGCTTGAGTGCGGGAATGACCTCGTAGGCATACGCCTCGGCCAGAAGCTGCGCGCCGAACACGGACAGCAGAATGACGAGGATCTCCACGATCCCCATGATGATACCCTTTTTAAAGCCCTGCCATGCACAGATGACAACGATGCCGATCAGCAGGATGCTCATGATCAAGGTGATGTTCAGGTGCATTGTGTGACCCCCTTAGAACTTATAGACTTCCGCGAAGCCCGCTGCCACGAGCAGTGCTTCGCCCTTGTTGCGGATGAGCGCTTTTTTAAAGCCGCTCACATCGGACAGTGTGCCCCGTTTGGAGCCGGTCGAAGCGCACAAAACGGCGCTGGATGTATCGAGAACGAGAAATTCGCTGCCGGAAGCGTCGATGGATAGGATCTCCCCGGCGAATTGCGTGGTGGAAAGTTCCTTGCCGCCTGCGTCCACCGTGACGACCGAGGCACCGGAGCCGGAGCGGTATGGGCTGAGTGCAAAGCACACGAAGCCGCTGCCCGCATCGTATCCGGTGAGGAAGCGTCCGGCGAAATCATATGCGCCGACCCATTCGCCGCCGGGCGAGAAGAACACGGCGTTTTCCGCGCTGAAAGCACACAGCCGGTCGCCCGAAAGCCAGCACAGATCGAGCAAAACGGTGTCCGAAACGGAAAAGGCCGCCTGCTGCTTATCGCTTGCCAGCGAGAAGAATTTCACCTCGCTGCCGCCTTCGCCGGGACAGAGCACGGCAAGTCGGCGTCCGTCCGGTGAAACATGGGCGGAGAGAACATAGCTTTCCGAGCTGTACCAGCGGTACACGACTTCGTGGCTACCGTCAAGTACGGTGACGAGTGCGCGCCAACCGGCCTCGCGCGACACAACGGCCAGATGGCCGCTCATCGAGCAGCGCACGGAAACGATATCGCCGCCGCAGTCGTATGGCGAGGTTTCGCCGCTTGAATCGGCAAAATAGAGCGTCTGCCCGTCGGAGTCGAAAAACGCGGCGTAATCCGCGCAGGAAACGACTGCCGGAGCAGTCAGGGATGCGCTTTGCGAAACGAGCGCCGCGCCGTCCGGCGACAGCAGCTCATAGCCGCTGCTCGACCCCACGGCGAGAAGCTTTCCCACGGCGGCGAAGCACTGGCTGCCGCCGGGCTCGAAATCATAGCCGGTCTCGGCCTGGGTTTGTGCGGCGGAAAGCGTGGCTCCGGCGGTGGGGAACAGCGTGTCGCGGAAATACCAGCACGCGGCGGCTCCCACCAGCAGCGCTATGGCGACGGCGCCTCCCACGGCCACGCGGATGCGCTCGCGCGGGCTCAGCCGGTCGCTCTTGGATGTTTGAGCCATGGTATCACCTATGTAACAACATATTTTAGCATTATCGGTCCGGTTTGTCCATCATTTTTCCGGCCGCTCCGCCGTACCACACGCGGTTCATGTATAGCCCCTGCGGCGGCATGGTCGGCCCGGTGAGACGGCGGTCGCCGGTATCGAGCAGAGCGGGGATCTCCTCGGGACGGATCTTCCCGAGCGAGGCGTATACCAGCGTGCCCACGATGGCGCGCACCATATTATACAAGAATCCGTCCGCGCAAACATACACGCGGATCAGCGCCCCCTCGCGCTCGGCGCGGCACCATTTCACCGTGCGAACGGTGGTTTTCGTCTGCGTACCGACGGAGCGGACGGCGGCGAAATCGTGCGTGCCAACGAAGCCCTGTGCCGCGGCATTCATTACGTCCGCATCCAGCGGATAGGGGTGGAAGCAGGCGCGGCTGTTGAGAAACGGGTCGGGGATGCGGGAGTTTAAAATGGTGTAAACGTATTCTTTCTGGATGCACGAGCCGATGGCGTTGAAATCCTCTTCCACGTCCACGGCGTCCAGCACGGCGATGTCCATCGGCAGATGGGTGTTCAGCGCCAGCGGCACGCGGTCGGTGGGGATGGCGCAGTCGGTGCGGAAGTTGGCGCAGTAGTTCAAGGCGTGAACACCCGCGTCCGTCCGCCCGCAGCCGATCACATGGTGAACATCGCCGCAAACGGCCTTGGCGGCGCGGGTGAGCGTTTGCTGCACCGTGGGCAGATCGGGCTGGGTCTGCCAGCCGTGATAGGCGGAGCCATCGTATGCGATTTTGACGGCAATGTTTCTCACAGGCCAAAGCTCCTCAGC
>CAYLSA010000115.1:0-3084 GCA_964386575.1 uncultured Oscillospiraceae bacterium | reverse complement strand
TCTATCCCGTGCCGGAGCAGATGGTCATCGACGGCGATTTCCCCACGGTGGAAAGCCCGAATCCGGAAAATCCGGAGGGCTTTTATCTGGCCGTGGCGCTGGCGAAGGAGAAAAACGCCTCTCTCATCATCGGCACCGACCCCGATTGCGACCGCGTGGGCGTGATGGCCCGCGATGCGGACGGCGAATACCGCACCATCACCGGCAACCAGATGGGCGCGCTGCTGATGGATTATATCATCGGCGCCCGCACGCGCACGGGTACCATGCCGCAAAAGCCCGCCATGATCTCCACCATCGTTTCCACGGGGCTTGCGCGGCGTATCTGCGAGCAGAACAACATCCATTACGACGAGACATTCACGGGCTTTAAGTTCATGGCCGAAAAGCTCGCGGAATATAAGCGCGACGGTTCTTACGAATACCTGCTGGCGTTTGAAGAGAGCTACGGCTACATGATGGGCGATTACGTCCGCGATAAGGACGGCGTGACCGCCTCGATGATGATCGCGGAGATGGCCGCGTATTACGACGGCCTCGGCATGACGCTGCTGGACGCGCTGCGGGCGCTGTATGAAAAATACGGCTACTACACCGAGCGCACCGTGAACATCTTCATGCAGGGCGTGGATGGGCCGGAGCGCATGGCGGCGCTGATGGCCGATCTGCGCGCGAATACGCCTGCTTCCATCGCCGGACTGCGCGTGGTGCGGATGCGCGACTACAGCGGCGGCACGGTGGTCGTGCCGGGCCTTGGCCCTGTGGGAAAAACAGAGATCGCCGGTTCCAATGTGCTCTATTTCGAGCTTGAGGACGGCACGAGCTTCATCGTGCGCCCGTCCGGCACGGAGCCGAAGATCAAGGTCTATGTTCTCGCCTGCGGCGACGATGCGTCGGCGTGTGCGAAAACGGCGGAGGCTTGCCGGGTTTATGCGGAGGGCCTCGGAAAGGAGTAATACCCCATGAAAAAGTTCATATCTCTCGTTCTGTCGCTCGTGATGCTGGTGGCGCTGGGCGCACCGGCGCTGGCGGTGGATGCGGGCGAGGCACGCGCCGTGGTGGGCGCCGATCTTACGCAAACGCAGATCGAATCGGTCTATTCCGCGTTCGGCATCGCCCGCGGCGATGTGGCGGAGATCACCGTTACAAACGCCGAGGAGCGCGATTATCTCGAGGGCATCGTGGACGAGTCCGTCATCGGCACTCGCTCGATCTCCTGCGTTTACATCAAAGTCCTCGAGTCCGGCAAGGGGCTCGCGGTGCGCAGCTCGAACATCAGCTGGTGCACCAACGAGATGTATCAGGCCGCCATGCTCACCGCCGGCATCACGGACGCCGAGGTGGTCGTGACGGCGCCCTTCACCGTCAGCGGCACGGCGGCGCTCACCGGCATCTATAAGGCCTATGAGGACATCACGGGCCAGAAACTCGAAACGGCAAACAAGGAGACCGCGGCGGAAGAACTCGTCATCACGGCGGAATTGGCCGACGCCACGGACAGCGCGGCGGCGCTTTCCATCATCAACGAACTTAAGCTCATCCTCGATGAGATCGCGACCATGACGGACGATGAGCTTTGCGCCGAGATCGAGAAGATCGCCGCCTCCTATGGCTACACGCTCACGGACGAGGAGATCGCGAAGATCATCTCCCTGTGCCGCAGCCTGCAGGGACTCAGCGTGGCGGACTTGCAGGAGCGTATCTCCGGCTTCCAGGACACGGTCGAAAAACTCGGCAACGCGGTGGAGCAGGTCAGCTCCTTTGGCGCGAAGGTCGCGGCGTTTTTCAATTCCATCGCGGAATTTTTCGCCAAACTGTTTGGCAACGGTTAAATCTCATCGGCACAGACCGCGCTCGAACGCTTCGCTGTGCCTTATCTTCCAAGCCGGATCTCTTTCGGCTTGGAAATTTATTTTAGGAGAAAATTATGAAAATCCAAAGCATTCTCGGTCCGCTGGACACGGCGGCCATGGGCCAAACGCTCATCCATGAGCATATCTCCTGCGCCGACTGGTCGATGCGCGCCAACTTCGGCGGGCGCTTTTTTGACCGCGATACGATCCTTGAAATGGCCAAGCGCTGCTTTGCGCCGCTGCGGCTGCATGGCGTGAAGACCATCGTGGACGGCACGCCCATCAACCTCGGCCGCGATCTGCCGCTTATCCACGATGTGGCCGAGGCCACGGGCATGAACATCATCGCCTCCTCCGGCTTTTACTTTCAGGAGGAGCCGTGGCTTGCCGCGCGCGGGGAGGAGTGGCTTTACGATATGCTCTATCCCGATGCCGAGGGCTGCGGCATCATGAAATGCGCCGTGGAGGCCGCGGGGGTCACGCCGCTGATGAAAAATCTCCTGCGGGCCACGGGCCGCGTGGCGGCGGAGCAGAACAAGCCCGTTTTCTGCCACACGGCGAGCAAGGCGGGCATGGGCATCCCGGCCTTTGAGGAGCTGAGCGCCTATGTTGCGCCGGAGCGCATCGTGCTTGGCCACAGCGGCGACACGAACGACCGCGATTATCTGCTGGCCATCGCGTCCACGGGCGCGTATCTGGGCTTTGACCGCTTCGGCTACTGCGGGCGGGATAATTCCGTGGAAAACCTCGTTTCCAACATCGCGTGGCTTTGTGCGCAGGGCTATCGCGACCGCATCCTGCTCAGCCACGATGCGGCGGTGTATCTGGCCTTTTGGGACGATTGGGAGGAAAGCAAAACGCAGACCACGGATTTCTGCTTCGTCCACGATACCGTCCTGCCGCGGCTCGAGGCGGAGGGGCTTTCCAGGCGCGATCTGCTCGCATTGGTGCAGGATAACCCCCGTCGGCTGTTTGAGGGCGCGTGAGGGAGACGCGCGGGTCAAAGCCTTGCAGCGTATGCTGTAGGCGCGGCTTGGAAGCGCCTATGCGGTAGCGAGTTTGGCCCGACCACCGAAAAGGGCGAAGCACGAGGTGGAAATGCACCGTGCTTCTGTTATACCGGGGCTATAGAGAAGCATGAAAAAAACAAAACCACGACCCAACGAAGTGGTCGTGGTTTTGAAAGGAAGAAGAACACGGGCCTGTGCGAGAAACGAAGTTTCTGCACACC
>CAYLSA010000114.1:0-3112 GCA_964386575.1 uncultured Oscillospiraceae bacterium | reverse complement strand
CCCGCTTCCTCCACGCGCACCTTGCGCAGCATCTGGCGCACGATGACCTCGATGTGCTTGTTGTTGATGTCAACGCCCTGCTGGCGGTAGACCTTCTGCACTTCCTGCACGAGGTAGTTGCGAACGCCCAGACGGCCGAACTGGTCATCATCCACGCCGCGGATGCGCAGCACGTCATGCGGGCTGAGCGCGCCGCGGGTCAGCTCCTGACCCTGATCGACGTGGTCGCCATCCATGACCAGAATGCCGTTGGCATAGGGCACCTGATACACGCGCGTCTCGCCCTCGGCCTCGTTCGTGACCGTGATGGCGCAGATGAGATTCTTCTTCGCATCTTCCAGCGACACCGTGCCGGAGATCTCCGACAGCAACGCCATACGCTTGGGACGGCGGGCCTCGAACAGTTCCTCAACACGGGGAAGACCCTGCGTGATATCCTCAACGTCGGAGCCCGCGGCGCCGCCGGTGTGGAAGGTACGCATGGTAAGCTGGGTGCCCGGTTCGCCGATGGACTGCGCCGCGATGACGCCGACGGCCTCGCCGGGGTTAACAAGCGTGCCGACGGCAAGGTTCATGCCGTAGCACTTGGCGCAAACGCCGCTCTTGGCCTTGCAGCCGAGCACACTGCGCACAAGGATCTTGAAGATGCCGTGGTCCTCAAGAACGCGGGCGTCCTCGGGCACGAACATGTGGTCGTTGTCGAACAGGACCTCGCCCGTGGCGGGATCGCACACCGGCGCGACCGGGAAGCGGCCGCGGATGGAGTCGCCGAACGTCTGCGCAGCGGCAGCGGCGGAGACTTCCTCGATGCCGGCGGCCAGCAGCTTTTCGCAATCGGCCGGGCTGAACGCCTTATAGCGCGGCACGAGCACGTTGCCGGCCTCGTCCGTGATGTCGGCCGGGGCGAATTTGCCCGCGAGCACGTCGGGGTCGACGCGGTTGCGCACGACCTTGTCAAGGATGACGGACACTTCGATGCCCTCGTTCGTGCCGCAGTCATCCTGACGGACGATGACGTCCTGGCTGACGTCGACCAGACGGCGCGTGAGGTAACCGGAGTCGGCCGTACGCAGAGCGGTATCGGCCAAGCCCTTACGGGCGCCACGGCTGGATGTGAAGTATTCCAGAACGGTCAGACCCTCGCGGTAGTTGGCCTTGATGGGGATCTCGATGGTCTTACCGGAGGTGTTCGCCACGAGGCCGCGCATACCGGCCAGCTGGCGGATCTGGTTCATGGAGCCACGGGCGCCGGAGTTGGCCATCATGTAGATGGGGTTGAACTCGTCCATGCTGTCCTGCAGGGCGGCCGTGACGGCGTTGATGGTCTTCTCCCACTCGGCCACGACCAGACGATAGCGCTCGTCGTTGGTGATGAAGCCGCGGCGGAACTGCTTTTCGATGTAGGGCAGCTTTTCCGACTCGGTCTCCGCGATGATGCGCTTTTTCGCCTCGGGCACCACCATATCCGAAATGGCGATGGTGATGGCGGCAAGCGTGGAGTATTTGTAGCCGAGGGCTTTGATCTTATCGAGAACCTCGGACGCGATGGTGAAGCCGTGGCGGTCGATGCAGCGCTGCACGATCTTGCCCAGCAGCTTCTTGTCCACGCGGAAGCTGATCTCCTGCTTGAAGGCATTGGCGGGGTCGCTGCGGTCAACGAAGCCGAGGTCCTGCGGGATGGGCTCGTTGAAGATGATGCGGCCGATGGTGGTGTCCACCAGCTCGCTGCGGCGCTCGCCGTCGATGATCTTCGTCATGCGCACACGGATGGGGGCATGGATGCCGACCTCATGCTCGTTGAAGGCCATGATGGCCTCTTCGGGCGTGGAGAAGCACTTGCCGGTGCCCTGCTCGTCGCGCGTATAGGTGAGGTAATAGGAGCCGAGGACCATGTCCTGCGTGGGCACGGTGACGGGCTGGCCGTCCTGCGGACGCAGAAGGTTGTTGGCCGAGAGCATCAGGATGCGGGCCTCCGCCTGCGCTTCGCTGGACAGGGGCACATGGATGGCCATCTGGTCGCCGTCGAAGTCGGCGTTGAAGGCGGTGCAGACCAGCGGATGCAGCCGCAGCGCGCGGCCTTCCACCAGCACGGGCTCGAACGCCTGGATGCCGAGGCGGTGCAGCGTGGGCGCGCGGTTGAGCAGCACGGGGTGCTCCTTGATGACGACTTCGAGCGCGTCCCAAACCTCGGTGCGCTGCTTGTCGACCATCTTCTTGGCGCTCTTGATGTTGTTCGCCACGCCGTCCTCCACGAGCTTTTTCATGATGAACGGGCGGAACAGCTCGATGGCCATTTCCTTCGGCACGCCGCACTGATAGATCTTCAGGTCGGGGCCGACAACGATAACGGAACGGCCGGAATAGTCCACGCGCTTGCCCAGAAGGTTCTGGCGGAAGCGGCCCTGCTTGCCCTTGAGCATATCGGAAAGACTCTTGAGCGCGCGGGAGTTAGCGCCGGTCACGGCACGGCCGCGGCGACCGTTATCGATCAGTGCGTCCACTGCCTCCTGAAGCATACGCTTTTCGTTGCGGACGATGATGTCCGGCGCGTTGAGCTCCATGAGACGCTTCAGACGGTTGTTGCGGTTGATGACGCGGCGGTACAGATCGTTCAGGTCGCTCGTTGCGAAGCGGCCGCCGTCGAGCTGCACCATGGGGCGAATTTCGGGCGGGATGACCGGCAGCACGTCGATGATCATCCACTCGGGACGGTTACCGGACTGACGGAACGCCTCCACGACCTCGAGACGCTTGACGATCTTGGCCTTTTTCTGGCCCGTGGCCTCGCGCAGCTCCTCACGAAGCTGGGCGGACAGCTCCTCGCAGTCGATGTCGGCGAGCAGCTTTTTGATGGCTTCGGCGCCCATGCCGGCCTCAAAATCGTCCTCATATTTTTCCTTCATGTCACGATACTCGCGCTCGGTGAGTATCTGGCACTTCTGCAGCGGCGAGAAGCCGGGATCGGTCACGATATACGCGCCGAAATACAGAACTTTTTCCAGCGTGCGCGGCGTCAGATCGAGGATCACGCCCATGCGCGAGGGGATGCCCTTGAAATACCAGATGTGGCTGACGGGCGTGGCCAGCTGGATGTGGCCCAGACGCTCGCGGC
>CAYLSA010000113.1:0-3116 GCA_964386575.1 uncultured Oscillospiraceae bacterium | reverse complement strand
GGCACCTCCGGCGAATAGATCACCTTCAGGCGCTTTATCCCCCGCTTGCGGCACTCATAGCGCATCACCCGCGCCAGCGGGCAGCCGGAAGTCTTATAGATATCCGCCACGCGGAAGGCCGTGGGATCGAGCTTATTGCCCGCGCCCATGGCACACAGGATGGGCGTTCCCACCGCCTGCGCCGCTTCGACCAGCGCCAGCTTTCCGGCCACGGTGTCGATGGCATCCACCACATAGTCATACTGCGAAAAGTCAAACTGCGCGGCCGTTTCCGGCAGGAAAAAGGTCTTGTGCGGGCGCACAACGCAGGCGGGGTTGATCTGATGCACGCGCTCCGCCGCGACCGTGACCTTATCGCGTCCGATCGTATCCGACAGGGCGATGATCTGGCGGTTGATGTTCGATTCACTGACCGTGTCGTTGTCGATCAGATCGAGCGCACCGATGCCCGAGCGGGCCAGCGCTTCCACGACATAGCCGCCTACACCACCCACGCCAAACACGGCCACCCGCGCATGGGTCAATCGCTCCATCGCCGCTGTGCCCAGCAGCAGCTGCGTTCTTGAAAATCGATCCGGCATTGTGTTCTCCCTCCGGTTATTTCTTCATGGATATGAATGTATACCCCGCGCCCTCCACGGCGGCCTTGACCGCCGATTCCTCCGGCAAAATCGTGTATTCGATGGTGACCTTATCCGCGTCGTGATCGGCTGTGACGCTCGCCACGCCGGACAGCGCGCTCAAAACCTGCACCACGCGCGCCTCGCAATGGGCGCACATCATGCCGCGCACCGTGACCTCGACCGTATTTGCTTCGGTAGTCGGCTTGACTTCTATATCCATCGCCGTCTCCTCCGTTTTTTCATAAATCTTGGCCAGATTCAGCCGCAGGGCATTCGTGACCACGCAGAAGCTCGAAAGGCTCATGGCCGCCGCGCCCAGCATGGGGTTAAGCGTAAGCCCCAGCGGAATGAACACGCCCGCCGCGATGGGAATGCCGATGGCATTGTAGATAAACGCCCAGAAAAGATTCTGGTGGATGTTGCGCAGCGTGGCGCGGCTGAGACGGATGGCCGCCGGAACATCGCGCAGACGGCTTTTCATCAAAACCACATCCGCCGCGTCGATGGCCACATCCGTTCCCGCACCAATGGCAATGCCGGTATCGGCGCTCGTGAGCGCGGGCGCGTCGTTGATGCCGTCGCCCACCATGGCCACCGCCCCCTGTGCTTTCAGGCGGTTGATGACCTCCGCCTTGCCATCCGGCAGCACACCGGCCACGACCTCGTCCACACCGGCTTCGCGGCCAATGGCGTTTGCCGTGCGCTCATTGTCGCCCGTGAGCATGACGACGCGGATGCCCATCCCGCGCAGCTCGCGAATGGCGGCGGGACTGTCCGGCCGGATAACATCCGCCACCGCGATGACGCCAAGAAGGCGTTCGCCCCGCGCAAACAGCAGCGGCGTTTTGCCCTGCTCCGAAAGCGCATCGCAGGCGCTCACAAGCGTCGCCGGTACAACAAGAACATCGCTCATATAGCGCAAACTGCCGCCGCGCAGCGTTTCGCCGTTTTGGACGGCCGTTAGCCCATTTCCGGCCAGCGCTTCAAACTCCGTTACGTGCTGCGGTTCGATATGCTCCTGCTGCGCATAGTCCATCACCGCACGCGCCAGCGGATGCTCGCTGTACCGCTCAAGCGATGCCGCCGCGCGCAAAAGCTCCATGCGGTCAACACCGTCCGTCGGCAGCACATCCGTCACGCGCGGCTCCCCCTGCGTGACCGTGCCGGTCTTATCGAGCACAACGATCTGTGTCTTGCCCGCCTTTTCCAGCGCAGCCGAGGTTTTGAATAAGATCCCATTGCGCGCACCTTTGCCGTTTCCGACCATAATAGCCACCGGCGTGGCAAGCCCCAGCGCACACGGGCAACTGATCACCAGCACCGATATGCCCCGCGCCAGCGCAAAGCCCGCGCCGCGCCCGAGAATGAGCCACACCACCGCCGTGATGAGCGCAAGCACCATGACCACCGGCACAAACACGCCGGAGACCTTATCCGCCACGCGGGCGATGGGCGCTTTGGTGGCTGCGGCATCGCTGACCATGCGGATGATCTGAGAAAGCGTCGTATCCTCACCCACGCGCGTGGCGCGGCAGACAAGAACGCCGGATTGGTTCACCGTGGCGGCGGAAACGGCATCGCCGACGGATTTATCCACGGGGATGCTTTCGCCCGTGAGCGCCGCTTCGTTCACAGCGCCGCCGCCCTCGATCACCACACCGTCCACCGGCACATTCTCGCCCGGACGCACAAGGAAAACATCGCCCTGCACGACCTGCTCGACCGGCACCGTGACCTCGGCCCCATTGCGGCGAAGGGTGGCCGTTTGGGGCGCAAGCTTCATCAGACTTTTCAGCGCATCCGTGGTTTTGCCCTTGGAATGTGCCTCCAGCGTTTTGCCGACCGTGATGAGCGTTAGGATCATGGCCGCCGTTTCAAAATACAACTCGCCCGCCCATGTGGCCGCCGAGGCGGCATTTCCCGTCATCATAAACAAGGCATATAAACTGTAAATAAACGCCGCCGCCGAGCCAAGGGCCACGAGCGTATCCATATTCGGTGCGCGATGCCACAGAGCCGTGAAGCCGGAGACGAAAAATTTCTGGTTGATGACCATCACGATGACCGCGAGCAGAAGCTGCACCAGCGCAATGGCGATGAAATTGCCCTCCAAAAACGCAGGTAGCGGCCAGCCCCACATGGAGTGGCCCATCGACACATACATCAAAACCAGCAAAAAGCCCAGCGACCAGAACAGCCGCTTTTTCAGCTTCGGCGTTTCGTGATCGTCCAGTTCATCCGCCGGTGCGGCCGCCGCATTTTTGGCATTTGCCGCCGTTTTCAGGCTTGCGCCATACCCGGCCTTTTGAACGGCTTGGATTATCTCCTGCGGCGAGGCGCTGCCCTCCACGCCCATGGAATTGGTGAGCAGGCTCACGGAGCATTCGCTCACGCCCGCGACCGCGGATACCGCTTTTTCCACACGGGCGCTGCACGCGGCGCAGCTCATGCCCGTTATATTATATTGCTGCATGATTCCTCCGGATTAGATTT
>CAYLSA010000112.1:0-3183 GCA_964386575.1 uncultured Oscillospiraceae bacterium | reverse complement strand
GCGTGAGATCAAATAAAAAACCGGCTGTCCGAGACGTTTCGGATAGCCGGTTTTGCTTTATTCTCTTTCCTCCAGCGCTTCCAATATGGCGCGGCAGCCGCGCTGCACATCCCGCCAGGTGGCTTCAAAATCGCCCGTATACCACGGGTCAGCTACATCGTCGGAGCAGCCGCACCATTCCAAAAGCAGCGATACTTTTCCCTCCGGGTCGCCGCCGAACAGGCGAAGCATATTCCGGCGGTTGGCGCCGTCCATGCCGATGAGATAGTCCCAGCGCTCATAATCGGCGCACACCAGCTGCCGCGCGGCGTGACCGGCGCAGTTGATGCCGTGTTCGGCCAGTTTCCGCCGGGCCGGCGGATAAACGGGGTTGCCCAGCTCCTCAGAACTCGTGGCCGCCGAAGCGATCTGATATTTTGCGGAAAGTCCGGCCTTTTCCACCATGTCCCGCATCGCATACTCCGCCATCGGACTGCGGCAAATATTGCCGTGGCAGATAAAAAGCAGTTTTGTCATTGGTTCTCCCTCTCGTCTCCGTCACTCCACATCCACCGCACCGAGGACCTTCGGCACCGTGGCCAGTGCGATGCGCACATCCTGCGCAAGGCCGAAATGCTCCAGATAGCGCAGATCCCAGCGCAGTTTTTCCCCCAGCGCGCAGCGGTCGCGCCCGTTCACCTGCGCCAGTCCCGTGAGCCCCGGACGCAGTGCGTAAACGCCGAAATGCGCGCGCAGGCGGTGGATATCCTCCTCGTGCAGCATCAGCGGCCGCGGCCCCACAAGGCTCATATCGCCGCGCAGAACATTGAACAGCTGCGGCAGCTCATCGAGCGAGAACCGCCGCAAAAAGCGTCCCAGCCGCGTAACATACCGCGCAGGATCATCCGACTTCGGCAGTGGCCGCTCTTTCGGCGCATCCACACGCATAGTGCGGAATTTATAAAGGCGAAAGCTCCGTCCGCCGCGGCCCATGCGCTCCTGCGCAAACAGCACCGGCCCCGGATCGTCGATCCAGATCGCGAGCGCCACCAGCAGCATCGGCCCCAGCAGCACCGCCAGCGCCAGCGCGGACAACACGATGTCCCCCGCCCGCTTCACGGCGCGATAAGCCGTTTTGGGCGCGGCAAGCGGATGAATATCCGTCAGAGCGTATTTTTCGATCAGTGCGGACAGGCTCTCATCCGGCGCGCCGCGGTATGGTTTGTCGGTCATGACAGCCGTCCTCCCTTTCGCTCAAAACACGTATCGATAGTAGCAGTTTCCCCGCAAAAAGTCAATTTGATTTTCCATTTACTTCCTTTCTTAATGTAAAAAGAAGCTCCGAGCCGGAAAACCGCTCGGAGCCTTGGCTTATTCTTCGCTTTTATCCATGGCGGTCACAGCGCCCTGCGCCACGCCCTCGGTGCTTTCCGGCATGAAGAGGATCTTCACCGTGGCGAACATGATCTTCAGATCGGTGATGATGCCCATGCTGCCGATGTATTGCAGGTCCATTTGCAGCTTGTTATACGGGCGGGTGTTGTATTTGCCGTACACCTGCGCAAGGCCTGTGAGTCCGGCCTTGGCCTGCAAGCGCAGCGCGAACTCCGGCATCTCCTTTTCGTACTGCTCGGCGATCTCCGGTCGCTCCGGACGAGGGCCGACAATGCTCATATGTCCCAAAAGGATACAGAACAGCTGCGGCATCTCGTCGATGCGAAGCATACGGATGATCCGGCCCACCGGAGTGATGCGGTCGTCATGCTCCTGCGCCAGGCGCGCCACCCCGTCCTTTTCCGCGTCCACGCGCATGCTGCGGAATTTATAGACATAGAAAGTCTTGCGGTCTTTGGTCAGCCGAAGCTGCTTATAGAATATCGGCCCGCCGTCATGCACCTTGATGGCGATGGCCGTCACGAGCATGATGGGGCTGAAGATCACCAGCGCGATCAGACTCAACAGGATGTCCATCACGCGCTTGACCACCAGATACCACACGGACGGGCTGCTGCGATGGCATAGCATCACGGGCAGATTGTTCATTTGCAGATCACGCGCGCCCTTGAGCAGCAGGTCGCCGATGCTCGGGCGGACATAAGCCTCAATGCTGTTATCGATGCAGTATTTCAAAAGCTCGTTTCGCAGGCTGGAATGTACGCCGCACAGCATCACGGCCCGCGCCTTCTGCCGCTGCAGCTCCGCCTGAAGCTCCTGCGCGCCGCATTCCGCGGAAACCGACGACAAAAGCTTAAACATGCCGGGCAGACTGCGAAGGATCTCCCTGCCGTCCTCGCCCGCTTCGTCGTTGCCATAGATCAAAACCACGCGCCGCGGCGCCATCAGTTTTCCGGTGAGCTTTTTTGCTCCCCATGACCACAGCAAGTCTACCAGAACCAGCGCCACAAGCAGCGCCAGCATCGGCAGCACATTGGGGATGGCTCGGATCAACAACGCCGTTACGATGTAGATGATGACACAGCTGATGGCCGACGCGATCGCATGGGAGTAGGTCAATGCCCCCGCCGAATGAAAGATCACATCAAAGGCCCCATAAAACCGAGCCAAGATCCAATAAACCAGCGCAAAAAGGAACACCACGGCCAAATCGCCCTTGGCGAAGAAGGGTATGCCGTACACCTGCATTTTATAATAGCTATACCACACATAAGCAAACAGAGCGCCATGGATCACCACAAGCACAGCGGCCAGCAGGCTTTGAAACGCGCCCCGTCTCTGTTGGCTGTTAAACATCTTTTTCTCCCATCTTACGTATATCTCGCTATATTATATCCTTTTAGAACATAAAAAGCAACGTTCTTTTCCAGAAGCACCTACGCGCCGCAGACAAAAGAACCCCCCGAGACTTTTTGATCTCGGGGGATAAATGGTGCGCGAGGCGATACAGAACTTTTTGAAAAACGCAGTGATATCAACGGTTTTCGGCTTTCGGCAACAGATTTTCTTGCTTGTAACTTCATAATTGAACCATAAATTTGAGGCGATTGTTGAAAAACAGTCGCTTTCTTCTATGCCAGGAATTTTATCACAAAGGAGGAATCCCATGACCCACATGAAAAGAAAATTGACCTTGCTGCTTATGTGCCTGTTGCTGCTTGGCGGGGTGGCGATGGCGAGCAGCGGGGAGATCAAAACCGATGCTTCGGAGGAAATATCCGAGGAAACCGAAGCGCCGCCGGAGGAAAC
>CAYLSA010000111.1:0-3257 GCA_964386575.1 uncultured Oscillospiraceae bacterium | reverse complement strand
AGTCGTGCAGCTCGTCTAAGGGGATGGATTGGATGGTTTCTGTCATAAATACCTCCGATTTTTTGAAATGAAAAAGCGTTCGCTGATTACGATGAATCAACGAACGCTTTGGTGGATTCCTATATAGTCAATGTTTAGAGCGTCAATGTCCCTGCGGCTAAATCTTTGGCCACAAACGGGATGAAATAAAACGGCACGGTCAGCAACTTCTGATCGGAATTGTAGCCGTAATTGTTTTTAGAAACTTTGATAGCGAATTCAAATTTGTTGTGATGTGAAAACTTCTCAAGAGAGTTATGCGCTCCACGACCTTTTTTTGCGTCGATCGGGTACAGTCGGTTGTCGGATTCGATAATGAACTCAAGCTCGGCGGATGCTTTGCCGCGCCAGTAGAATAGCTTATGACCCTTTGCGATCAGCTCGTTTGCAACGAAGTTTTCAAAGAAAATGCCCGATAGCGTATTTTCTCTTTCGCTTGAAATAAATGAGGCTGCGTTAATTCCGCTTTGGTAGGAGAACATACCGATATCGCCAAGGAACAGACGGAAATTACTCTCATTATCCGGCATCAGAGGCATGGTGATGTGCTCCTTCAACTGGAACGATTGATTGACCACATGAGCCAAAGTAAGCCACTGAATCGATGTAGCGAAATCCCTTGTTTTACTTTTTTCTTCAATAAGTCCGGGCGAGAAATTCTTTGACTCTCTGTTGAGTTCGCGATAGATGTTCTGGAACAGGGTGCGGGAACGCAGGACGGTTTCCGGACTTGTCTGATACAACTCCATATCGGAAAGATAGTTGTCATACAGGATTTTGAGAATTTCTCTTAGATTTTACCGTAGATACTATTTTCCAGTTCTGTTGCTGTTCCAATAGTGCATATAATTTAAATTCTCTTCAAAAAGTTCGGTATACACCCTGTTTTTCATAAAAACTTCCACATAGTCTCGTAGAAATAAAAAATTACCGTTGTTGATATTGTATCAACAACGGTAACAGATTTGGTTGCGGGGGAGGGATTTGAACCCACGACCTCCGGGTTATGAGCCCGACGAGCTACCGGACTGCTCTACCCCGCGTCATCTGATTGGGTTATCAGTATAACACCGCGCGGCGGATATGTCAACATCTATTTTCCGATTTTGGACGTTTCGCTGATTTGCTCTTTATTCTTGACGGAACGGCTGAGCATGGTCTACAATATGAGCATCGGCACCGGCCGATGGATCGGGGAAAGGTGGGTTTTATCATGCCTGTTCGAGTTAAACGCATAGGACACATCGCACTCGTCACGATGGATCGTCCCGAAAACCTCAACGCCTTCAACACCTACATGATCGAGGAGCTGGAAGAGGCGTATTTGAAGATCGAGGCGGACGATGATATCTACGTTTCCGTCATCACCGGCGCGGGACGCAGCTTCGTTTCCGGCGCGGACATCGCGGAGATGGAGAGCATGAACGCCACGGAAGCCAAGCGCTTCAGCTACAACGCCAACACGGTATTTCTGCGGCTGGAAAACACGGCCAAGCCCGTCATCGCGGCCATCAACGGCTATGCCATCGGCGGCGGCTGCGAGATGGCCATGTGCTGCGATATTCGTCTTGCCAGCGAGCGCGCCGTGTTCGCCCAGACGGAGGTCAACCTCGGCATCACGCCGGGCTTCGGCGGCACGCAGCGTCTGCCCCGCATCATCGGCAACGCCCGCGCAGCGGAGATGATCTTCACCGGCAAATTCATCGACGCTTACACCGCGCGCGATTGGGGCCTTGTCAGCGAGGTATATCCCCACGATGAGCTGTTGCCCAAGGCCATGGAAATGGCGGAGCTGATCGCCTCCAAGCCGCAAAACGGCGTTCGCCAGTCCAAGGTCTGCCTGCATCGCTGTTTGTACACCGATATGTACACCGGCACCGCTTTCGAGGCCGAAGCCTTCGGTATCTGCTTCTCCACGGCCGACCAGAAGGACGCCATGCGCGCCTTTTTGGAGAAGCGGCCGTACACCGACGTGAAGAATACCTGATCTTACATACAAAAAGGAGTATCCGCCATGCAGAATATTTTTGTTGTCGGCGCGGGCACGATGGGGCTGGACATTGCCCAGGTGTTCGCCAAGGCCGGACTGACCGTCGTTGTGCGCGACATCAGCGACGCCATCATCGAAAACGCGAAGAAAAAGATGGATGCGAACATCGCGAAGCTCGTTTCCAAGGGCAAAATGACCGAGGATGAGGCTGCAGCCCTGCTCGCACGCGTGAGCTACACCGTGGCCATGGACCCCGCGAAGGACGCCGATCTGGTGCTTGAGGCCATCATCGAGCGCTTCGATCTGAAAAAGAGCGTATTCCAGGAACTCGATGCGCTGTGCAAGCCCGAATGCATCTTCTGCTCCAACACCAGCTCCATCTCCATCACGGAGATGGCCGCCGTGAGCGGCCGCCCCGACCGCTTCATCGGCATGCACTTTTTCAACCCCGCGACCGTCATGAAGCTCATCGAGATCACCCGTTCGCTCACCAGCTCCGATGAGACCTTCCGGGCCGTGTATGAGCTGTCCGAGCGCATCGGCAAGCAGCCCATCGAAGTGCAGGACAGCCCCGGCTTCGTGGTAAACCGCATCCTCGTGCCGATGATGAACGAGGCCGCCTTCGTACTCAGCGAGGGCGTGGCCAGCGCCGAGGACATCGACCGCGCCATGCAGCTTGGCGCAAACCACCCCATGGGCCCGCTGCATCTGGCCGACCTTGTGGGCCTGGACGTGGTCGTTTACATCTGCGACGTGATGTACAACGAGACCCACGACCCCAAATTCCGCGCCTGCTATCTGCTGCGCAAGATGGTGCGCGCCGGAAAGCTTGGCCGCAAGAGCGGCGAGGGCTTCTTTAAATATTAAAAAAGCAGGATGTCCGCCGTCTGACCGACGGCGGACACTTTTCCTAGCGAAAAAATACCGGAGGCTCGAAAGCCTCCGGTATTTTTCGTTTGTTGCTTACAGGCCCAGGAAGGCCTTCAGGGCGTCGAGAGCGACATAGCTTTCGCCGTCAATGTCCACAACGTCGAGACCCGCGGCGGGCGCGACCTCGATGTTGCCGGTCCAGCGGCCGCCGGCCGTGACGTCCACGACCTCGCCGTCAACCGTGACGGTGCCGTTGACCACGCAGCCTTCCTCCACGTCAAGGACGGTGAGGTAGCAGGTGTCGTTCGGCGTCCAGACGGAGCCGTCCGACAGGCAGACCCAAACGCCGTTGTTCACG
>CAYLSA010000110.1:0-3282 GCA_964386575.1 uncultured Oscillospiraceae bacterium | reverse complement strand
TTCATTTTGGAAAAATTACTACTTGCTTTTGGCATTTAAAGTGCTATAATGCAAACATCACGAGGCAACACGCCCCAAAGAAAGGAGAAACGCAAAATGACCGCTCGCATCATCCGCAACATCAACGCCCTGCGTTTCTTCGCTCACGATTTCGTGGGCTTCTTTGGCTATGCCTATCGCTATTACTTTAGCATCTTTACGGGGCTATCAGCGAGTTGCGCGTGAATTGACACGGTTGGATTCAGAGCAGCTTCGCCGGTAGCGGAGCTGCTCTTTTTGTATTGTCCAAAAAAATTTTTAAGAATAAAAAGGAGAACCCAAACCATGAAAAAGCTTCTGAGCCTGCTTCTTTGCCTGGTCATGCTGGCCGCGCTTTGCGCCTGCGGCAGCACCGCCAAAACCGAAGAGCCCGCCGCGGCCGAGGCCCCCGCCGCCCAGACCGCCGAAACCGAAGAAACCGAAGCCACCCAGACCGATGAGGTCGCCCAGACCTTCACCGTGGGCATCTGCCAGCTCGTGCAGCACGATGCGCTCGACGCCGCCACGCAGGGCTTCATCGATGTTCTCACCGAAGAACTCGGCGATGCCGTCACCATCGTAAACCAGAATGCCGCCAACGACATCCCCACCTGCGCCACGATCGTCAACGGCTTCGTGTCCGAGGGTGTTGACCTCATTCTGGCCAACGCCACGCCCGCTCTGCAGGCCGCCGCTTCCGCCACGGAGGACATCCCCGTGCTCGGCACCGCTGTCACGGAATACGGCGTCGCCCTTGACATTGACGGCTTCGACGGCACCGTCGGCGGCAACATCTCCGGCACGAGCGACCTCGCTCCCCTTGACCAGCAGGCCGCGATGATCACGGAGCTGTTCCCCGAAGCCGCGACCGCCGGCATTCTGTACTGCTCCGCCGAGGCCAACTCCGTCTACCAGGCTGAGGTCGTCAAGGCCGCGCTGGAGACCGCGGGTCTCACCGTCAACATCTACACCTTCGCCGATTCCAACGATGTCGCCACCGTCACCTCTCAGGCCTGCGATGAGTGCGACGTGCTGTACATCCCCACCGATAACACCGCCGCCTCCTGCACCGAGGCCATCAACAACGTCGCCGAGCCCGCGGGCGTTCCCATCGTGGCCGGTGAGGCCGGCATCTGCTCCGGCTGCGGCGTGGCCACCCTGTCCATCGACTACTACGAACTTGGCCGCACCACCGGCGCCATGGCCGTTCGCATCCTGCGCGATGGCGAGGACATCAGCACCATGCCCATCGAGTACTTCCCCGATCCCGTCAAGCAGTACAACCCCGAGCTGTGCGACGCGCTGGGCGTGACCATCCCCGAGGATTACACCGCCATCGAAGGCTAAACATCACCTGCCAAACGGGTCTGCCCCATCGCAGACCCGCGCGGCGTGTCTATTAAATTAGAAACGAGAGGGAAACAACATGGGTATTGCAGCGTATTTCGCCTCCCTGAATTTCGCCAGTCTCCCGGGCCGTATGCCCGCCGCGATGGCGCAGGGCATTTTGTGGGGCCTGATGGCTCTGGGCGTTTTCATCACCTTCCGGCTGCTGGACGTGGCCGACATGAGCGTGGACGGCAGCTTTGCCACGGGCGGTGCCGTGACCGTCATGCTCATTCTGGCCGGCTGGCCCGCGTGGGCGGCGCTGCTCGTTGCGGTGCTGGCGGGCGTTCTGGCCGGTCTTTGCACGGGCCTTCTTCACACGAAGCTCGGCATCCCCGCCATTCTGGCCGGCATCCTCACCCAGTTTGGTCTTTACTCCATCAACCTGCGCATCATGGGCATGACCGCCAACCAGACGGCGAGCCTTAAAAAGTTCGGTATGTTCTGGGAAAACGGCACCGGCTTCCTTATCTCCTCGCGCTATGTGCCCGCCGCCATCGGCGTTGGTCTTGTCATCGCCGCCGCCGTGATCGCCATTTTGTACTGGTACTTCGGCACCGAGCAGGGCAGCGCCATCCGCGCCACCGGCTCCAACCCCGCCATGAGCCGCGCGCAGGGCATCAACATCAATCGCATGAAGGTCCTCGGCCTTGCCATCTCCAACGGCCTCGTTGCCCTGACCGGCGGTCTGATGACCCAGTTCCAGGGCACGGCGGACGTGAACATGGGCCGCGGCGCCATCGTGATCGCGCTGGCCTCCATCGTGATCGGCGAGGTTCTGTGCGAGGCATTTTTCCGCAAAGGCTGCAATTTCGCCATCCGTCTCGGCTTCGTGATCGTGGGCGGCATCCTGTACTACATCGTCATGACGCTGATCCTGTGGCTGAAGCTTGACCCGAACGACCTCAAGCTGTTCACGGCCCTGATCGTGGCGCTGTTCCTCGCCGTTCCGTATTTGCAGCGGCAGTCGAAAAACTCGTTCGGCCATCGGAAGAAATCCAAAAAGGAGGCGCGGGAGAATGCTTGACATCAACCATATCTACAAAACCTTCAACCCCGGCACCATCAACGAGAAAAAGGCGCTGGCGGATCTGGATCTGCACCTCAACGACGGCGATTTCGTCACCGTCATCGGCGGCAACGGCGCGGGCAAATCCACGCTGCTCAACGCCGTGGCGGGCGTGTGGCCGGTCGATTCCGGCTCCATCGTGCTCGGCGGCACGGACATCACCGATCTGCCCGAGCATAAGCGCGCCGCGTTCATCGGCCGCGTGTTCCAGGACCCCATGATGGGCACCGCGCCGGATATGCAGTTGGAGGAAAATCTGGCGCTGGCTCTGCGCCGCGGCAAGCGCCGCACGCTGAAATGGGGCGTCACCAAAGCCGAGCGCGAGATGTACCGCGAAAAGCTCGCCCCGCTGGGACTGGGGCTGGAAGACCGTCTCACGGCCAAGGTCGGACTTCTCTCCGGCGGCCAGCGTCAGGCCGTCACGCTGCTGATGGCGGCGCTGCAAAAGCCTCAGCTGCTGCTGCTCGATGAGCACACCGCCGCACTCGACCCTGCCACCGCCGCAAAAGTTCTGGAACTTTCGGATCTGATCGTGGCGGAGAACAAGCTCACCGCGCTCATGATCACGCACAATATGCGCGACGCCATCAACCACGGCAACCGCCTCATCATGATGAATCAGGGCCACATCATCCTGGACATCTCCGGCGAGGAGAAGAAAAAGCTCACCAAAACCGAGCTTCTGCAAAAGTTTGCGGAAGTCGCCGGCCAGAGCGAGGAATCCGACGCGGTTTTGCTCAGTTGACATTTAGCAAAAAAGAACCGGAAGGGCCGCACCTTCCGGTTCTTTCTGTATTCAACAATGTCGC
>CAYLSA010000109.1:0-3301 GCA_964386575.1 uncultured Oscillospiraceae bacterium | reverse complement strand
TTCTGACGTTATGTGGCGGATTTTTTCATTGTTTTGCGCATTCCGTTTCCGAGGAAATACAGAAGCGTCATCGTGATGGAGCTGAGACACCACGAGATGGGATAGCAGGAAAATACGATGCGGATGTCGTGGAAGAAGTGCAGCAGCACAACGAGGAAGATCACGCGGAACACGCAGATGCACGAGGCGGAAACGATGGTCACCTTCATCGCGTCGCCCGCACCGCGTATCGCACCGCCGAGCACATCCGAAAACACGAATATCCACGCAAACGGCGCCAGATACCACATCTGCTGCAAAGCCACGGCCTGCGCGTCCGGCTCGGTGGTGAAAAGGCCGATGAGCTGGTTGCAGAAAAGAAGCACGCACCCGCTCATCACGATCACCAGCGCCAGCGCCGAAAACAGCGCCGTGCGGATCCCCTTGGCGATGCGCGAATACAGACCCGCGCCGATGTTCTGCCCAACGTAGGTGGACAGCGCCAGCGACAGCGCGGAGGTCGGCATATAGATGAAGCCATCGATCTTCGAATAGGCGGCGCAGCCGGCCATCGTGACCGAGCCGAAGGAGTTGATGTACGCCTGCACGAGAAGATTGGCGATGTTGAACATCGAACTTTGCAGTCCGCAGGGCACGGAGATGCGCGTTAAGTCCCAAAGCGTGAGCTTATCGAGCGTCATATGGAACGGGCGGAAACGATAGCGCTCATCGAGACGCATCAGTCGCCACACGACCAGAACCGCGCTGACAAGCTGGGCGACCACCGTGGCGATGGCGGCACCCGCCACACCCATATCGAACACGGCCACAAACAGCAGATCGAGCACGAGATTCGTAAGCCCGCCGGCCACCAGATACAGCAGCGGCCGCTTGGAATCGCCCTCGGCGCGCAGAAGCCCCGCACCCACGTTGTACACCATGGTGATGATCGTTCCGGCCAGATAGATGCGCAGATAGGTCGTGCTCAGATCGATCACGTCGTCCGGCGTGGACACCCACACGAGCATCCGGCGCGAGAAGATGACGCCCAACACGCTGATGACGAACCCCGTGGCCACGGCGAGAAACATCGCCCCGTCGATCAGTTTTTTCAGTCCCTGCCAGTCGCCCGCGCCATAGTGCATGGCGTATAGGATCCCCGCGCCGGTGGCAAGGCCGAGAAACAGCCCGATGAGCAGGTTTATCAGCGAGCCCGTGGAGCCAACGGCGGCCAGCGCCGCATCGCCGGCGTAGGTGCCGACAACGGCGGCATCGATGGAGTTGTATAGCTGCTGGAACAGGTTCGACAGGAAAATGGGAAAAGCAAAGGCGATCAGCCCTTTGGCGATCGGCCCTTGCGTGAGTGAAACCGGTTCTTTGGTCATGGCGATTTGGTTTCGCGCTCCTTTCAGCCGTTCGACTCGGTATCGAGTGCGGCCTGATATAATTCGTTTTTGGCAATACCCGATGCCTGAGCCGCCTCGCGGCAGGCGTCCTTGAGCTTCATGCCCTCGCCGCGCAGCTTCTGTACAAGGCGCAGCGCATCCTCGCGCGTCATTTCGGGCGCGGTTTGCTCCTCTGCCCCACGGATGACCAGCACGAATTCGCCCTTCGGCGGGTTTTGCGTATAGTGCGCGAGCGCCTCGGACAGCGTGGTGCGGAAAAACTGCTCATGCAATTTCGTAAGCTCGCGGCAGATGGCAATATCGCGCTCGCCCCATGCTTCGAGCATATCGGCCAGCGTGCGCACGAGCTTGTGCGGCGCTTCGTGGAAGATCATGGTGCGCTTTTCGTTTTTCAGCTCCTGCAAATGCTCGTTGCGGCTTTTCTTCGATGTGGACAAAAAGCCTTCAAAGCAAAAGCGCTGCGTGGGCATGGCAGAGGCCGCCAGCGCCGCGATGCACGCACTCGGCCCCGGAACGGGCGAGACCGGCACATCATGCTCGGCGCACAGGCGCACAAGATCCTCGCCGGGGTCGGATATGGCGGGCATACCCGCATCCGTCACCAGCGCGCAGCTTTCGCCCGCGAGCAGTCGGGCCAAGATCTTCTCGCCGGACTGGGCGCGGTTGTGCTCATGGTAGCTGATGAGGGGCTTGCGGATGTCGAAATGATTGAGAAGCTTCAGCGAAACACGCGTATCCTCCGCGGCGATAAAATCCACGGACGAAAGTACGCTTTTCGCGCGCGGCGACAGGTCGGAAAGATTCCCGATGGGTGTGCCGACAAGATACAATGTTCCGGTCATGAGCGGTGATATATCTCCTTCATCTCCTCCGAGGCTGTGCCATCGTCGTTGGTCAGAACGAGCAGCGGCAGCGCCGCCAGACCCGGACGGCCGCTGCGGCGACCCGTGACAAGCACGAGACTCGGCTGGCTGGATGCTTTGTGCGCCACAAGGCGCAGGCGTTTCGGCTCGATGTCCGCCAGACGCATGGCGGCGAAGATATCCGTGAGGTATTCGGGCTTGTGGACAAGATGGAACTCGCCGCCCTTTTTCAGCAGATAGCTCGCCGCGCCGCAGAACTGGGCGGGCGACAGACTGCCACCGCGCGCCGCTGCACGGGCCGGATCGGGCGAGGGCTTGCCGCCATAGAAATACGGCGGGTTGCACACCACGATGTCGTATTGCCCGGCGCCGCCCATGGCACGGTGGTCGCGCATATCGGCGCATTTCGCCTCGCCGCGGATGGCGTTTTCGGCGTAATTTTGCCGGCAGATATCCACGGCCTCGGGCCGGATATCGATGCTGTCGAAAACGGCGTTCGGCTCCTCATCGTGCATCAAAACGGAGATCACGCCGCCGCCGCAGCCAAGATCCATGCAGCGGTCAAACGAGCGCCCAAGCGCGAAATCGGCCAGAAGCACGGAATCGGTGGTTATTTTGAAAGCCGGATCGTCCGCATAGCGCGGGCCGCCGGGCCAGAGCTTTATCATAGGAACTCCTCTCGAAGAGAATTTGTGAAAAACATAGCGGGCGGTATGACAGCCATACCGCCCGCTTGCTTATCAGCAGGGATTACTCCTCGCTGATGGCGCCCATGGGGCACTGCTCCGCGCAGGTGCCGCAGGACAGGCAGGCGTCGGGATTGATCTCATAGTGGGCATCGCCCTGGCTGATCGCGCTGACAGGGCAGGCGTCCGCGCAAGCGCCGCAGGAGATGCAAGCATCGCCGATTTTGTAAGCCATAGTATTACCTCCACAAGTAATGTACAACGTCATATTAGCATAAAAAACAAAAAAATCAAGCGTTGTCACCGCCTTAAAATATAAATTTGTCGCGCGCGGAAAAATCGGCGGTTATGCGCCGCGCGGATTCGT
>CAYLSA010000108.1:0-3390 GCA_964386575.1 uncultured Oscillospiraceae bacterium | reverse complement strand
CGTTGCGGCTGTCGCGCGGGGAGAAATAGCGCTCTTTGGAGCGGCTGCCCTCCTCATCGGCGCGCGCGCCCACGATCACGCCGGTATAGGCGGCGGTGTTGGTGTCAAGCTCGTATTCGCCGGTTTTCAGATTCAGCCGGTAGCGCGGCCAAGTGCCGTCGAGCGTGTGGGTGAGCGCCTCGGTTTTCAGCCGGCGGCAACATTCCACGCGGCCCACGGCGCCGTCCGGGAAGGTCTGCCTGGCGTCAAGCGCTTCGCGGTTTTCGCCGTAGATCATGTAAAGATTCATTTCCTTGGCCAGCCGGTCGCGGTATTCGATCATTTCGGGGATCTTGTGGTGCGTGTCGATGTGCACGAGCGGGAAGGGAACATGGCCGTAAAACGCCTTGCGCGCCAGCCACAGCAAAACGGTGGAGTCCTTACCGATGCTCCACAGCATACACAGATCGCCGAACGCGGCATAAGCCTCGCGCAGAATGTGTACGCTTTTTGATTCAAGCTTGTCCAAATGGTCCATCAGACGGTCGCCTCCGTTATCATTTCATAGCCGTAGCGCTCGAAGTAGAAGCCGAGGCGACGGTTGATCTTCTCGCGCAGACGCGCGGGGAAGTCGTATTGGTTTTTCTTATAATCTTTTTGGCTTTCGATGAATGCGCGGAAATTCGGCAGCGCCTCGTCAAAGCCGTCCAGCTCCAGCGCTTCGTAGATGTGGCGCAGGCCGTCCTCCGGCTGCTTAACGAATTCTTCATAGCGCACATTCACGAACTGGCCCGGTGCAAAGCTGTCCTCCAGCGCGAACAGATCGCGATACATCCGCTCGAACACGCCGATGATCACGTCCTCCATCTCGTCCTCAAGGTCGTCCAGCTCCGGCATAGGCGAAAGCTGCAAAAGCTTCATCTGAGCCAGGAACATACGGATGGTGGATTTGATGGTGGTGTAGGGGTCGCGGTGGATGTTCACATATTTGGCGTTGGGGTACATCTGCATGATGTCTTCCAGCCGGCAGGTGTTGTCCGGACTTTTGAAGAGCATCTGCTTGCCGCCCTTGCGCCAAGTGAACTTTTTCACCATGTAGCGATACGCCGCGCGGAATTCCCGCCGCTGTGCGGGCGTGAGGTCGGCGGTGAAGGCGGGCTTTAGGAACCACTGGTACTGCGTGGGGAAGGCGATCATGTGATCGATGGCGTAGGGGGTGAAGTTTGCGATGGCGAAGGTCTCCTCCATGGGCAGGTCGAGCGAATACTCAACATTGTCCATCGGGCGGGCGTCCTTCAGGCCGCTGCCGATGCCGCCGCGCAGAAGCCAGCCGAGCAGCACGCTGTTTGAAAACAGGCAGTTGCTCACAGGGTCGGCCCAGCCGAACTGCTCATCGCGCGAAAGGAGATTTTGCAGATAGGTCGTGCCGCTGCGCCAACAGCCGAGAACGAAAAGCGGGTCTTTTTCGATCTTCGTTTTCGCGATCGGCACCGCGCACACGGCGCCCTCGATCAGCGCGAAGGGGAACAGGATCAGCGAGATAAGCGTTGTGAGCGCGACCTGCGGCAACTGCTCCGGCAGGATGCGGAAGCGGTCGCGGATGAGCAGACGGATCCAGTTGTCAAAACGGACCGTCAGCAGATAGTGGGACATATTGATGGGCTTAAACTTCATATTCTCCTCCTGCGCGGACAGGCGCAGTGCGCCTTTTGAATCCAATTTGACCTATATAATAAAATGGCTTGGTGAATTTAATGTGAACTGAAAGAAAAATTCGCCCTGAAAAGCGCAAAAAATCCGAAGAAAATGCAAAAGCCGCCCGAAGCGGGGCTTCGAACGGCTAGATGTATTCAATTCCAAATGTTTTTATTCATCCAGTGCGCACAGATCGGCAAAGCTCTCGCGCCGCACGGCGATGCGGTCGGCTCCGTCATGAAGCATCACGATGGGCGGCCGCGGCACGCGGTTGTAGTTCGACGCCATGGAGTAGTTATACGCGCCCGTCACCAAAACGGCCACGGTATCGCCCACCTGCGGCGTTTGCAGCGTCATGTCCGTTCCGATCAGATCGCCCGATTCGCAGCAGCGTCCCGCGATGGTGCAGGTATAGTCCGCCGCCTCGGCCGCGCGGTTCGCGATCAGCGCCGTATAGCGCGAGCCGTAAAGCGCGAAGCGGGGATTGTCGGTCATGCCGCCGTCCACGGCGAGATAGCGCTTGTAGCCGGGGATGGATTTGATCGACTGCGCGGTATAAAGCGTCACGCCTGCGGCGGCCACGATGCTGCGCCCCGGCTCCATGAAAATGCGCGGCGGCGTGAGATCAAGTGCGGCGCACCGGCTGCGGATATGCGCGCCCAGTGCGGCGATGGCGGCTTCGATATCGAATATGGGGTCGGACTCGACATAGCGCACGCCGAAGCCGCCGCCGAGATCGAGCGTGGCGGCCTCAAAGCCGGTCTCGGCGCGAACATCGGCTATAAAGCGAAGCATGATGTCCGCCGCGTCGGCAAAGGGGGCGTAGTCAAAGATCTGTGAGCCGATGTGGCAGTGGAAGCCCTCGAGCGCCACGTTCGGGGTGGCGAGGGCCGCTTTTGTCAGCTCCATGGCCTGTCCGGTTTCGATGGCAGCGCCGAATTTGCTGTCCACCCGACCGGTGTTCACGGCCTCGAAGGTGTGCGGGTCGATGCCGGGAGCGAGGCGCAGAAGCACCCGCTGCGTCACGCCAAGCCGGCCCGCGATGTCGCGGATGCGGGCGAGTTCGTCAAGGTTATCCACCACGAAAAGCCCCACGCCGCTTTCGATGCCGAAGCGGACGTCATCCGCCGTTTTGGCGCTGCCGTGGAACACCATGAGTTCCGGCGGAAAATCGGCCCGGAGCGCGGTGTAAAGCTCGCCGGAGGATACGATGTCGGTGCCCATACCCTCGTCGCGGGCGATGCGGTAAATGCCCTTAAAGCTCAGCGCCTTGCTGGCCAGATACGGCCGGGAACCGGCGGGCATATGCGCACCCATCGCGCGGACATACAGCCGCATATTCGCGCGCATTAAGTCCTCGTCCAGAACATACAGCGGCGTGCCATATTTTTCGGCCAGTCGGACGCAGTCGTGGCCGGATATGCAGAAATGGCCCTGCGCGTTGACGGAATGATTCGCTTGCAGCATGACGATCACATCCTTTGAAAATAAAAAAGGGACGCATGGAAGCCCATGCGCCCCTGACGCTATCCTATCACGATTTGCCCTTGGCGGCAAGCTGCTTTTGCAGCCAGTCCTTGCCATCGACGAAGCGGGAAACGATGTAGCTGACGACATAGTCGCCGGCGGAGTTTATCATCGTGGCGGGAGGATCGACAAGATTGCCGATGGCCACGAGGATGGGGAAGGCGAGATCCATCTGCGTGGGGAAAAACA
>CAYLSA010000107.1:0-3418 GCA_964386575.1 uncultured Oscillospiraceae bacterium | reverse complement strand
CGGTTTTTTTACCAGATATGCAGTTCGTTGGCCTCGCGGCGCAGCTCCTCGCGGAAATCGGGATGCGCCACGCGGATGAGCTCATCCACGCGCTGCAAAACCGTTTTGCCCCGCAGACGTGCCACGCCGTATTCCGTCACGACATAATCGACGATGTTGCGCGAGATGGACACCACGTTGCCCGGCGTGAGCTGCGGGCGGATGCGCGAGATGGTGCCGCCCTTGGCCGTGGATTGCAGGGCGATGATGCTGCGGCCGCCGGGCGCGTGGTATGCGCCGTAGGCAAAGTCCGTGGCCCCGCCGGTGCCGGAATACTGCACGCCCGCGATGGTCTCGGAGCACACCTGGCCGGTGAGATCGATCTCCAGCGCCGTGTTGAGCGAGACCATGTTTTCGTTCTTCGCGATGTTGAACGGGTCGTTCACATAGCGGATGGGCAGGATCTCGATCATGGGGTTGCCGTCCGCAAAGTCATAAAGATGCTGGTTGCCCCACATGAACGCGCCGATGGTGCGGTTGCGATAGAAATTCTTTTTGGAGTTGTTCACCGCGCCGCACTCCATCAGATCGCCCATGGCCGAGCCGATCATCTCCGTGTAAAGGCCGAGATCGTGCCGGTCTTTCAGATGCTCCGCCACGGCGTCCGGCATGCCGCCGATGCCAAGCTGGATGCAGTCGCCGTCGTGGATGAGATCGGCGGCATACTCCGCGATTTTGAGCTGCTCGGGCGTTTGCTTATACACCGGCGATTTGGAGATGGGGTAATCGACATCGATGAAATAGTCCACCTTTTCGATCGGCACGCGAACCGTGCCGCCGGTGTGGGGCATATTGGGATTGGCCTCAAAGATGACCAGATCGCACACGTCCAGCGCCTCGAGTTCCACCTGCTGGCTCATGGAGATGGCCACATAGCCGTATTTGTCCATGGGCGTGGTGGCGGCGATGAACACATTGGGCTTGCGCGTTTCAAAAATCGTTTCGTAGATGGAGTGGAGGTTATTGGGCATGAAGGTGACATGGCCCTTTTTGTGCTCGCGGCGCACGGCCTCGCCATAGAAGCAGCTTATCACATCGATGCGGCCGATGAGCGAATCGTCGCGGATGAATTCGTGCTCTGTCTGGGGGTTGCACGTCCACACGACCACATCCTCCACGCGGTCGGCGATGCGGTGGAGATTGGACAGGATCTCATACGGCTCGTTGCCGAAAAAGCCGATGGAGATGGTGTCGTGGCTTTTGATCTTGGACAAAGCCTCGTCCACCGTGATGAATTTGGAGCGGTAAAGTTCTTCCTTTGTCATGGTGTTTGCCTCGGAAAGCGGCGCTTTACTTGCTCAGATAGGCGGCTTTCATGGCTTTATAAGTCATGTAGCAGTCGAACTTCGATGTGGTCTCATACGGCGCGTGCATACTCAAAACGGGCACACCGGCATCGAGCGTGTCGATGTTGCGCATGGCCATATCCAGCGCCACGGTGCCGCCGCCGCCCTGATCGACCTTGCCCATTTCGCACATCTGCCAGACCACACCGGCCTCGTCGCAGATGCGGCGCACCTGGCCCACCAGCTCCGCCGAAGCGTCGGAGGCGCCGGACTTGCCGCGCGCGCCGGTGAATTTGCAGAAGGCTACGCCGTAGTTGATCTTGGCGTTGTTGCGCTTTTCGGACACCTCGGCATAGAGAGGATCATACGCCGCCGTGACATCGGCGGAGATGCAAAGGCTCTTGGCGAAACATTCCGTCACGCCGCAGCAGCCGCCGCAAAGGCGGCCCATGAACCACTCAAACGCCTGACTGGTCATGCCCGTCACACCGTAGGAGCCGATCTCCTCTTTGTCCGCGAGGATGCAAACGGCGGTGCGCTCGGGCTCGTCCAGCTCCAAGATGGCGGCAAGCTCGGCATAGGCACACACGCGGTCGTCCTGGCCATAGCCGCCGATGAGCGAGCGGTCAAGGCCGATCTCGCGCACGGGGAAGGCCGGCACGACTTCAAGTTCGGCGGAAATGAGATCGGTTTCCGTCAGACCATATTTTTCGTTCAGGATGCTCAGCACAGCCAGACGCACGCGATCGTCTCCCTCTCCGGCATAGGGGATGGAGCCGATGAGCAGATTGAGCTTTTCGCCCACGATGCCCTCGGAGAGCTTTTTCTGCATCTGGTCGGCGGCAAGATGCGGCAGAAGGTCGGTGATGACAAACTGGGGATCGTCCGCATCGCGGCCAATGACCACATCCACGCCCGTGCCGTCGGCCAGCATCACGCGGCCATGCAGCTCGAGGGGGATGGCCGTCCACTGGTATTTCTTGATGCCGCCGTAGTAGTGCGTGCGGAAGTAGCAAAGCTCGGAGTCCTCATACATCGGGATCTGCTTGAGATCGAGCCGGGGCGCGTCCACGTGCGCCGCACCGATCACGCAGCCGGCCGACATGGGCTTTTTGCCGCCCACGGCGAGAATGAGGCTTTTGCCGCGGTTGTTATAATAGACCTTCTGGCCCGGCGCGATGGCGCGCATGGACTCATCGAGCGGCTGAAATCCCGCCGCCTCGGCCAGGGCGACGGCCTCTTTGACGGCCTCGCGCTCGGTGCGCGCGGTGTCAAGATAGCGCATATAGCCCTTGCAGTATTCCTCGCAGAGCTTGCGCTCGGCCACGCTCATCACATCGTAGCCGTTTTTCTGCTTGTAGAAAAGCTTTTCTTTCAGTTCGTCCATGATTTATACCTCCAGTATATCGGTGAAATTTTTTTTGCACTTATCCGCAAACTGCGCCTTTGTGCCATCGTTTCGGATGCAAACGGTGCAGTTTTGCTCAAAAAACGCGTCCGGCTTCTGGGCGCCGATGCGAAGCATCGCGTATTCGCGGCTTATGCCCTCGCGCGCCATGATGCGCTCGCAGCGGGTCTCGACCGGCGCGGTGATGCCCACCGTGGCGCAGAAATACGCCTGCAGGGGCGTGCCGATGATGTCGATGGCGTCCACGGCGGCGTATCGTCCGCCGGCGGCGGCGTGCTGGGCCAGACGCTCGTCAATGGCGTCGTTTATGTAGCGGTCGGTGATCGATTGCAGGGCGGCGAGCTTTTCACTGCTTGAAAACACGATCGCGCCAAGCTTTTTGCGCTGAAGCACGCCATCGACCACCACGCCGGGAAACAGCGCTTCGATCTCATCGAGCATGGGCTTGCACGATGCGCAAAGCTCATGATACAGCGCATCGGCATCGATCACAAGCGCACCGAGATCGCGCAGGGCATCGAGCGCCGTGGTCTTGCCCGTGCCGGAACCGCCCGTCACGCCGACGATCTTGATCGAGCGCATGAGCGCATGGCGAATCGCGCTTATATCAAGCGCCCCAGCGCGCAGAAGCTGATAGCCCGCGCCCGAAAGGGAAACAATGGTACTCTCGCGCCCGAGACCGCAC
>CAYLSA010000106.1:0-3422 GCA_964386575.1 uncultured Oscillospiraceae bacterium | reverse complement strand
TGGTGGACATAGGTGCCGCCGCCCATGGAGTAGCAGTAGCCCTTTTTGCCGGTGTAAAGCTCATAATTGCGCAAAAGCGTTTGGATAAACTCGCCCTCGGCGGGGGTGTAGTGGCCGGGCAGCATCTCGCCCGCCATCTCAAAACCAAGCGGAGCAAGCTTCGATTCAAAGATCTTGCGGCAGTTGTCATCGTCCGCGCACAGCGGCACGCGGCAGTCGCAGCCGCCCCAAAGGCTGTTCTCATCAAACGTAAGCTGCGTGAACGAGCAGGTCAGCTCGCCGGAAAGCTCGTCGGACTGGGCAATGCCCGCCGCCTTGCCCAGCCAGTCGCCATGGGGCAAAACGGCATCGAGCGCACGCAGCGCGCGCGTGGAAGCGCAGTCGGCCAGCGGCAGCTCGCACAAAAGGCGGATGAGCGCGGTGTTGCCGTTCACGCCGGTCTCCGGCATGGCGGCATGGCAGCCGCGGCCATGCACCGTCAGACGCAGGCCCTTGTCACACACGGCGACGTCATAGCTCACGCCAAGCTCCGCCGCCAGCGGCAACAGCGCCGTTCGAAGCGCCAGCTCCTCCATACCCGCGATGGTCGCGGATGCGTCCGTTGGCACAACATTCGTGCGGAAGCCGCCGGAATATTCCACCACGCGCGGCAGGGCCGTTTCCGGCGCGAAGCTCATGCGGAACTCCGGCCGATAAAAGCCCTTTTCCACATTGCACACCGGCCAGTTGGCATCCGGCGTGGTGGTGTAGGGCGCGGGCTTATTTTTCAGATAGTAATGCAGCGTATCCTCCATGCCGGTCTCCTCGTCGCAGCCGAGGATGAGGCGGCAGTTATGATGCAGCTTCACGCCAAGTTCCTTCACGCAGCGCATGGCATACGCCGCCGCAAGCAGACCGCCCTTATCGTCGGAAACGCCGCGGCCATAGAGCATCCCATCGTCCGCAAGCACCATCCGGTAGGGATCGGTGTCCCATCCATCGCCCTCGCCGACGACATCCAGATGGGCCAGAATATCGAGCATCGGCTCCATCTCCGGAGCAAGATCGGCGCTGCCGGCGTAGTTTTCATGGTTCTGCACGCTAAGTCCATAGTCCTCGCACAGCGCAAGACCCACGCGCAGTGCTTCCGCCGGGCCGGGGCCGAAGGGCATATTCTCCTGCGCCTCGCCGCGCACACTGCGAACGGCGATCAGCTTGGCAAGATCGGCGGCAAACTCGTCGCGATGCGCTTTTGTCCATTCTATAATTTGCTCTTTGAGCATATCTTTCACCTCGTATGAAAAAATCTTTTCACTCTATTCTATCAGGAATTGAAAAACTTGTCCATGTTATGCTATACTGATTGCAACCACATATTTTGGGGAGGGCCTTGCGCATGACATCCGTCCAGCTCATACTCTACATGATCCTGACCGTGATCGTGGCCTATTTCGGTCTGGCCAACGCCATCGTCCATTTCATCAACTATTTCAAGTTCTACCGTCCGTTCAACGAAAAGCTCGTGAAATACGACGTGTATGAAAATCCGGCCTTCGCCAACACCATCAAAGGCCGCATCACCGGCACGCTGGTCGTACTGCTCGTTACGCTGGGCATGACGATCTATGCCGCCGTGGTCATGCTCGAGCCGAGCCATGGCGTGGTCATTCCGGCCATCTTGGTGGCGCTTTTGTTCGGGCTTTTGCTGTATGGCAAGAAGCTGCGCTATGAGCTTTGGAACGTGCAGCAGTTCGTCAAGCAGTATAAAAACTATCTGGACAAAGAGAAATTCACGCGCTTTCTGCGCCGCGAGTATGATATCTCGCTGGAAAAGCTTTCGGACGACCGCTTCGTGATGCAGCGCCTGCAAAACAAGGGAAAATAATTTCCGCATAACAAAAGGCAGGGGGCTCATTCCCTGCCTTTTTTGCACGCTTCGGCCAGCGCGGCAAACAGCCGCCCATCCGCCATGCGCTCGGGATGCCACTGCACGCCCAGCACAAAGCGTTCGCCGGGTTTTTCGATCGCCTCAACCACACCGTTTTCATCCGTGGCCGCGACCGTGAGCGCCGTTTCCTTCACACACTGATGGTGGCTTGAATTCACGGCATAGTCCCCCGCGCCTAAGATCTCGGCCAGCCGCGTTTGCGGCCGGATCTGCGCGCCATGCAGCGTTTCATAATCGCCGGGGCTGTGCAGTGCCTTCGGCAGCGCAAGCTGAGACTCGATGTCCTGCACGAGCGTGCCGCCATAGTATACATTCATCACCTGCACGCCGCGGCAGATGCCGAGAACGGGCATTCCCCGCTCCTGAGCTGCATCGAGCAGCGCCAGCTCAAAACGGTCGCGTTCCGGCGCGATGAGGCCGCAGGCCGGATGCTTTTCCTCGCCATAGCTCGCGGGGTCCACATCCTCGCCGCCGGACAGCAGCAGTCCGTCACACAGCGACATAAGCCGTCCCGCATCCTCCGCCGGAGCAAACGGCAGTATCACCGCCACACATCCGGCCTGCCGCAGTTTTTCGCAATAGGCGCGGCCCAGCGCGTAGCGTTCCTTTTCCTCGCCCGCTTCAAAAGGTGTCACGCCGATGACCGGCTTCATACGCATCCCATCCTTTCACTCTTTCAGTCTACCACCCCGCGCACGCTTTGACAAGCGCAGGGCGTGCCCATGTATTGTATGCAACACAAAGGAGATATGCCCCATGGACTACGAAATTCGCTTTGACACGGAAAAATGCCGCCGCTGCGGTCTGTGCGCCAAAAGCTGCGGCACGGGCTTCGTTCGTATGCGCGACGGTGCGCCCACCACCGGCGGCCACATCCGTTGCATCGGCTGCGGCCATTGCGTGGCCGCCTGCCCCGTGGGCGCCGTTTCCCTCAATGGCGAGGGCGCTGTGGCCGCGCCGGAGAATACGCTGGAGGCCGTGTTCCTGCGCCGCCGCTCCATCCGCAAATATAAAAGCGAACCGCCCGCGCGCGAGCTCATCCAGCGTGCGCTGGACATCGCGCAGTACGCCCCCAGCGGCAAAAACCGCCACGCCAATCGCTGGACCGTGATCTATGGCACGGAAAGCTGCCAGCGCGTTTCGGATATGGCGCTGGATTTCTGCCGCGAAAGCGGCCAGAACCCGGAGCTGCTGCATCTGGCGGAAAAGGGCCTCGATCTGCTCACGGGCCACGCCCCGCTTGTGATCGTGGGCTGGAGTCCGGACAAGGCGCTCAACCCCTGCGTCGATACCGTCATCGCCATGCACACGGTGCAGATGCTCCTGGAACAGGCGGGGCTCGGCTGCTGCTGGGGCGGCTATCTGCGCAGCATCACGAACCAGTCCCCCGCCCTGCGTGAGCTGCTCGGCATCCCGGAGGGCGCGTCCATGCAGTGCTGCATGATGGCCGGCTATCCCGACGGCGAGCGCTATCCCAACATCCCCCCGCGCCCCA
>CAYLSA010000105.1:0-3482 GCA_964386575.1 uncultured Oscillospiraceae bacterium | reverse complement strand
AAATTTTCGGATGGAAGGAACGGCGCGCAGCGCCTTGCAGCAAATAATGCTCACGATCATCCCGACCGCGCCCTGCACGGCGTTTGCCGGAATGCTTCCGGCGGCGGCCATGCCGTAGCCAAGCAGCAGGGCTTCATAGGCAAAGTAGCCGAGCATCATCCACAGCTCGCCGACCGCCGCGCCGAGGATGAGCCCCGCCGTGCGCTCATGCATCGCGCGGAATATCCACGCCGCACCCAGCGCCATCAGCGCCTTGATGACCAGCGTTCCCGGCGCGTAAAGCGCATAGCCAAGCAGCACATCCGCCAGCGTTGCGCCAAGTCCGGCGGCGGCCATGCCGTAGACCGGCCCGAGCAGAAATGCGCCCAGCAGCACGAAGCCGTCGCCGAGATTGATATAGCCGTTCGTGGCCGGAATGGGGATGGAGATGACCATCGTGGCCACGCAGTCAAGCGCCGCAAGCAGCGCTGCCAGAACGAGCTTTTGAAGTCTATTATGTTTCATACAAAGCCCTCCTGTCAATTCGTTTTTTATTCTAAGCCCGATTTTGATTTTATTCAATCGTCAGTTTTGTTTGCATTTATACGACCGGATAGGGCGGGAGATGCTGAGAGCGCTGCGCGGATTCGATATATTTCAATTATTTGTGCTATTTACAATTCGTCTGGGGCGTGTTACAATATACGCACATATCAAAATCAAGCGTACTATGCTCAGAAAGGATGGCCCCCTTATGGCACGTAAGGTCAAAGAGCCGAAAGAGAAGAAGGTCAAAAAGGCGAAGCGGGCAAAGAAGGAGCCGAAGCCGCTGGAATCGTGCGGCAGCCGCATCATCGGCAGTCCGGTTCGTGTGCTTGTCGTTCTGGCCGTTATCAGCGCGATCATCGGTGTGGCGCTGTTCCAGTTCTACGATGCTTATAAGAGTTATTTCGACTACATGATCGGCGGTCTGGTCATTCTGATCGGCGTGATCAGCCTGATCTTCTATTTTGCCAAGCGCATGATCGACGGCGTTTACCGCAGTGAATTCGCCATCGGCATTTTGTGCATCGCCTTCGGGCTGTATGTGGCGCTCAACGGCGGCGCGAGTTTCTCGTTCCTCGTCATCATCGGCGCGCTGTGCGCGTTTGACGGTGTGATCAAACTCCAGTACACGCTCGATCTTGCGCGTATGCGCTTTAAGGCGTGGTGGCTGCCGCTGATCTTCTCGATCCTCGGCATCGCCATTGGGGTCGTTATCCTCATGGGTCTGTTTGGTGAGCTGTTCGGCGAGGGCGAGGGCGCTTCCATGACCGGCCTTGCGCTTTGCGCGAACGCCCTGTTCGACATCATCTGCGCCATCGTGATCGCTGTTCGCAACCACAAGGCGAAGAAAGCGGCCAAGCTTGCGGCCAATGCGCCCGCAGCGGTCGAGGCTGAACCCGCGGCGGAGCCGGAGGTCGAGGTGGAGATCACCGAGCTTCCGGAGACCGAATGTGCAGTGGAGCCCGAGGCGGAAGCTGAGGCGGAAGCGGCGGCGGAGGAAGTCCCTGCCGAGCAGCCGGAGGTCGTTCCGGAACCGGCTTTCCCGGTGGAACCGGCTGAGCCCGAGGCGGAGAGCGCAGAATAAAACCATATGACCTGAGCACGGCGGCAGCTTGTTGGCTGCCGCTGTTTCTTTGCCTCTTGTAAAATCGGCGGCAAGGGAATATAATAGAGCGATCTAAGCAAATTCGGAAAAGCACGGAGAATGGCATGAGTAACTTCGATCAATTTCTAAAGCCCGGCAAAAAGGGCTATCTGATCGGCATCGGCGGCGTTTCCATGGCGCCTCTGGCCGAGATATTGGCCGGGATGGGTCTTTCCATCAGCGGCAGCGATATGCAGGAGAGCGAAAAAGTCACGGAGCTGCGCACACGCGGCGTGCGGGTGAACATCGGCCACCGGGCGGAGAATATCCTGCCGGATTATGAGTTTGTCGTTCGCACGGCGGCGGTGCATGACGAAAACCCCGAGATCGTGGCGGCGCGTGCGCAGGGCATCCCCGTTTTTGAACGCGCGCAGGCATGGGGTGCGCTGATGAAGGACTATAAAAACGCCCTTTGCATCGCCGGCACCCACGGCAAGACCACCACGACTTCCATGTGTACCCATATCCTCATGGCGGCGGAAAAGGACCCCACGGTCATGATCGGCGGCACGCTGCCGCTTCTGCACGCGGGCCATCGCGTCGGCCGGGGCGACACCATCGTGATGGAGTCGTGCGAGTATTACGACAGCTTCCTGTCCTTCCATCCGACCATCGCGGTGCTGCTGGATGTGGAGGCGGATCATCTGGACTATTTCGCCGATCTGGCGGCGGTGCAAAGCTCGTTCCGCCGTTTTGCCGAGCTTGTTCCGGCGGATGGCATGGTCATCGCCAACCACGACGACCCCAACACCATGCAGGCCATCGACGGCATCGACCGCCCTGTCACTACCTTCGGCATGACGCATGAGGCGGATGTGTACGCCGAGAACCTGCGCATGGACGGCGCGGGCACGGAATTTGATGTTTTCCACAAGGGCGTGTTTTATGCCCATCTGAATATGAGTGTGCCGGGGCACCACAATGTGATGAATGCCCTCGCGGCCACGGCGGCGGCCATCACGCTGGGTATTTCGCCCACGGCGGTGAAATACGGTCTGTCAGCCTTCCGCGGCGCGAACCGCCGTTTCGAGTTCAAGGGCAAGTTCAACGGCGCGGATGTTTACGACGACTATGCCCACCATCCCGGTGAACTCAAGGCCCTGCTCGATGCGGTACAGCCGCTGGGATATAAGCGCGTGCTGCTGGTGTTCCAGCCGCATACCTACAGCCGCACCAAGGCGCTGTTTGATGATTTTGTGGAGCAGCTCGCGCGTCCGGATGTGACGTTTTTGGCGGAGATCTACGCCGCACGCGAGAAAAATACGCTGCATATCTCCTCGGCCGATTTGGCGAAGGAACTGCCGAACGGTATGTTTTTCCCGAACTTTGACGAGCTTGAGAAAGCGCTGCGCTTCGCGGCCGCACCCGGCGACCTTATCCTCACGGTCGGTGCGGGCGATGTGTATAAGATCGGCGAGGATATTCTCGCGGACGAATAAAAATTGCGACTGTTTACGGGGCCTGCGAAAATGCGGGCCTCGTTTTTTTAATTTTTGTGCAGCTTTTTTCGCGGTTTTATTGAAAATGTTGGGCGGGTATATTATAATAAATCGGATAATAGCCAAGAGTATGGGCATAAGGGGTGAAAACGCTTGCAGGAGCCGATCAAAACGCTGAAGGAATGGATCGACCAGTCCGACAACATCGTCTTTTTCGGCGGTGCGGGCGTGTCCACGGAAAGCGGTATCCCCGATTTTCGCAGTGTGGACGGGCTGTATAACCAGCAGTATAAATACCCGCCGGAAACGATTTTATCCGCCACCTTTTTCGAGCGCGACCCGGAGGAATTTTACCGCTTCTACCACGCAAAGCT
>CAYLSA010000104.1:0-3509 GCA_964386575.1 uncultured Oscillospiraceae bacterium | reverse complement strand
ACACCATCCTGCACACGATATCCTCCGTGGCGCTCGACCCCACGAACAGCAACAAGTCCATCGTGGTCAGCGGCATCGAGTCCATGTCGCTTAACGGACAGGACCTTGGTCTCGGCGGGTATCTGGACATCGGGCTTTACGACACGATGGAGGACCTGTTCGTCAATTTTGTCGGCGCGGTGGTGTTTAGCGTCATCGGCTATGTGGATGCGAAAAATCCCGGCCGCAGCCGTCTGGCCCCGAAGCTGATCCCCTATGTGCGCGAGGAAGAGGACACGGCGCAGACGCCGCCGCAAACAAACGAGGAATAAGGAGAAATTTTGTTATGACGATAGAACAGAAAATGCAGCGCGTGCGCGAGGCTATGGAGAAAAGCTGGGCGCTTTTTCACGCCTCCGGTGTTTTAAATTACGACGGTGAGACCGTCGCACCGGAGCAGTCCGGCGAGGGCCGGGCCCGCACCTTCGGCGTGCTGGGCGACATCCAGTACAGTCTGATCACAGACCCCGAACTCATGCGAACGCTGGACGAGCTGGATGCGGTCAAGGACCGGCTGAGTGAATACGACGCGCGTGAGCTTTCGCTCATCCGCCGCCAGGTCCGCCAGACGGCGGTGGTGCCGAAGGAGGAATACGTCCGCCATGTGATGCTTGAAAGCGAGGCCTCGGACGTGTGGCGGAAGGCGAAAAACACGAACGATTTTGCCTGCTTTGCGCCGTATCTGGAAAAGCTGGTCGATTACAGCCGCCGCTATGCCGCGTGGCTTTCACCGGAGAAGGACGCCTATGACACGCTGCTCGATCTGTATGAGGAGGGCATGGACCGGAAAACGCTGGACGCCTTCTTCCAAACCCTGCGTGAGGGATTGAAGCCGCTGGTGGATAAGGTCGCGGCAGCCAACGCGCCGGACGATGCGTTTTTGCATCAGTGCTATCCCATCGCCGATCAGCGCCGCTTCACGGACGCACTGGCCAAGCTCGAAGGCCTTGACCGCACGCGCCTTGCCATCGGGGAGGTGGAGCATCCGTTCACGGAGGGCTTCAACAACCACGACGTGCGCATCACGACGCACTACCACGAAAACGACCCCATGAGCTCCGCGTTTTCCGTGCTGCACGAGGGCGGCCACGCGCTGTATGAGCTGGGCATGGACAGCCGTTTCAACTATTCCGTGTTCGCCGGCGGTGCCTCGCTCGGCATCCACGAAAGCCAAAGCCGCTTTTACGAAAACATCATTGGCCGCTCCTATGCCTTCGCGGGACCTATGCTCAAGGCTATGAAGGAGGTGTTCCCCGCGCAGCTCGAGGGCGTGACGCAGGATCAGTTCTGGCACGCCATCAACCGCGCCGAACCGTCACTTATCCGCACGGAGGCGGACGAGCTGACTTACTGCTTCCATGTGATGATACGTTATGAGCTGGAAAAGCGTCTGATCGGTGGAACGCTGGCGGCACGAGATGTGCCCGCGGCATGGAACGCCCTGTATGAGGAGTATCTCGGCGTGTGCCCTTCTACGGACACGGAGGGGTGCTTGCAGGATTCGCACTGGGCGGGCGGTTCGTTTGGCTATTTCCCGACCTATGCGCTGGGCTCGGCTTACGGCGCGCAGATGCTTCGCGCGCTGGAGCGGGATGTGCCCGAGCTGTGGCAGAGCGTGGCCGAGGGCGATCTGTCGTCGGTCACAGAGTATCTCGGCGAGCGGGTGCATCGTTGGAGCGCGTATTATACGCCGAAAGCTTTGTTTGAACGCAGCTTCGGTGCGTTTGACCCGCAGTATTTCATCGACTATCTGACAGAAAAATACACAAAGCTATATTCGCTGTGATACACCCGATGGCATTGATTAAAAATCGACAAATAGTGTTGAAATACTGATATAAAGAGCGTATCATACAGCTGCGCGACTGCGCAGAAAGGAAGCCGTTTATGAGTAAAAAGAGAGAACACCCCGGAGACCGGCCGGACGGCGTGCTGCTGCGCGACCTTGACTCGCTGCATTTCATCACGGGCATCCTGTACCCAAACCGCTGTGATAACGAGGCGTTTATTTCCGAGCGCATCGATCTTACGAATGCCTATGCGTATCTCGAGAAGAAAAACGCATCGGATCCGGTATATAAATACAACGTCTTTCAGCTTGTTGTAACGGCCATCGTAAAGGCCATCACACTGCGGCCGAAGATGAACCGCTTTATCGTCAATTCAAACTTCTACCAGCGCAAGGAGGTCTCTGCCGCCTTCGTTGTGAAGAAGATCTTTTCCGATAAGGGCGCGGAGGCGCTGGCCTTTCTGCACACGGAGCCGACCGACACGCTCGACACCATCCACGAAAAGATCTATGCGCAGGTTTCTTCCTGCCGCAGCGAGAAGGTGGATTCCTCCACGGACAGCATGAACTTTTTCAACAAGATGCCGCGCTGGCTGTCCAAGGCGCTGGTGCGTTTCATCATGTTCCTCGATAAGCATGGCCGCGTGCCGCACAGCCTCATTGAAACCGACCCCTATTATTCCTCGTGCGTTCTGTCAAACCTCGGCTCCATCAAGCTCAAAAGCGGCTACCACCACCTGACCAACTGGGGCACCTGCTCCATGATCTGCCTGCTGGGCGAGATCAAGAAAACCCCTGTGTTTGACGATGAGGGCAACGTGACCATGCGTGACACGATCGATCTGGGCCTTACGATCGACGAGCGGATCGCCGACGGATATTATTATTCAAAAACCGTGCGTCTGCTGCGAAAGCTTCTGGAGAATCCCGAGCTTTTGGAACGGCCACTCAATGAGGAGGTTGACTATTGATGGAAACGACCTGCAAAACGCCGTGGAAGAACCAGCTGGGTGAAATGCCGTTTACGCTGGATTATTTCGATGGCTCCATGTTCGAAGGCTTGGAGAAGATGAGCCGGCTTTACCCCAAGTATATCGCCTTCGACTTCATGGGCAAGAGCACCACTTATAAAGAAATGGTGGAGAAGATCGAGAAATGCGCGCGCAGTCTGCGCACCATCGGTGTGCGCGAGGGCGACCGCGTCACCATCGCCATGCCCAACTGCCCGCAGGCGATCTATATGTTCTACGCTGTGAACCTTGTCGGTGCGGTGGCGAACATGGTCCATCCGCTCTCCAGCGAAAAGGAGCTTGAATTTTACATCAACGAGTCCGAGTCCACCACGGTGGTCACGCTCGACCAGTTTTACAACAAATTCGAGGCCATCCGCGAAAATACCTGCGTGATCAACATCGTCATCGCCCGCATCCGCGACGCGCTGTCCAAGCCCATCCGCGCCGGCTATATGCTCACGGAGGGCCGCAAGATCCAGAAGATCCCCGAGGATGCGCCGGTCATTATGTGGGACGAGTTCATCCGCCTTGGCAAGCACTGCTTCTGGAAGTATAAAGTCAAGCGCACGGGCGATGATCCTGCCGCCATCCTCTATTCCGGCGGCACCACCGGCACCACCAAGGGCATTTTGCTCACCAATAAAAACTTCAACGCCCTGGCCCAGCAG
>CAYLSA010000103.1:0-3519 GCA_964386575.1 uncultured Oscillospiraceae bacterium | reverse complement strand
CATCACGCCGCGCTCGCCCACATAGGTGTCGTAGCCGTTGGGCATGGCCATGATGTCCTCGTGGATCTCCGCGCGCATGGCGGCGGCGATGATCTCCTCGTCCGTGGCATCGGGGCGGCCGTAGCGGATATTTTCGCGGATGGTGTCGGCGAATACGAACACATCCTGCTGGATGATGCCGATGTGGCGGCGCAGGCTCGCCTGTGTCACGGCGCGAACGTCCGTTCCGTCGATGGTGACGGAGCCGGAGCTGACATCGTAGAAGCGGGGGAGAAGTTGACATAATGTTGTTTTTCCGCCGCCGGAGGGGCCGACCACGGCGAGGCATTTGCCATGCGGCAGGGTGAGACTGACGTGGTCAAGCACCTCTGCGCCGCGGTCGTAGTGGAAGGTGACGTCCCTGTATTCCACATCGCCCACCACGGTTTTCAGCTCCGTGGCGTCCGGTGCGTCCGCGACTTCGGGTTCGGTGTTCATGATCTCGCGGAAGCGCTTGAAGCCGGTGGCACCGTCGGAGAACACCTCGATGAAGTCCGCGAGCTGGAAGATGGGCCGCCGGAACGCGGAGATGTAAAGCGAGAAGGTGATCAGGTCGATCACGTCCATGCGGCCGCGCATGATGAACAGCCCGCCAACGGCGATGGACAAAAGCTGCATCAGATCCACCAGAAAGCGCAGGCCCGAGTGGTAGATGCCCATGGTTTTGTACCAGCCGCGCTTGGCGTTTTTGTACGACTCGTTCGCGCTGCGGAATTTACTCTCCTCGGCCTGCTCGTTGGTGAATGCCTTGGCCGTGCGGATGCCGGAAAGGCCGGATTCCACGGCGGCGTTTATGTCCGCGAGCTTGGCCTTTACGGCGGCGTTCGACTCGTCCATTTTCTTGTTCCAGTGCCATGTGAAGATGCAGAACACCGGCACGATCAGGAATACGACCAGCGCGAGGGGCCAGCAGATCGTGCACAGGATGACGAACGAGCCGATCAGCGTGATCAGGCTGGTCATCAGAAGCTCGGGGCCATGGTGGCTGAGTTCCGTGATGGCGAAAAGGTCGTTTGTGATGCGGCTCATGAGAACGCCCGTGCGGTTTTTGTCGAAAAACGAGAACGACAGCGTTTGGATGTGGGTGAGGATATCCGTGCGCATATCGGCCTCGATGCGAACGCCCATCAGGTGGCCGAGATAGGTGATGACATAGTTGCACAGCGCCGAGATCAGATACGCCAGCGCCAAAATGCCCATCACGGCGAAAAACGCGGCGAATTTATTGTCCGGCAGCAGCGTCTGCAGGCTCAGCCGCGTGGCATAGGGAAAGGCCAGATCGGCAAAGCACGAAAACAGCGCGCAGATCATGTCGATATAAAACAGTCTGCGATGGGGCTTGTAGTAGGCCAGGAAGCTGCGCAGGGGATTTTTCTTAAAATCTTTCATCATAATCACACGGGCGAGAACGTTGCCGTCCTCGCCCTTTCCTTTTCGTTATACGGTTGCGATGACGATCTTGCTGTCGGGTGCGGACACGGCGATCTGGGATACCTGGCCTTTGTGGCCGTCGATGATCTCGGCCGCCACGGCATCTTCGATCTGCTTTTGGATCAGCCGCCGCAGGTTGCGCGCGCCATACTGCACGGAGTAGCTCTCGCGCACGAGATAGTCGATAACGCTGTCGTCCCAAGTGAAGGCGATGTGCCGCTCGCGCATCACGGCGTCAAGTTCGGAGAGCATGAGCGCGGCAATGGCGCGGAAATTCTCCTCCGAAAGCTGGTTGAAGCACACGACCTCGTCCACGCGGTTGATGAACTCCGGCCGCAAGAATTCCTGCAAAGCCTTCATGGCCTTTTCGCGGCCCAGCTCGCTGAGCGTCTGGCCGAAGCCCACGGAGCCGCTGCGGCGGTCGGAACCGGCGTTTGTGGTCATGATGATGACGGTGTTTTCAAAGTTTACGGTGCGGCCCTGCGCATCGGTGATGCGGCCGTCATCGAGAATTTGCAGCAGGATGTTCAAAACATCGGGGTGCGCCTTTTCGATCTCGTCAAACAGCACCACGGAATAGGGCCGGCGGCGGATCTTCTCCGTCAGCTGGCCGGCCTCGTCATAGCCGACGTAGCCGGGAGGCGAGCCGATGATGCGGCTTACGGAGAATTTCTCCATGAACTCGGACATATCCAGCCGGATAAGGCTCTCCGGCGCGGAGAACAGATCCTGCGCCAACTGCTTGACAAGCTCGGTTTTGCCAACGCCCGTGGAGCCGACGAAGATGAAGCTCACCGGCTTGCGCTTGGCGGCCAGACCCACGCGGCTGCGCTTGATGGCGGCGCAAACGGCGTCCACGGCCTCGTCCTGGCCGATGATGTGCGTTTTTAGGCGCCCGTTCAGACCGGCAAGACGGACGAATTCGTCCTCCGTGATGTTCGCGGCGGGGATCTTGGTCCAAAGCTCAATGATGCGGGCGAGATTCTGCTCGGTCAAAACTGGACGGCCCAGCGCGGCCAGCCGCGCCAGCTCGTCGGCGATCTGCATCTCGCGCGAGCGAATCTGCGCCAGGCGCTCGAAATTGTCGGTCTCGGCGGTCAGAAGCAGTTCGCGTTCGCGGTCAAGGTCGTCGCGCTCTTTTTCAAGCTCGGCCTTTTTCGCGCTCTCAGCGTTTTTCAGATCAACGTCCGAGCAGGCCTCGTCGATCAGGTCGATGGCCTTGTCGGGCAGGAAACGGTCCGTGATGTAGCGCTCGGAAAGCGTCACGGCCTTTTGGCACATCTCGTCCGGAATGGTCACGCCGTGGTGGTCCTCGTAGTAGCGGCGCACGCCCTTGAGAATCTCCACGGAATCGGCGATGGACGGCTCCGCCACGGTGACGGGCTGGAACCGGCGCTCGAGCGCGGCGTCCTTTTCGATGTGCTTGCGGTATTCCGTAAAGGTGGTCGCGCCGATGACCTGGATCTCCCCGCGCGACAGAGCGGGTTTTAAGATGTTGGCGGCGTTCATGCTGCCCTCGGCATCGCCCGCGCCAACGATGTTGTGGACCTCGTCGATGACGAGGATGATGTTGCCCTGTTTGCGAATTTCGTCGATCAGACCCTTCATGCGGCTTTCAAACTGGCCGCGGAACTGTGTTCCGGCCACGAGCCCCGTGAGGTCGAGCAGGTAAATTTCCTTGTCCTGAAGCTTATACGGCACCTGTCCGGCCACGATGCGCTGGGCCAGACCCTCGGCGATGGCGGTTTTGCCGACGCCCGGTTCACCGATGAGACAGGGGTTGTTCTTCTGGCGGCGGTTGAGGATCTGGATGACGCGCTCAAGTTCCTCGGCGCGGCCGATCATGCGGTCAAGCTTGCCGTCGCGCGCGCGCTGGGTGAGGTTGATGCAGTAATTCTCGAGGAATTTTTTCTTGCCGCGGTTGTTTTGCCCGCCGGCGGCGGGCGGCGGTGTGCCGGGGCCGGGGCCGGGTGTTTTGCCGGCGTCTGGGTTGTTTTGGTTTTGCCCCTGCGGGCCGCCGAACAGACGGCTGAGGAAGGGGAAGGTGGC
>CAYLSA010000102.1:0-3634 GCA_964386575.1 uncultured Oscillospiraceae bacterium | reverse complement strand
TCGCAAAAGCGCTCGCCCAGAATATTCACCCAGATCGACTGCGCCGAGCGCACCAGCGCGCCCACCGGCCCATGGCCGCAGAACACCGGCCCCGCGCCCTCGATGGCCAGATCGCGCACCGGCTCCGCCCCCACCTGACGCGCCAGCTTCACGCCGTCGCCGGGATGGTGGATGCCGCGCCCGTGCAGGAATTTATCCGCCTCAAACGACGGCAGCAGCTCATGAATGAGCGCAGGATCGCCCGCCATGCCGCCCGTGGCAAGCAGGACGCCATCCGCCTCATAGCGCACGCCGGACTCCGTTTCCGCGCCGCAAACGCGGCCGTTTTCCACGAGGAGCGACCGCACGCGCGCCTCGGTCACGATCTCGACGCCGAGTCCCCCGGCGCGCTCGAGCAGCGTTTGCATGACGTATTTACCGCTTGGGCCCTCCGCCGTCATGTGGAATACCTCCGGCGACTGGTTGACCATGTGGTGGATCACGCGGCAAAACGGCACGCCGAGCGCCATCAGCCAATCCACCGTTTCGCCCGAGGCATCGATGAGCGTGCGGGTCAGGCGCGCATCGGAGCGCCAGTGGGAAAACTCCATCGCCTCGCGAAACAGCGCCTCGGCCGAAGCGTCGATGTTCAACCGGCGCTGCAGGGCGCTGCCCGCGCCGAACACGCCCTCGGCAAAGCGGCCGTTGCCGCCGGGCGAGGCGCTGCGTTCCAGCACCGTGACCGAAGCGCCGGCCTGCGCCGCCGTGACCGCGGCGGCCATTCCCGCCGCACCCGCGCCGATGATAAGCAGTTTTTTCATAAATTTTCTCCTTGTATGGAAAGCAAAAATCGTTCCGATCTCGCGGCGCAAACGCGCCGTTTTTTTCATTTTACCGCATATACCCCGCCGCACGCAACTATTTTGCCAAAACCGGCGCAAAACCGCGCCATACTTTATATATTATTCCCCTTGAACATTCGATGCCACAACAGTATAATTTCCACTTGGACAGAGCAAATAAAGACAGAAAGACGAAACGCGGACATGAATATTTTCAACATTCTCACGCTTCTCGGCGGTCTCGCCATGTTCCTGTACGGTATGCGCCTGATGGGCGACGGGCTGAAGGAAAGCTCCTCCGGCACGCTCAAGCGCGCCATGGAAAACGTGACGAACAACCCCTTCAAGGCCTTCCTGCTGGGTCTGGCCGTCACGGCGGTCATCCAGTCGTCCACCGCCACCATCGTCATCACCTCCGGCCTTGTGGCCGCGGGCATCATCTCCCTGCGGCAGTCGCTCGGCATCATCGTGGGCGCAAACGTGGGCACCACGGTCACCGGCCAGATCATCCGTCTGCTCGATCTGGACGCAAGCTCCGTGGCGTGGCTGCAGATCTTCAAGCCCTCCACGCTCGCGCCGGTCGCGCTGATCCTCGGCATCGTGCTCATCATGGGCTTTTCCTTCAAAAGCTCCAAGAGCATCGGCTCCATCGCCATCGGCTTCGGCATTTTGTTCACGGGGCTTTTGAACATGACCGGCTCGGTGGACGCGCTGAACGAGACCGGCATTTTTGAAACGCTGTTCGCCGGACTGGGAGCGCGGCCGCTGCTGGGCTATCTCACGGGCGCGGGTGTTGCGTTCGTGTTGCAAAGTTCCTCGGCAACGGTCGGCATTTTGCAGGCATTATCCGCCTCCGGCCAGCTCACATTCAGCGCCGTTTACGCCGTGATCGTGGGCATCTATCTGGGCGACTGCGTCACCACGGCCATCGTTTGCTCCATCGGCGCGAAAGAGGACGCCCGCCGCGTTGGTATGGTGAACATCCTGTTCAATCTCAGCGAGACCGTTCTCGTGCTCGTCGGCGTGACCATCGTCCACAAGCTCGGTCTGATCGACACGCTCTGGGACCGCGCCGTCACCTCCGGCGATATCGCCAACACCAACACCGTGTTTAACTTCACCTGCGCGATCCTGCTTTTGCCGATGCTGCCGGTGTATGAGCGCATCAGCCGCCGTCTGGTACACGACAAGGCGGCGCCCGCGAACAAATACGCCGAAAAGCTCGAAGCGCTCAGTCCCGCGTTTTTCAACACGCCCGCGCTCGCGCTGCGCAGCTGCTACGATCTGCTGCTCACCATTTTGCGCGCCTCGCGGCAGAACATCGATCTGGCGCTTTCCATGCTGGGCCATTATTCGGACGAAGCCATGCGCCGGCTCGAGGAGGAAGAGGACAACATCGACCTCATGACCGACCGTGCGTGCAGCTATCTGGTGGAGCTTTCCACCCACATCTCCGCCAGCGAGCACGTTTCCATCCTCGACCAGTATTATAAGCTTGTTTCGGAGTTTGAGCGCCTGGGCGACCATGCCGTGAACATCGCGGAGCTTGCCCAGTCGATGGACGGCTCCGAGGAGCATTTCTCCCCCGCCGCGATGCAGGAGCTCGGCGTGCTTCAGGATCTCATCGGCCGCATTCTCGACCTGGCCGACCGCGCCTTCGAAAAGCGCGACATCGAGGCCGCCAAGGGCATCGAGCCGCTCGAGGAGGTCGTGGACGATATGGTCAACGCCCTGCGCGACAACCATCTCGACCGCGTGTGCGCCGGACAGTGCAGCGTGGTAGCCGGCACGAGCTTTATGAATCTGATGAGCGACATCGAGCGCATCTCCGACATCTGCTCCAACATCGGCGTGGCCACCGTGGCGCGCGTGCGGCCGGAGCTTGCCCTGCGGGCGCATGAATACATCTCCCGCCTGCACTCCGGCGACGACGAGAGTTTTAACACCGAATACAACCGCGCCCATGACGAATATTTCTCGCGCCTTGTGAAGCAGGTGTGACGCCTTTTCCCGACCCGATGTGACGCTTTGTTGCATCGGGTCGAAATCGATAAACGATGTTTCGTTTCGGTTTAGCTTTTGCCTTTACACTTCGACTATTGTGAAAAATGCCATCGTCAGCATACTTCGCGACAAGGAGGTTCCTATATGCTGCAACTGAAGAATATAACCAAGATCTACCCCGCCGGAGGCGACGATGTTCACGCCCTGAAGGGCATCTCGCTCAACTTCCGGCCGAGCGAATTTGTCGCCATTCTGGGCCCGTCCGGCTGCGGAAAGACCACCACGCTGAACATCGTGGGCGGGCTCGACCAGTACACGGACGGCGATCTCATCATCAACGGCCGCTCCACCCGCGACTTCAAAGACCGCGATTGGGACGCTTACCGCAACCACTCCATCGGCTTTGTGTTCCAAAGCTATAACCTCATCCCCCACCAGACCGTTTTGCGCAACGTGGAGCTGGCGCTCACGCTTTCGGGCGTTGGCAAGAAAGAGCGGCGCGAGCGCGCCGTGGCTGCGCTGGAGGCCGTGGGGCTCGGGTCGCAGCTGAAAAAGCGTCCAGCAGAGATGTCCGGCGGCCAGATGCAGCGCGTGGCCATCGCCCGTGCCATCGTGAACGACCCCGATATCATTCTGGCCGATGAGCCGACCGGCGCGCTGGACACGGAAACCAGCGTGCAGGTCATGGACATCCTCAAGCAGATCGCGAAGGACCGCCTTGTCATCATGGTCACGCATAACCCCGATCTGGCCGAGCGCTACGCCACGCGCACCGTGCGTATGCTCGACGGCGAGATCCTGTCCGACTC
>CAYLSA010000101.1:0-3655 GCA_964386575.1 uncultured Oscillospiraceae bacterium | reverse complement strand
AAAAAAGGGGATGCCGATCACTCGGCATCCCATGTCAATGTTTGATTTACAGCGCCAGATGGTCGCAAAGCTCCTTGGCAGAGGCGCAGCCAACACGCTTGGCCAGCGCTTCCAGCCGCTCGCCCTTGGTGGGCAGGGGCTTGGAAAGATCACCCGCGTCCAGCACGTTTCCAAGCGCGGCACCCGCCACGGAGGCGGCGTTATGCAGCTTTTCACGCGCGGTGGGGCAGCCCTTCACAGCGTAGCCCTTATAGGTCAGAACGGCGCTCACAGCCTCGGAAAGCAGGCCTTGGGCGTATTCGTCGCAGCGTTCGTCCGTGAATGCACGGATAGCACGCTCGGCCAGCGCTTTGGCTCCGGCTTCCACCTGCTCGCCCGTGAGCGATTTGGTGAAGTCGGCGTCCGTCACGGAGATCTCCGCACGCAGGGCAAAGCTCTTGATCACAAGGCTCTTGCCGTCGTCATCCAAAACGGCGAACGGGGTGTTCTGTGCGCCGGTGGCAAAATCCGTGGCGACCAGAACCAGCTTCGACTTGCCGGAGGACACGATCTTTTCCGGCTCCTTCGCCGCATCTGCAAGCGAAAGGGCGGGATTTTCATAGCGCATCCAAACGGCTTTGGCCGCCGTCATAGCGGTGCCGCCGCCGATGCCGAGGATCACGTCCGGCTCAAACAGGTTCGCGCCGGTAACGGCCTGTTCCACGGCCTCGACCGTGGCCTTGCCGTCCAGCGAGAAGAATTCCGCCGTGCGCAGACCATGATCGCGCAGGAAGTCGGCCACGGGGGACACAACGCCGCTGCGGTACAGATTCACATCCGTAACGATATAAGCGCGGTGGCAGCCGTAGATCTCGCTGAGCTCACGCAATGCAACGCCCAGAGAGCCGGCGCGGAAATATACCTTCCGTGGAAGGTTCAGCATATGCTTCATGTTTTTTCTCCCTTACAGGTCGGGGAGCGCCGAATGGCGTTCCCCGATTTGGTCGTGTTATTAGATGAAGCCGCCGACCTTGTCGACGCCGATCTCGGCAGTCAGGCCCATGGGGTAAGCAGCGTGGGTGTCGGTGGGGAGATTGATCTCGACCTCGAGCACGTCGCCGTAGATGGACTTGAACTTCTCTTCGCCGTAGAAAGCCTTGAGGTAGCAGGCCTTCAGCTCGCCCAGCGTGGGATACACGGGGTTGCAGCCGGTGCAGGCATCGTGGAACGCCCACTCGGACATCTGGTCGACCGCCGCGAGGAATTCCTTCTCCCACTCCTCGGCGCTCTTTTCGGGGTGCGCCAGGCACAGGTAGTCGCAGATGGTCTCGGGGATGTCAACATCCTTCTTCAGCTGCTCGGTAGCCTTGATCCAGTTCTCGAAGGTCTCCTCATCGGTCTTGCCCTTCACACCGATCAGCTCGCCCAGCTCGACATAGCGCTCAAACGCCTGCGGATACTTGTACTGGGAGAACGTGCCCATGTGGTAGGGGTGACGCTGCGCGTTGAAGCGGCAGACGAACGGGAACAGCAGGGCATTGGCCGTGCCGTGGGGGATGTGGAACCAGCCGCCCAGCTTGTGGCTGAGGGAGTGGTTGATGCCGAGGAAGGCGTTGGCGAAGGCGATGCCGGCCAGCGCGGAGGCGTCGGCCATCTTCTCGCGGGCCACGGGGTCGGGCTTGGCATCGCGGAAGGCGGACTTGTATGCTCTGGGCAGATAGTCAAAGACCATCTTGGTGGCGTCCTTGCAGAAGCCGTTTGTATACTCGGTGGCGAAGGTGGAAACATACGCCTCGACCGCATGGGTCAGAACGTCGTAACCGGAGGCCTGCGTGGCACGCGGAGGCAGGCTCATCATGTTGTCGGCGTCGATGATGGCCATCTCGGGCATCATCTCGTAGCCGATCAGAGGCCACTTCATGCCGGTGTTGGCATCGGAAATGATGGTGAACGGCGTGCACTCGGAGCCGGTGCCGGCGGTCGTCGGGATGCAGACGAGCTTCGCCTTGGTGCCCATCTGGGGGAAGAAGCGGATACGCTTGCGGATATCCAGGAAGATGGTGGCCATGTCGAGGAAGGCTTCTTCGGGATGCTCGTACATGATCCACATGATCTTCGCGGTATCGATGGCGGAGCCGCCGCCCACGGCGATGATGACGTCGGGCTGGAACTCGTTCATCTTGGGCAGGCCCTTCATGGCGTCCTGGATCTGCGGGTCAACGCGGATGTCGAAGAACTCGGCCGTCTCGATGCCCATGTCGCGCAGCTGGTTGATGATCGCGTCGCAGGCGCCCAGCTGATACAGGGTGGAGTCGGTGATGATGAAAGCGCGCTTGAAGTTGTAAACGTCCTTCATCTCGCGCAGAGCGACAGGCGTGCAGCCGGTCTTGTGGTAGACCTTCTTCGGCAGCTGGAGCCAGAGCATGTTCTCCTTGCGCATCGTGAGGGTCTTGATGTCGAGCAGCTGTTCGAAGTTGGTGTTGCCCATGTAGGCGGAGTTGCCCGCGGCGCCCGGTCCAAGCGTGAGGGAGGGAGCCACGTTGAAGTTGTACAGATCGCCCAGACCGCCGAAGGAGGTGGGCTGGTTGATGATGATACGGCCGGCGCGCATACGCAGACCGAAGCGCTCGATCTTGTCTTCCTCGGTGGGATCGACATACAGCGCGGCGGAGTGACCGGCGCCGCCCTCGGAGACCATCTTATAGCACATATCATAGGCTTCGTCCAGCGTCTCGGCCTTGAACATACCAAGCAGGGTGGTGAGCTTCTCGTTGGCCCAGGGGTTGTCGTGCGAGGTATCGTTGGTCTCGTAAACGAGGACCTTCGTGTCGTAGGGGACCTCGAAGCCGGCCATCTCGGCGAGGCGAACGGCGGTCTGGCCAACGGCAGGAGGATTGACGCCGTGGGTCTTGGCATTGAAGAACACGGTGGCGACCTTCTCGGCCTGCTCGTCGTTGAGGAAGTAGCAGCGGGCATCCTTCATCAGGGCCTTGACTTCGTCATACACGCTGGCGAGAACGGTGATGTGCTGCTCAGCGGCGCAGATCATGCCGTTGTCGAAGGTCTTGGAGTGGATGATGGACTCCACGGCCATGCGCAGGTCGGCAGTCTCGTCGATGACGACGTTGCAGTTGCCGGGGCCAACGCCCAGAGCCGGAGTGCCGGAGGAGTAAGCCGCGCTGACCATGCCGGCGCCGCCGGTGGCCATGATGAAATCGGCCTCGCGCATCAGAACGGGGGAGATCTCCAGCGTCGGGGTGGAGATCCAGCTGATGACGTGCGCGGGCAGACCGGCCTCGATCGCGGCGTCACGCATGATGCGGGCGGCGGCGATGGAACACTGCACGGCGCGGGGGTGCGGGGAAAGGATGATGGCGTTGCGGGTCTTGAGGGCCAGCAGGACCTTATAGATGGTGGTCGAAGTGGGGTTGGTGGTCGGCGTGATGGCGGCCATAACGCCCTTCGGAGAGGCGATACGCTTGGTGCCGAAAGCCTTGTTCTCCTCAATCACGCCGCAGGTCTTGGCGTTGCGCATGTAGTTCCAGATGTGTTCGGAGGCATACTGGTTCTTGGTCACCTTGTCCACAAGGACGCCGTAGCCGGTCTCTTCCACGGCCATCTTGGCCAGAGGAATGCGCATCTTGGAAACGGCGGTGGCCGCCTTTTCGCAGATGGC
>CAYLSA010000100.1:0-3670 GCA_964386575.1 uncultured Oscillospiraceae bacterium | reverse complement strand
ACGAGAGCCTTGGTGTCGCGGGCGATGACGAGTTCCTCGTTCGTGGGGATGACGAACATACGAACCTTGGAACCGGCCTTGGAGATCTCGATGTCCTCGCCACGCTTGGCGTTGGCCTCGGTGTCAAGCTCGGTGCCGAGGAAGGTGAGATACTCGCAGATGTCAGCGCGGGTGGAGGCGGAGTTTTCGCCAACACCGGCCGTGAACACGATGGCGTCCACGCCGCCCATGGCCGCGGCATAGCCGCCCACGGTCTTGGCCACGTCATACGCGAAGATATCCAGCGCCAGACGCGCGCGGTCGTTGCCCTCGCCGGCGGCATTGTCCAGATCGCGGAAGTCGGAGGAAACGCCGGAAACGCCCAGAACGCCGGACTTCTTGTTGAGGATGGTGGTCAGCTCCTCGATGCTCTTGCCGGTGTTGGAGGCGAGGTATTCCACGATGGAAACGTCGATATCGCCGCAGCGGGTGCCCATGGGCAGACCGGCGATGGGGGTGAAGCCCATGGAGGTGTCCACGCTCTTGCCGCCGTCGATGGCGCAGATGGAGGAACCGTTGCCCATGTGGCAGGAGATGATCTTGAGGTCTTCGATGTTCTTGCCCATCATCTCGGCGCAGCGGCCGGAAACATAGCGGTGGCTGGTGCCGTGGAAGCCGTAGCGGCGGACCTTGAGGTCGGTGTAGTAGTCATAGGGAATGGCGTAAACATAGGCCTTGCCGGGCATGGTCTGATGGAAGGCGGTGTCAAACACGGCGACCTGGGGAACACTTTCGCCCATGACGGCCTTGCAGGCGTTGATGCCGGTGATGTTGGCGGGGTTGTGGAGAGGAGCCAGAGGGATGCACTCGGCGATGGCGTCCATCACGGCGTCATCGATCAGCACGCTCTGGGCGAATTTCTCGCCGCCGTGCACGACGCGGTGACCCACGGCGCTGATCTCGCTCATGCTCTCCACCACGCCGTACTCGGCGCTGGTGAGCTTGTCCAGAACGGCGGCAATGGCCTCGGTGTGGGTGGGCAGGGCGATGTCCTCGTCGAACTTGGGCTTGCCGTTCTGAGGCTGATGCTTCAGATGGCCGTCGATGCCGATGCGCTCGCAAAGGCCCTTGGCGAGCAGGGTTTCGTTCTCCATGTCGAGAAGCTGATACTTCAGAGAGGAGGAGCCGGCGTTGATGACAAGAATTTTCATGGTGTGTTCCTTTCGTATTGTAAATTAAATTAAAAACGTGTAAAATGGGCAAGGGGAGGAACGATCTTCCCCTAAAAGACTATTTTAACGCAAAATCCCAAAAACGCAAGAGGGAATACCATGTCTGCTATCGGAATCGTATGTGAATATAATCCGTTCCACCTTGGCCACCTCGACCACATTCGCCAAAGCCGCGCCCTTGTGGGGGAAAATACGCCGGTCGTGTGCGTCATGTCGGGCGATTTTGTCCAGCGCGGCACGCCCGCCGTGTTCGATAAGCACACGCGTGCCCGCGCGGCTTGTGCCTGCGGCGCTGATCTGGTACTTGAACTGCCGCTGCCGTGGTGCGTTTTGTCGGCGGAGCGCTTTGCGCGCGGGGCGGTGGGGCTTCTCGCAAGCCTCGGTGTGGTGACGCATCTGAGCTTCGGCAGCGAATCGGGCGCTTTAGCCCCGCTCACGGCGCTGGCCCTTGCGGCCACGGAGCCGGAGACCATCGAGGCCGTCAAAGCCGAGATGAGCGGCGGCATGAGCTTTGCCCCTGCGCGGCAGAAGGTTTTGGAAAAGCGCCTCGGGCGCGAGCTGGCCGATCTGTTGGAAAAGCCGAATAATATCCTCGCGGTCGAATATCTCAAGGCGCTGTTTTCCCTCGAATCGGAGATAACGCCGCTCACCACGCTTCGCAGCGGCTCGGTGCATGACGGCGTTTCCGGCGGCAATGTTCGCTGTGCGGCGGAAATTCGCTCCATGCTGGAATCTCGCGAGGATGTGCGCCCGTATATCCCGGCGGCGGCGTATGACGCACTGCGCGGCGGCGAGCCGATGCTGCTTGAAAAGCTCGAACAGGCCTATATGGCGCGGCTTCGGATGCTGCCGGAGGAGGCGTTTCATGCCCTGCCGGATGCCACGGAAGGGCTTGGCAGCCGCATCTATAAGGCCGTGCGCACGGAATCGACCGTGGAGGGCGTGCTCTCGGCGGTGAAAACCAAGCGCTATCCCATGAGTCGTCTGCGCCGTATGCTCACGGGCGCGGTGTTGGGTCTGCGCGCCGACACGGCGGGGGACACGCCGCCCTATGCCCGTGTGCTGGCGGCGAATGAGGCGGGGCGCGCCCTGCTGCGCGAGATGGACGGCAAGGCCGCCGTGCCTGTCATCACGAAGCCTGCGGCCGTGAACGAGCATGGCGGCGATGTGCAGCGCCTGTTTGCGCTCACGGCGAGCGCCCGCGATTTCTACGCTCTCGGCTATGAAGCACCGGATGCGCGTGCCGGCGGCACGGACTGGCGCACCGGCCCCGCGATGGTCTGATATGGAAGAAAAACTGATCGAGATCGCCCGCCGTTATGAGTTGACCACGGCGCGGCTTGAGCAGCCGGAAACCTATAACGACCCGGCCTTATATACCGCCCTTGCGCGCGAGCAAAAGGAGCTGGGGCCCATTGTGGAGGCGTGGAACGACCTGCAAGAGGCCAAAACCGCAGCGGCGGAGGCGCAGGAGCTGCTGGACGTCGAGACCGATCCGGAACTTCGCGCTCTGGCCAGGGAGGAGCTGGCCGAGGTGAGTGCGCGCATCCCGGCGCTGGAGGATAACATCCGCCTGCTGCTGCTTCCGGCCGATCCGGACGATGGCCGAAGCGTCATCGTGGAGATCCGCGCGGGCGTGGGCGGGGAGGAATCGGCGCTGTTCGCCGCCGACCTGTACCGGATGTATTCGCTTTATGCCGAAAGCCAGCGCTGGAGCGTGGAGCTTGCGAATGTCAGCGAGACGGATCTTGGCGGCTTTCGCGAGATCAGCTTCATCGTGGATGCGCCGGGGGCGTATGCGCGGCTGAAGTTTGAAAGCGGCGTGCACCGCGTGCAGCGTGTGCCGGAAACGGAAGTGCAGGGCCGCGTGCATACCTCCACGGCCACGGTGGCCGTGCTGCCAAAGCTGTCGGAGCAGGAGTTTGAGCTGAATTTGGACGATGTGCGCATCGATGTGTTCCGCTCGTCCGGTGCGGGCGGGCAGAAGGTGAACAAGACCTCCTCGGCCATCCGCGTGACCCATATCCCGACGAACACGGTCGTGGAGTGTCAGGACGAGCGCAGCCAGTATAAAAACAAGGCGCGCGCGCTGTCCATTCTGGCCAGCCGACTGGCCGAGGCGGAGCGCGAAAAGCGCGATGCCGCCGTGGGCGCCGAGCGCCGCAGCCAGATCGGCAGCGGGATGCGAAACGAGCGCATCCGTACCTATAATTTCCCGCAAAACCGCGTCACCGACCATCGCATCGGCCTGACGCTTTACCGCCTCGATGCCGTGATGAACGGCCAGCTCGACGCGCTGATCGACCCACTGGTCACGGCGGAGCGGGCGGAAAAACTGAAAAACGGCGAAGGACTATGAAAACAAAGATCATCACAAACGATATCGAAACGGCGGCCGCTGTCATTCAAGAGGGCGGCCTGTGCGCCGTGCCGACGGAAACGGTCTATGGCCTTGCGGC
>CAYLSA010000099.1:0-3684 GCA_964386575.1 uncultured Oscillospiraceae bacterium | reverse complement strand
TGACAAATCCCGTGAAACGAGGAGACATTTACTACGCCGATCTCAGTCCGGTCGTGGGCAGCGAGCAGGGCGGCATACGCCCCGTGCTCATTGTCCAAAACGACACCGGCAATCGCCACAGCCCAACGGTCATCGCCGCAGCCATCACAAGCCAGCTTGGCAAGGCACGGCTGCCCACCCATATCGAGATCCCCGCGCCGTCCAGCGGTCTGTCCCGCGACAGTGTGATATTGCTGGAACAGGTCCGCACGCTGGACAAATCGCGCCTGCGCGAGCGGATGGGCAAGGTGGATGGGCCGACGATGGGGCGCGTGGACGATGCGCTGGCGGTCAGCTTCGGGCTGCATATGTCCTAAAATCCGGCCTCCGCTCATACAGTATGGGCGGGGGCTTTGTCATGCCCGGAAAGGGGGACGGATGTATGCTGCCGGTGTACATAAACGGCGAACGCGTGGGCGAACTCACGGCGGCGCCGCAGGGGCGATTTTGGCGCGTTCGGCTGCGGATGGAGGACATTGGCCGCGTGGCGCGGCTGTCGGTCTATGGCGGGGGACGGAGTGCGTATCTCGGCATACCGGAGCCGGACGGACGCGGGGCTATGACGCTTGAGCGCACGGTGCGCACATGGCCGGAGGGAGCCGAATACTGCGCCGAGCGGGAGGCGGAGCCGGAGCCCGAAAAACCGCCGGAAAGAGCCGAAGTCCGACCGGAGAAGCCGCCGCGCCATGTGGTATGGATGGGCGGACGGGCCTATTATTTCTAGGCGTTTACAGGCATTGTGCGCTGTGGTATAATGGGCAAAAAACGATGAGCGAAAGAGGGAAATAACGCCATGCGCATGAGCGACCTGATCCTGAAAAAACGCGCCGGAGACGAGCTGACCACGGAGGAGATAAACTGGATGATCTCCGGCTACACAAACGGCGAGATACCGGACTACCAGATGTCCGCCATGCTGATGGCCATCTGCTTTCAGGATATGTCCGACCGCGAAACGCGCGACCTCACTCTCGCCATGCGCGACAGCGGCGATGTGATGGATCTGTCCGCCATCGACGGACTCAAAGGCGACAAGCACTCCACCGGCGGCGTGGGCGATAAGACCAGTTTGGTGCTGTGTCCGATGCTGGCGGCCTGCGGCGTGAAGCTGGCGAAGGTGTCGGGCCGCGGCCTTGGCCATACCGGCGGCACCATCGATAAGCTCGAGTCCATCCCCGGCTTCACGGTGGAGCTTTCGAGCGAGCGGTTTTTCAATGCCGTCAACGCCGTGGGCTTTGCCATCATAGGCCAAACGGGCGATATTTGCCCGGCGGATAAAAAGCTTTACGCTCTGCGCGATGTGACGGGAACGGTGGCTTCGCCGCCGCTGATGGTCAGCTCCATTTTGTCCAAAAAGCTCGCGGGCAACGCGGATGTGATCGTGCTGGATGTGAAAACCGGCTCCGGCGCCTTCATGCACACGCAGCAGGAGGCGGCGGCGCTGGCCGAACGCATGGTAAAGGTCGGCCGCGCGGCGGGCAAACAGGTCGTGGCACTGGTTTCGGACATGGACGAGCCGCTTGGCCGCGCCGTGGGCAATGCGCTGGAAGTGGCCGAGGCGGTGCGAACCCTGCGCGGCGAAGGGCCGGAGGATCTGATGCAGTTGTGCCTTGCGCTCGGCAGTGAGATGCTGGCGGCGGGCGGTCTGGCCGAAGGGCAGGAACAGGCGGAGCAAATGCTGCGCGAGGCCGTGGCGTCCGGTCGGGCGATGGAAAAATTCGAGCAGTTCGTCGCGGCGCAGGGCGGCGATGTGGCGGCGGTGCGCGACCTTTCGCTTTTGCCGACGGCGCCGGTGCAGATGCCTGTGGCGGCGGAAACGGATGGTTGGCTTGAGCATATCGATGCGCTCGGTGTGGGCAATATCTGCCTGTCGCTCGGCGGCGGCCGCGCCACGAAGGACAGCGCGATCGATCTGTCCGTGGGTCTGGTGCTGAACAAAAAGGTGGGCGACCGGGTGCAGGCGGGCGAGAGCCTTGCCGTGATCCACGCGGCGGATGAGGCGAGCGCGCAAAAGGCGGCCGAGGCATTTTTGGCCTGCTGCCGCATCGGCGAACAGCCGCCGGAGCAAACGCCCTTTATCAAGGCGGTCATACGATAACGACATGGGATAAAAATCGCCCCGTCCGGACAAACTGGACGGGGTGAGATTTTTATGAACGAGATACGCGATACCGGCGCGGCGGCCTCCGGCGGGGTGCAGATATTGAGCATCATCGGCCAGATTGAGGGCCACCAAATGCTGCCCGATGACGCGAAAACCACGAAATACGAACACATCATGCCGCTGCTCGCGGCAGCGGAGGAAAGCCCGGAGGTCAAGGGTCTGCTGGTTTTGGTAAACACCGTTGGCGGGGATATCGAGGCGGGCCTTGGCATTGCGGAACTGATCGCCGGCATGAGCAAGCCGACCTGCTCGCTGGTGCTTGGCGGCGGCCACTCCATCGGCGTGCCGCTTGCCGTGGCGGCCAAACGCAGTCTCATTTCGCCCTCGGCCTCCATGACCATCCACCCCGTGCGCTTAAACGGCGTTGTGATCGGCGTGGAGCAAACGTGGGCGTATTTTTCCAAAACGCAGGAGCGCATCGTCCGCTTCGTCACGGAAAACAGCCGCATCGCGCGGCAAACGCTGCTCGATTATATGCTGCGCACCGGCGAGATGGCAAACGACGTCGGCTCCATCCTCGGCAGTGAGGAGGCCGTCGCCTGCGGTCTGATCGATGCGGTGGGCACGCTGTCGCAGGCGCTTTCGTGGCTGCATGAGCAAAGCGTAAATTGACTATCTATGGATATTATGTTAATATAGGTGTTCAGGAATTTTGATTTGCATGGGAGGCGAGCCATATGAATATGCTCAACGCCATTATTTTGGGTCTTGTGCAGGGGATCGCGGAATTTCTGCCGATCTCAAGCTCGGGCCATCTGTCGCTGTTTGAAAATCTGCTCGGCATGGGCGGTCTGGCCGCGCTGGACGAAAACGCGCTGTTTAACGTGCTGTTGCATCTGGCCACGCTCGTGGCCGTCATCATCGCCTATTGGACCGATGTGCGCGATATGATCGTGGAGTTTTTCCGCCTGTTTGCCGGCAAGAAGAAAACGGCCTCCGGCGCGGTGCGGGCGAACATCCCCATGCGCCGCCAGCTGCTCATGGTCGTCGTGGCCACGCTGCCGCTGGTGCTGGTGCTGCCGATACATAACAAGATCGAAATGCTCGGCGCGTACCCCTGGGTCATCGGCGTGATGCTCGTGATCACGGGCTTCATGCTCTTTATCTCCGACCGGATGCCGCGCGGCACGAAAAACGAAAAGACCATCACCGTGACCGATGCGCTCGTGGTGGGTCTGTGTCAGGCCGTGGCCACCATCCCCGGTCTCAGCCGCTCCGGAACCACCATCACCGCCGGCATGAGCCGCAAGCTTGATCGTCCCTACGCCGTGAAGTTCTCCTTCCTCATCTCGCTTCTCAGTGTGTCCGGCGCGGTGCTTCTCAAAGTGGTCGATATCATCAAAGACGGCGCCGACTGGGCCATGTTCCCCACCTACCTCGTCGGTATGCTCGTTGCCGGTATCGTCGGCTACGCCTGCATCAAACTCCTTCAGAAAATCGTCAGCAAAGGCAAGTTCGGCGGATTTGCCTGGTACTGCTGG
>CAYLSA010000098.1:0-3807 GCA_964386575.1 uncultured Oscillospiraceae bacterium | reverse complement strand
ATCCCCGGTGTCGGCCACAACCTGCAGGAGCACTCCGTCGTTATGATCCGCGGCGGCCGTGTCAAGGACCTTCCCGGTGTGCGCTACCACATCATCCGTGGTACCCTCGATACCCAGGGTGTCGACGGCCGTCGTCAGGCGCGCTCCAAGTACGGCGCCAAGCGCCCCAAGAAATAAGCATTATCCCCAACATTGCCCTGTTGGTTTTTTATAAAACTCTCAGGGCGCAAACGGAAGTCGAAAGACACTTTCGAGTACCCGTGATCTCATTTCTAATGAAGGAGGGAAGTTAAGTGCCCAGAAGAGGTAACGTTCCCAAAAGGGAGATCCTGCCGGATCCCATCTATAAGAGCGTTCTGGTTACCAAGCTCATCAACCAGATCATGCTCGACGGCAAAAAGGGCGTCGCTCAGAAGGTCGTTTACTCCGCTTTTGACATCATCAAGGAGAAGACCGGAAAAGACCCCCTCGATGCTTTCACCGAAGCACTCAACAACATCATGCCCAGCCTTGAGGTCAAGGCCCGCCGTGTCGGCGGTGCGACCTATCAGGTCCCCATCGAGGTTCGGGCGAACCGTCGTCAGACCCTGGGTCTGCGCTGGCTGGTGGGCTATGCCCGCAAGCGCGGCGAGAAGACCATGAAAGAGCGTCTGGCCGGCGAGATCATGGACGCCTGCAACAACACGGGCGCCGCCGTGAAAAAGCGCGAAGATACGCACAAGATGGCCGAGTCCAACAAGGCCTTTGCGCACTTCCGCTGGTAATCATCAGCAAAGGATTGAAATATCATGCCGAGAGAATATCCTCTTGAAAAAACCCGAAATATCGGCATCATGGCGCACATCGACGCGGGCAAGACCACGACGACCGAGCGCATCCTGTTCTACACCGGTGTTAACTATAAGATCGGTGAGACCCATGAAGGCACGGCCACCATGGACTGGATGGAGCAGGAGCAGGAGCGCGGCATCACCATTACTTCCGCCGCCACCACCTGCCATTGGCGCGATCACCGTATCAACATCATCGATACGCCGGGTCACGTGGACTTCACCGTTGAGGTCGAGCGCTCCCTGCGCGTGCTGGACGGCAGCGTTACCGTTCTTTGCGCCAAGGGCGGCGTTGAGCCCCAGACGGAAACCGTTTGGCGGCAGGCCGACAACTACAATGTCCCTCGCCTGATCTATGTCAATAAGATGGACATCCTCGGAGCCGACTTCTACAATGTCATGGATATGGTCAAGCAGCGTCTGCGCTGCAACGCCGTGCCCATCCAGCTTCCCATCGGAAGCGAAGGCGACTTCCGCGGTATCATCGACCTTGTCGATATGAAGGCCGACGTGTATTACGACGACCTTGGCAAGGATATGCGCGTGGAGGAGATCCCCGCGGACATGATGGACATGGCGATGGAATACCACAACGCCATGCTCGATGCCGCATCGGAGTTTTCCGATGAACTGATGGAAGCCATCATGGAAGCCATCGAAACCGAAGAGCCGATCGACACCGAGCTCGTCCGCGAGGCCCTGCGCAAGGGCACCGTGGCCGGCAAGCTGGTGCCTGTTTGCTGCGGTACCAGCTACCGCAACAAGGGCGTGCAGAAGCTGCTCGACTCCATCGTCGACTATCTGCCCTCGCCCCTCGATATCCCCGCCGTCAAGGGCACCGATCCCAAGGACGGCACCGAGATGGAGCGTCATCCCAGCGATGAAGAGCCCTTCTCCGCATTGGCGTTCAAGGTCATGACCGACCCGTATGTGGGCCGTTTGACCTTCTTCCGCGTGTATTCGGGCAAGTGCGAAGCCGGTTCCACGGTGCTCAACAGCACCAAGGGCAAGCGCGAGCGTCTCAGCCGCATCCTGCTGATGCACGCCAACCACCGTCAGGACCTCGAGACCGTCTATTCCGGCGATATCGCCGCGGCCGTGGGCCTGAAAAACAGCACCACCGGTGATACCCTCACCGATGAAAAGCAGCCGATCGTTCTGGAATCCATGGAGTTCCCCGAACCCGTTATCCGCGTGGCCATCGAGCCGAAAACGAAGGCGGGTCAGGAAAAGCTCTCCATCGCGCTTGGCAAGCTGGCCGAGGAAGACCCGACCTTCAAGGCGTACACCGACGCCGACACGGGCCAGACCATCATCGCCGGCATGGGCGAGCTGCATCTGGAGATCATCGTGGATCGTCTGCTGCGCGAGTTCCGCGTGGAGGCAAACGTGGGCAAGCCGCAGGTTTCCTACAAGGAGACCATCACGCGCCCGTCCATCGCCGATACGCGCTTTGTCCGCCAGACCGGCGGCAAGGGCCAGTTCGCGCACGTCAAGCTCCAGATCGAGCCGAACGAGTCCGGCAAGGGCTACGAGTTCGTCAACGCCGTCACCGGCGGCGCGATCCCCAAGGACTTCATCCCCGCCATCGACGCCGGTATTCAGGGCGCGATGCAGGCCGGTATCCTTGCGGGCTACCCCGTTGTGGACGTCAAGTGCACCGTTCTCGACGGCTCGTACCACGAAGTCGACTCCTCGGAAACGGCATTTAAGGTCTGCGGCAGCATGGCGTTCAAGGAAGCCTGTGAAAAGGCCGGCCCCACGCTGCTCGAGCCGATCATGAAGGTCGTTGTCACCACGCCCGAGGAATACATGGGCGACGTGATGGGCGACATCAACTCCCGCCGCGGCCAGATCGCCGGCCAGGAGATCCGCAACGGCGTTGCCATCATCGAGTGCAACGTGCCGCTGTCCACCATGTTCGGCTATGCCACGGCGCTGCGCTCCCGCACGCAGGGACGCGCCAACTACTCCATGGAGCCCAGCCACTATGTTGAGCTGCCGGCTTCGCTGCAGGAGAAACTGCGGCAGGGCTAAAAGGGTGTTGCAAAAGTTTGCGCAATACGCTATAATTAGCCATAAGTGTTCTAGTTACGTTAAATAAAATTTTTTGATCGATCAATTAGGAGGAATTACAATGGCAAAGCAGATGTTTAACCGCGATAAGCCGCATGTCAACATCGGCACCATCGGTCACATCGACCACGGCAAGACCACCCTGACCGCCGCTATCACCAAGGTCCTGGCTATGAAGGACCCCAACGCGGCCGACTTCGTTGATTACGCTTCCATCGACAAGGCTCCCGAAGAGCGCGAACGCGGCATCACCATCAACACCGCCCACGTCGAGTATCAGACGGCTTCCCGCCACTATGCTCACGTCGACTGCCCGGGCCACGCCGACTACATCAAGAACATGATCACCGGCGCTGCTCAGATGGACGGCGGCATCCTCGTCATCGCTGCTTCCGACGGCCCCATGGCCCAGACCCGCGAGCACCTGCTGCTGGCCCGTCAGGTCAACGTGCCCTATATCCTGGTCTTCCTGAACAAGTGCGATCAGGTCGACGATCCCGAGCTGCTTGAGCTGGTCGAGATGGAAGTCCGTGAGCTGCTTGACTCCTACGGCTTCCCCGGCGATGACACCCCCATCATCAAGGGTTCCGCTCTGAACGCTCTGGTTTGCGAGTCCACCGATCCCGACGCCCCCGAGTACAAGTGCATCTGGGAGCTGATGGACGCTGTTGACACCTGGATCAAGACCCCCGAGCGCGCTGCCAACCTGCCCTTCCTGATGCCCATCGAGGACGTGTTCACCATCTCCGGCCGCGGCACCGTCGTCACCGGCCGTGTCGAGCGTGGTTCCGTCAAGGTCGGCGACAAGGTCGAGATCGTCGGCATCCGTGAGACTCAGGACTCCGTCGTCACCGGCACCGAGATGTTCCACAAGACCCTCGAGTACGCCGAGGCCGGCGAC
>CAYLSA010000097.1:0-3824 GCA_964386575.1 uncultured Oscillospiraceae bacterium | reverse complement strand
CGTTTTTATCATCGAGGCATAGAAAAAGCACCGCGCATTTGCGCGATGCTTAAATTGTGTACTATACAGCGCCCCATGTTTCGGCTATCAAATCGCCGTTTTCGGCGCATTCTCTAATCACACACTTGGTGGCTTTTGTCTCATCAACGATGTTACCGCCGTCGTCAAAAAAATATATTTCGGAATAATCGCCGCCATTCGGCGTTTTACCAACTATTTTTCTGTGCTTTGCCATCATTTCCCCTTTCTCCAATAGCTGTCTTGTGGATTATAGTATTTCCTCCATTATACTTAGCTCTCACCTGCATCCTCCCCCTGATTTTCCCCTCGTCTCGCGCCAATAAAACTCTGTAGCTACTAACGCTCTTATTTTATCACGCGCTCCGGCTCTTTCATAGTTTTTCTTGCAATTTTCTTCCTTGTGCGCTTTTCTGCGTTTTTTGCGTGGATTTTTGCAAAATTTCTGTTGCTTTCCGGCGGGAATGTGATACCATAGATAAAATACTTTGAAATCGAGGTGCACCATGGCCTTTTATTTTGACGAACCGTCCCGTACTTTCAGCGAATATCTGCTCGTGCCCGGCTATTCCAGCTCCGAGAACGTGCCCGAAAACGTCTCCCTGCGCACGCCGGTGGTCAAATTCCGCCGCGGCGAGGAGTGCCCGCTGAGCATGAATGTTCCCATGGTCTCGGCCGTGATGCAGTCCGTTTCCGGCGAGAAGATGGGCGTGGCCCTCGCGCGCGAGGGCGGCATCGCTTTCATCTATGTGTCTCAGCCCATCGAGCAGCAGGCGGAGATGGTGCGCCGCGTGAAAAATCACAAGGCCGGCTTCGTTTTCAGCGATTCGAATCTGCGCGTGACCGACCGGCTGGGAGACGTACTCGCGCTCAAAGAGCGCACGGGCCATTCCACCATGGCCGTCACGGACGATGGCAGTGCCACCGGCAAACTGCTCGGCATCGTGACCAGCCGCGACTACCGCATCAGCCGTATGGATCCGGCCACGCCCGTCAGCGAGTTTATGACCCCGGCGGAAAAGGTCATTTCCGCGCCCGAGGGCACCAGCCTGCGCGAGGCAAACGACATCATCTGGGAGCATAAGCTCAACGCTCTGCCCATCGTGGACAGCGAGGGGCATCTGGTCTCCTTCGTGTTCCGCAAGGACTATGACGCCCACAAGACCAACCCGCTTGAGCTGCTGGATGAACACAAGCGCTATGTGGTCGGCGCGGGCATCAACACGCGCGACTATGCCCAGCGCGTTCCGGCGCTGGTGGATGCCGGTGTGGACGTGCTGGTGATCGACTCGTCCGAGGGCTACTCCGAGTGGCAAAAGCGCACGCTCGACTGGATCCGCGAGCATTACGGCGACACCGTGAAGGTCGGCGCGGGCAACGTGGTCGATGGCGAGGGCTTCCGCTTCCTGGCGGAGGCCGGTGCGGATTTCGTAAAGATCGGCATCGGCGGCGGCTCCATCTGCATCACGCGCGAGACCAAGGGCATCGGCCGCGGCCAGGCCACCGCCGTGATCGACGTGGCACGCGAGCGCGATAAATATTTTGAGGAGACCGGCATTTATGTCCCCATCTGCGCCGACGGCGGCATCGTGCAGGACTACCACATCACACTGGCGCTCGCCATGGGCGCGGACTTCTGCATGCTGGGACGCTATTTCTCCCGCTTTGACGAATCGCCCTCGGCGAAGGTGCTCATCGGCGGCAGCTATATGAAGGAATACTGGGGCGAAGGCAGCGCCCGCGCGCGCAACTGGCAGCGCTACGATCTGGGCGGTGCGAAGGATAAGCTGTCGTTCGAGGAAGGCGTGGACTCCTATGTTCCCTACGCCGGCGCCCTGTCCGACGGCATGGCCACCACGCTTTTGAAGATCCGCTCCACCATGTGCAACTGCGGCGCCAACACCATTGAGGAGCTGCGCGCAAAAGCAAAGCTGACGCTCGTATCCTCCGTTTCCATCGTGGAGGGCGGGGCGCACGATGTTCTGCTCAAGGACACCACCAAGTCCGGCGGCCGAAACTGATCCGAAACCGAAAGGAATGACCGACATGACCGAAAAAGCCGCCGCCTTTCTTCGCCGCACCGACATGGCTGCCGAATGCATCGAACTGGAACCGGCGCTGGCGGAATTCCGGCGTCAGATGCACGCGGGTCTGCGGGACGAGGATTCCTCGCTTATGATGCTGCCGAGCTTCATCTCCCTGCACTCCGCTCCGCGGGACAGGCGCGTCATCGCGCTGGACGCGGGCGGCACCAATCTTCGCGCCGCCGTTGTGTATTTCGATGGCGAGGGGCGGCCCGTTGTGGAATATCAAAGCAAGCAGCCCATGCCCGGCACACAGGGCACACTTGACCGCGATGAATTCTTCGCCGCCATCGCCGATGCGATCGAGCCCATCGCCGACGCAAGCGACACCGTGGGCTTCTGCTTCTCGTTCGTGATGGACGTTTTGCCCGACCGCGACGCGCGCATCGTTGCCTTCAGCAAGGAGCTTCGCGTGACCGGTGCGGAGGGCGCCGTGATCGGCGCGTCGCTCAACCGCGAACTTGTCCGCCGCGGCCATGGCCCCAAGCATTTCGCCCTGCTCAACGACACCGTGGCGGCGCTGCTGTCCGGCGTGACCGGCACGCGGGAATACGACGGCCACATTGGCTTCATCCTCGGCACGGGCACCAACTGCTGCTATGCCGAGCGCGGCGAGCGCATCGAAAAGCTGCCCGGCACGACCGGCAGCATGGTCATCAACATGGAGTCCGGCATCTATTCCGGTTTCGCGCGCGGCCGCTTCGACCGTGAGCTGGACGAGGGCTCCAAGATGCCCGGCGACCATCTCACGGAGAAAATGCTCTCCGGCGCGTATCTGGGCGATCTGGTGTTCCGCACCGTTCGCGGCGCGTGTGATGCAGGACTGTTCAGCGCGGATTTTGCCGCGCGGCTCAAAGACCACAAAAGCTTTGAGACCGCCGAGCTTGGGACTTTTGCCGAGGGCGCAGAAAACGCCCTTACCGCCGGAAACAAGACCGACGTCGAAACGCTGCGGGCCATCGTGACCGATGCATACGACCGCGCCGCGCGTATTCTGGCCGTCACCTTTACGGCCATCCTGACCCACACGGACACCGGCCGCAGCCCGGATACCCCCTGCTGCGTCACGGCCGAGGGCTCCACCTACCACAAAACACCCCTGCTGCAAAAGCGGCTGGCCCACTATCTCGACGCATGGACCGCCGGTGTGCATGGCCGCCACTGCACGATCGTCCGCTGTGACGACGCCACCGTGATCGGCGCCGCCGTCGCCGCCGCACAGGAATAGAATAAAGCACCCTTCGCCGCCAAGCCGCAGCGAAGGATGCCGACGGAAAAAAGACCGCCCGAGGGCGGTCTTTTTGCTTTTCATTATAGATACGAGTCAAACTCGCAGGTCAGATCGCGGGCGAACAGGTCGCTGACCGCATCCGCCGGCGCTGCCGCACCGAGGACAATGTCGTTGACGGCCGAGATGATAGGGATCTCCACATCGCTCCGGCGCGCAAGCTCCATGGCCGCATCGAGGGCATTGAGGCCCTCCACCGCCATGCCGACCCGCTCCACGGCCTCCGCCGCGGAATGCCCCCGGCCGATCAGGTATCCGCAGCGGTTGTTGCGGCTGTGCTCGCTGGTGCAGGTGACGATCAGATCGCCCACGCCGGCCAACCCGTTGAAGGTCTCCGGCGTGCAGCCAAGCCGGCGGCCAAGGCGCGCCAGCTCCGAAAGGCCGCGCGTGATGAGCGCCGCTTTGGCATTGTCGCCATAGCCGAGGCCGCGGGA
>CAYLSA010000096.1:0-3838 GCA_964386575.1 uncultured Oscillospiraceae bacterium | reverse complement strand
CGGGCACTGGCCGCAGCCCGTGCACTTGGCGGGATCGACATACACGTCGTAGAAGCATTCCAGCGCCGTGCAGCGTTTGCGGCGGTGGTTATCCCACTCGCTGCGGTAGGTCTCGATGGACCAGAGAACGTTCTTGGCCGTCAGCTCCGAAAGCTCGCAGCCGGGGGTGGTGGCGATATACTTCGCCAGCTCCAGCGCCAGATCGACGTCCTCCGCCTCGGCGTGGCCGTTGACCAGATCGGTCAGAATGGTTTTCAGCTGGGTGATGCCATCGCGGCAGGTAACGGACTTGCCGCAGTCGGCTTCATGGGCGGCGGACACGCAGTCAAGCGCCCACTTCACAGGGCACATGCCCTCTTTGAGCGTATCGCGGGAGCAAACGACATCTTTTCCGATATCACAGTACATATTCCCGGCCTCCCTTACTTAATGCTGTATTCCGTCCAAAGACGGGTCTTTTCGATGTCCTTGCGCAGGTCGCACTGCAGGCAGCGCGTGGCCTCGCACTTGGCCTCGTCGCAGGTGTAGGTGGTGAACACGGACTGGTCGGGATTGGCCAGACGCTCCTCCGGGCTGAGCAGCGGCATCTCCACGCGCTCCATCTTGCCGAAGCCGGCGCACTCGCCGATGTGGCCGTCGCGCTCGCGCTCGACCAGAGTCTCATCGATCTCGCCGTCACCGCCGAGATAGCGGTCGACCATGGGCACGACCTCGCGCGCCTGCGCGATGGCCTTGATGACGAAGCTGATGCCGGTGATCACGTCGCCCGCGGCGAACACGCCGTCGAGGCTGGTGATGTGTTCGGGCTTGCCGTTTTCGGGGTTGATGGGGAAGCCGCGGCTGAGCTCGATGCCGAAGTTCTCGAAGTCGTCGAGACCGGGACGCTGGCCCGTGGCAAAGATGACGGAGTCGCAGGGGATGACCATCTGGCTGCCTTCCTCGGCAACCTCGGTCACGCGGCCGGTGGCCTTGTCGTAGGTGGAGGAGATGACGGTGTGCACGCGCAGGCCGGTGACCTGATCGGGCGTGCCCTCGATGGCCTCAAAGCTGCGGCCCTCGTAGGAGATGATGCCTTCCTCGCGGCCCTGGACCTGATCTTCCTCGTCGGCCAGGATCTTGTCGCCCTTTTCGAGGCAGGCAAGGTTCACGGTCAGGCCCTGACGCACCAGCGAACGGGCACAGTCGTAGCCAACGGAGCCGGCGCCGATGATGCAAACGGTCTTGCCGAGCTTTTCCATGCTCTCGCCGGCGTGGATCTCGGCCAGAATGTCGATGGCGGTATAGACCTGCTTGAAGTCGCTGCCGGGGATGGGCAGCTTCTTGCCCTTGGAAACGCCGGCGGCGATGAGCACGGCGTCATATTCCTTACGCAGGGCGGCAACGTCGGAGATCTCGCAGTTGCATTCATAGTCGACACCGGAGTCGATGATGTACTGGATCTCGCTCTTGACGGCCTCCAGCGGCAGACGATACGCAGGCATACCGCTGGTCATCGGGCCGCCGAGCTGCGGACGCTTTTCAAAGACCTTCACGTCGTGGCCGAGCTTGTTGAGATAGTAGGCTGCCGTCAGACCGCAGGGGCCGGCGCCGATCACGGCGACGCGCTTGCCGGTGCGCTCTTTGTGGAAGCCCTTGGATTTCCAGGTCTGGTCCTTGTCGTTTTCCACGGCGAAGCGCTTGAGATCGCGGATGGCGATGGACTCATTGAGCGCCTGATGTTTGCAGCCGGTCTGGCACAGATGGTTGCAGATGTAGCCGAGGGTGTGGGGGAAAGTGACCTTCTCGCGGATGATGCCCACGGCGTCGGTGTAGCGGCCCTCGCGCACGGCGCGGATGTAGGCCGGAATGTCGATGTGGGCCGGGCACTCCACCTGGCAGGGCACGATGGCCTGATCGGCGGGCACGTCCTGACGGAACAGACCCTCCGCATCGACCAGAGCGCCCGTCGGGCACACGGCCACGCACGCCGAGCAGAAGCGGCAGTCGGCATCCAGCAGAGGCAGATCGCCCTTGGTGCCGATGTAGGTCTCGCCGTTTTTCTTGTTGTACTGCAGAACGTTCGCCCCGCGCAGATCGCGGCAGGCACGCACGCAGCGGCCGCACTGGATGCAGCGCTCCATCTCACGCAGCACGATGGGGTTGTTGGTGTTGATGTTGTTGCAGGTCTTCACGACCGAGTGCATCCGGGCGTGAGCCACGGAGAGATACTGCATAAGGGTCTGCAGCTCGCACTTACCGAAGCGCTTGCAGCCGGTGCAGTCGTGGGGGTGGCCGGCGAGCATCAGCTCCATCGCCATGCGGCGGCGGGAGAGAAGCTCTTCGGATTTCGTCGTCACGCGCATACCATCGGAAACCGGCAGCTCGCAGGAGCAGAACACTCCGTCACGACCCTCCACGGTCACGACGCAGAGCTTGCAGTTGGCCTGCACCGGCAGATCGGGGTGCGTGCACAGATGGGGAATGTAGATGTCAGCGGCCAGCGCGGCTTCCAGCACGCTCTGACCCTCGCGGGCTTCAATTTCGTGCCCGTCGATGTAGAGTTTGACCATAAAACCAAAGTCACCTCGTCTATGTTTTTTCTGTCGTTTGTTATTCTAACATATAAATTCGCTTTGTGGTAGCACCTTTTTAATAATTAAAATATTGTCATTTTCAAACAATAGTTGAAATCCGACCAAAGTGAGCATATAATACCAATGTTATGCATCCATCGATGGTATCAAAATTTTCAGAAAAGGAGGGTCATGGATGAACAGAACACGCATCGCAGAGATTTGGAAAAACCCGGAGGTGTTCGCGAACAATCCCATCACGGTCTGCGGCTGGGTCCGCACGGTTCGCGATATGAAAAACTTCGGCTTTGCCGAACTCAACGACGGCAGCTCCTTCAAGGGCGTGCAGGTCGTATTTGAAAGGGAAACGCTCTCCAATTACGACGAGATCGCCAAGCTCAACGTCGGCGCGGCGCTGATCGTGCAGGGCACCCTGCTCCTGACCCCGGAGGCCAAGCAGCCGTTTGAGATAAAGGCGGCGTCCATCGCCGTGGAGGGCGTGTCCGCGGGCGATTATCCGCTTCAGAAAAAGCGCCACAGTGTGGAATTTCTGCGCACGATCCAGCATCTGCGTCCGCGCACGAACCTGTTTTCCGCCGTGTTCCGCGTGCGCTCCGTGGCGGCGCAGGCCGTGCACGATTTCTTCCAGTCGCGCGGCTTCGTGTATGTCCACACACCCATCATCACGGCCTCGGACTGCGAAGGCGCGGGCGAGATGTTCCGCGTGACCACGCTCGATATGGACAACCCGCCCCGCAAGGAGGACGGCTCCGTTGATTTCAGCCAGGACTTCTTCGGCAAGTCCGCAAACCTCACCGTGTCCGGCCAGCTCAACGCCGAAAACTTTGCCATGGCCTTTGGCGATGTTTACACCTTCGGCCCCACGTTCCGCGCCGAAAACTCCAACACCCAGCGCCATGCCGCCGAGTTTTGGATGATCGAGCCGGAGATGGCTTTCTGCGACCTGCAGGGCGACTTGGAGGTCATGGAGGCGATGGTCAAATACATCATCACCACCGTGATGGAAAAATGCCCGCAGGAGATGGAGTTTTTCAACTCCTTCGTGGATAAGGGCCTGATCGAGCGGCTGAAAAACGTGGCCGAGAACGACTTCGCCCGCGTCACCTACACCGAAGCGGTGGACATTCTGCAAAAGTCCGGTCAGGAGTTTAAATATGATGTCTATTGGGGCTGCGACCTGCAGACCGAGCATGAACGCTATCTGACCGAACAGGTCTACAAGCGCCCCGTGTTCGTCACGGACTACCCCAAGGAGATCAAGGCCT
>CAYLSA010000095.1:0-3853 GCA_964386575.1 uncultured Oscillospiraceae bacterium | reverse complement strand
TTTTTTCAAATACCGCACATCGCAGGCGTAATGCTCCGTATGCACCACCGGCTCCGTCACGCGCGCAAAGCCGTGCTTTTCGTAAAAGCGCTGTGCCGCCGTCATGTTTTCCAGCGTTTCCAGATAGCAGCTTTCGTAATATTCCGCCGCGTAGTCGAGCGCCCGCTCGATCAGTTCATGCGCCATGCCAGTGCCGCGCGCCTCGGGCAGGCAATACATCTTTTGCAGCTCGCAGATCGTATCCGTCAGCGCGCCGATGCCCGTGCCGCCAACGATGCGTCCGGCGCTTTCGGCCACCCAGTAGCGATTGCCGGGCGAGGCGTATATCTCCGAAAAGCGGCCAAGATCGGGGTCGGCCCAGGCAGTCCCCTCATGGTTCGCGCCAAACTCGATCAAACACGAGCGTATCACCCGCTCCACCGCCGCATTGTCCCGCGGCTCGATGAGCCGAATCGTGTAATCCATTTTTATGCCCCCCGCGCATAGTTTTTATATTGTATACCACACTTCCCAGCCGCCGTCAATGCTTCCTTTTTTTGATACTATTTGTCACTATTGCGGGACAATGTGCAGTGCTATAATGATTTTGCCTGACTGAATTATAACAAAGGCAAAACTATGTGATGGGAGATTTACACATGAAAGGAAAAAGACTGCTCGCGGCGTTTCTGGCGCTCATGCTGTGCCTGACGCTGAGCGTTGGGGCGCTGGCCTCCTCCGGGGAAGCCTCCGGGGAAGCCTCCGGCGAAATGCCCGCGTGGGACAACAAGCCCGTGTTTGCCACGGCTGTTTATGAGATGCCCGACGCGAAAGCCAAGGAAGCGACCTTCACGCTCTATGGCTACTACGTCAGCACCACTCCGGGCGAGGACGGCGCGTTTGAGCTGCGCGACTTTGCCAAAGGCACCGAAGTCTCCGTGTGGACGGATTCCGCGTGCGAGACCGAAGCCAAGGCCGAGGCCGCGTTTGACGGCGAAACGCTCACGCTGCGCTTCGACAAAGCCCCCGAGCAGGAATTTTTCTGCTATGTGCTGTTTGACGACGGCGAGACCGAGTTCTCCGCCGTGCCCGTGTATGTTGTGAGTTACGCCTCCATCGAGAACTATCTCACCGACACGGTCGATTACCGCGGCTACACCCTGCGCTACGATGCCGAGGCCTACACGCCCGGCGCCGTATACTATGAAAACGGCACGGCGGACGCCATCGTTGGCGGCGCGACCGATCTGTTCACGGCAGCGGATTTCGCCGATGAGATCGCGGCGGCCGCCGACGCCACCGGCTACGACTACGACGCGCTGTATGAGGCCGTGGACTGGTATCTGTGCAACGGCTGCACCACCGGCGGCGACACCTGGCGCGAATTCGTGACCGACCGCTATGTCAACGTAAACCCCACGGACGATTACGACACCGTTCACGCCGGGGATAACTACCTGCGCGTGGAGGCGTGCTACTATCTGTTCCGCTACTTCTGGATGAACAACACCACCTACGAAGTCACCGCCGGCGACGACGTGACCGGCATCTTCTCGGACAACATGAACAAGCTGTTTGAGGATTTCAACGACTTCTTCTGGGGCCACTACTACTGCACCTGGTTCCAGGCGCTCAATCCCGCGCTGCGCAGCGGCTTCCTGTTTAAGTATGACAGCGTGGTCGATCCCGACGGCTCGAACACCGACGAGACCGGTATGTACAAATTCCGCGCGGAGCTTGGCTCGCAGGGCCAGCTTCCCTACGGCATCGACGACCCCATCAACTGGGGCGATTTCCTGAACATGATCTATAACGCCGTCACAGGCGGCCAGTCCGCACTGAACGAGGCGGGCGAGGAAGCCGCCGCCGCGCTGAAGGCCGCCGCCGGTACGAGCCGCGAGGAAAATGCGCAGGCCGTTCTGGATTACTTCGGCTTTGAACTGGATCTGGACGAGAAGATCGATGACACCCTCTCCAAGTGGGACGCCGTGATGATGCTCTACACGCTCAAGGGCACCTCGGACGCTGCCAAGGAGATCCCCGACGACGACACGGAGGACACCTACCTCTACAACACCACCAAGTGGGGCGAGCTGGCCAAGGGCACCTATCTTGACACCGCCACCTACTACGAGCGTCAGGGCATTGAGGAATACACCGCCGAGACCAACCACTACGGCACCACCACCATGGCCGCCGTGACCGTCTCCGATGCCGACACGCTCGACCGCGACGTGTGGGCCGGCTGCACCTTCTTCGATGCGGGCGACTGGGTCATCGCCATCGACAACACCGCCATCGTGGACGAGGCCAAAACCGTTGTAAACGGCGACAGCGGCACCATCTACTATCAGGCCGGCTACAGCGCCGCGGAGTATCAGGGCGAAAAGACCTACGTTGACCTTGCCTTCTCCTACAGCCTGAAAAAGGACGGCACGCTGCTCATCGAGGGCGTGGAGGGCTATGACGCCTTTGCCACCGGCACCACCTGGGATCTGGCCGATGTGGGCAGCTTCTACTGCTCGGGTCTGTGGGTGCGCGACGGCGCGCAGGTCGAGCTGCACAACTGCACCGTGCTGGCGCAGGCCTCCGGCACCGGCGACGATATCCGCGATGACTCCCACCGCTTCTTCGGCGGCGGCGACGGTCTGCAGGTCACCGACAAGGACACCCGCGTAACCGTTTCGAACGACGAAGGCAAGATCTTCCTCATCGGCACCGGCTCCACGGCTGCCGGCAGCATCTTCGCCGGCAACGGCTCCGCCACGGTGATCTCCGGCACGAACCTGTTCAACAAATCCGGCCACCCCTTCTCCATCTTCTATAACGGCGTTCTGGCGCTGGACAACAACTGCCTGATGAACTCCGGCCGTATCTTCAACTCCGACGCCTCCTCCGGCACGGTCATCTTTAACGACATCGTGTCGCTGGAAAACTCCGGCGCGGCGGTCATGGACGAGACCTGCACCTCCTTCTTCGTCAACAGTTTCATCTCCAAGCTGTCCGGCTGGGAAGTCAACGGCAACGCGCAGGCCATCTTCACCAACACCACCGTGGAAAACGGCGGCAGCTTCAACTTCTCCAACAAGACCTCCATGACCACGGACGTGGGCGAAGTCATCATGGATAACTCCCGCTTCCTCAACGTATCCGGTACGCTCGTCAACGCCACGCGCGGCGGCCGCGGCTATCTGTTCGTGCGCGACAGCTATGTGGGCTGGAACGGCGGCGCGGACACCGTTTTGTTCAAGGCCGCAGGCCCGAACACCTGGACCGGCTCCGAGCTTTATGTGAAGGTCGAAAACTCCGACTTCCCCACCGCATTTGCCGTGCAGGTCGCGGGCGACTGCTATGATTCCGTTCGTGGCTGGAACGACGATGTTCTCACCTACGACTCGGGCTCCACCATGTACCTCGACTTTGACGAGCCCGTGGCCGTTTCCATGAACTGCGCCGACACCGTGACCTGCTCGTTCGGCATGGTCGGCGTGACAGATAAGTTCTACTGCACCGGCAACGTGATCTTCGTCTCCGATGGCGAGGACATTTACACGGGTCTTAATGCCGACGGCGCGCTGTATAACGCCGATCTCGCCACCGTGACGGCCAATGCCGACGGCACGGCGAATGTGCTGTACACCCTGCCCGACGGCTCCACCATGCTGTATGAGAATCTGCCCTACAGCGCCGAGACCGCGTCCGGCGAGGCCAGCGGCGAAGCCGGCGGCAACTGGGATGCCTGGATCGAGTATCTCAAGGGTCTGATCGACCAGAACATCTCCGACATCGCCGACCAGGTCGAGGCGGAGCTTGACGCCGCGCAGGAATCCGACTACACCGGTATGCTGGACGGCACCGTGTTCGGCGTGTTCGC
>CAYLSA010000094.1:0-3860 GCA_964386575.1 uncultured Oscillospiraceae bacterium | reverse complement strand
GGCTTTACGCAGTTGCCGATGGAGAAGAATTTCGGCGCGCTGCCGCGAAGCTCCTCCACGACCTTCGTGTTCGGCACAAGGCCAAGGCCGCAGAGAATGCTGTCGCCCTCGATGGTGACGGTCTCGCCCGTTGGCGTTTCGCAGGTCACGCGCCCGCCGTCCACGCGCTCGCACTTGCAGCTTGTGTGGATGGAAACGGAATACTTCGCCATCTCCGCCATCAGCAGCGGGCGGTAGCGTACATTCGCGTCCGGGCAGAGCTCATCGCGCATCTCCACGATGTGAACGGTCTTTCCCTCGCGCGCAAGGCACACGGCCATCTCGCAGCCGACCAGACCGCCGCCAAGCACGATGCAGGTCTCGCCGATCTCGTCTTTCTTCAGATGATAATCCTCCGCCGGGAACATCACGGGGCTTTCGCGCAGACCGGGGATGGGCGGCAGCAGCGGCTCCGATCCCGCCGCCACGATGAGCGCGTCCGGCGCCTCGGCCTCCACATATGCGCGGTCTACCCGCGTGTTCAGGCGGATCTCCACGCCCTGCTTTTCCGCCAGGTGCCGATAGGTCTCGCCCAGGCGGTACATATCATACTTAAACGGAATGGCCGCCTCGCCGATGAGCAGACCGCCGGTTTTGTCCGTGGCCTCGCAAAGCGTGACCTTGTGGCCGCGGCGCGCCGCCGTGTAGGCCGCGTAAAGACCGCCGGGGCCGCCGCCCACAACGAGGACTTTCTGCGGATTCGGGGATTTTTGCAGCTCGCCCAGCCCCTCGCTTTCGCGGCCGATGAGCGGATTGGCCGTGCAGCGGCGCGTGAAGGTCGATGCGCGCTCGGCCATGCAGGTGAAGCAGCGGATGCAGTGGACGATCTCATCGTCGCGGTTGGACATGACCTTGTTGGGAAGCTGGTTGTCCGCCAGAAGCTGGCGCGCCATTTCCACCACGTCGGCCTTGCCGGAGGCGATGATCTCCTCCATCATCTCCGGATCGCTGAGGCCGCCGATGGTGGCCACGGGCTTTTTCACGTGCTTTTTGATCTCTGCCGCCAGATACACATTGCGGCCGTGGTCTTCAAACCAGCTCGGATGCGTGATGCCGAAGGTGCCCTGATAGGTGCCGGCGGAAACGTGGATGAGATCGACGTAATCCTCGAGCAATTGTGCGATGCGCACGCCCTCGTCCAGATGGTAGCCGCCCTCCACGAACTCGTCGCCGCTCATGCGAAGCTCGATGGGGAAGCCGGGGCCGACCGCCTTGCGAACGGCCGAGAGCACCTCCTGCGCAAAGCGCACACGGTTTTCAAGGCAGCCGCCGTATTCATCCGTGCGCCGGTTGAACATGGGCGACAGGAATTGGTTGATAAGCCAGCCGTGGCCGGCGTGGACCATGAGCATCTCAAAGCCCGCCCGCTTGGCAAGCGCTGCGGTGTTGCCGTAAGCGGCCACGATCTCGTCGATCATTTCTTTCGTCAGGGCTTTGATCTCAAGCCCGTCCGCGCGAACGCTGGCCGAGGGGCCCCACTGCGCCATGGAGGCCTTTTTGCCCTTGTCGGCGAGATAGGTGCCGGAAAACTGGCCGGAGTGCGACAATTCAAGCGACGGCACTGCGCCGTGGCGCTTAATGGCATCGGCGGTATAGGTGAAGCTGGGCAGACTCTCCGGCACGGAAAGATCGAGCCGGAAGGCGTGGCTGCCGTCCGTGGGATGCACCATGCACTCCGAAACGGTCACGGCGCCGGCGCCGCCATAGGCGCGCAGCTCATAAAATTTCAGCGAACGTGGCCCGATGCAGCCGTCCACGGTGATGTCCGTGCCGCCCATGGGCGCGGAAAACATACGGTTGCGGAACGTGACCTTGCCGAGTGTGATGGGGGAACAAAGGTGGGGATATTTCTGCTGCATGATGATCTCTCCTTCTGGCTTGGGATGCGTCCAATGTGGCATCCTTTTTTGTCCAGAATATCACAATGCAGGCAGGGCGTGTCCCAACATTCCTTTGAGAGGTAGCAACAAATGGTTTACACGTCGGCCAGCTGCGCGGCGAATTGGCGCAGGGCGGGAAGCTCGCTTCGGCTGCGCAGGCAAACAAAATTGGCGGCCCATTCCAAGGACTCGGCAAAGGGGATCAGCCGCAGGCCGGCCATGTTGAAGCTGTTTTTCACAAAGCCCGGCACGATGGCCAGCCCCATCCGCTCGTGGCACAGCCGGTGCTGCAAATTCGCATCGGCGGTTTTTACCAGGATGTCCGGCGTGAAGCCGTGGGCATGACAGGCGTCCATGAAGTCGGCGTAAAGATGAAAGCGCTCGTTCATCGGGATGAGCGGCTCGCCGCGCAGCTGATCGACCGTCACGCGCTCGCAGTCATACAGCGGATGGCCTTCGTATACCAAAAGGCAAACCGGACACGCGGCCACGCGCCGCAGGAAGATGTCCGGCTCGTCCCAGCCGCCGACGATCAGCCCACATTCCAGCCGCCCATCGCGCAGCATATCCTTGACTTCCTGATTGGCGTATTCGCCGCATTCGAGCAAAATGTCCTCATGGCGGGCGCGAAAGTCCGTGACGGCGCGAAAAGGCACGAGATTGAAAACGCCGTTTGCCGCGCCCAGGCGCAGGCGCTTTTTCGGCGTGTCGAGCAGCAAAAGCTCCTGTTCCAGCGCGTCAAAGCGCGGCAGAAGCTGGCGGCAGCGCTCGTGCAGAAGCTCTGCGCTGCGCGTGGGGATCACGCCCTGACGGCTGCGGTCAAACAGCTTCACGCCCAGCGACTGTTCGAGCTGCTGGATGCTTTTGCTCAGACCCTGCGGCGTGATGAACAGCTTTTTGGCGGCCTGATGGATGCTGCGCGATTCGTATACGACTTCAAAGCTTTTCAGATGCTTCGTTTCCATGGTTGGCTCTCCGATATATTGTAATTACAGCGCGCTCAGGTGTCCTTGATGGAGCCGAACAGCGTTTGCAGTTGCTCGATCAGGGCGAGGATCTGGGGATCGGTCTCCTCGCTGGGCCAGAACAGGCGCTGATAGGTGGGCGAGTCGTCCAGACGGTCTTCAAAATCGAGGAAGCGGATATCGGGGAAGTGGCTGTGGTCGGTGAGATTGGGAACGATGGCCGCGCCGCTGCAAAGATTGGCGTTGTACAGCGCATCCGACGGCGAAGCCAGCAGCTTGATGTTCACCAGTCCGCCCACGCGGTAGTAGATCGGGTTGGCGGCGCCGGGCGTCATGGAGGTGCCCTGCGGCAGGGCAAGATAGATCAGTTCGTTTCGGAAATCCGGTGGGGCCAGATCGGGCTTGTTGGCCAGCGGATGATGCTTGCTCACGGCCAGGATCATGCGGAACGACTGCAAACACAGATAGCTCACACCGGCCAGACTGCGCAGATGGCGGTCGGAGGAAACGATCATGTTGTACTGTCCGCGCAGACCGCTCGAGAGATTGAGGTGGCTGTCCTGAATGACGATGATGCGGCTGCCGCTGCTGGACAGGTTGTGGCGGCGGATGAGCTCGATGAACGCGTCCGGCAAAAGCTCGTCGCGCGCGACGCCGATGTAGATGTTTTGCCGGGTGGAGCTCAGCTCGGTCTGAATGTCCTCCAGCTCACGCAGAAAGGGCATGAGAACGGTTTGCGCCTTGCTCATAAGTCGCTCGCCGGCCGCGGTCAGTTCGACTTTTCGGGTGGTGCGGTCAAACAGGCGCATACCCAGCTCTTTTTCCATGGAGGCGATGTATTTGGTCAGATTGGGCTGGGAGATATACAGGTTCTGCGCGGCCTGGCTGAAGCTGCGGCAATAGGCAACCTCCATGAAATAGCGCATCTGGTCAAGTGTCATAACCATTCCTCCCCGTTTCCAAGAGCGCCGCAACG
>CAYLSA010000093.1:0-3869 GCA_964386575.1 uncultured Oscillospiraceae bacterium | reverse complement strand
TTCCATACCCGCCCGGCTGCTTGTTGTTTATCTGGTGCGCAGGCTTATTTCTCCGCCAGCGCCTTCCAAACACCCACCTGATACGCGCCGCGTGCCCCGCCGCCTTCGAGTGCGAGAGCATAGGTTTTCGTGTTATCCGGCGTTCACATTTTCCTTTTCCGTGAGGTTGTTCACCCAGATGCGCTTGTGCACGAGCACCAGCCCGATGGCGGATTTGATCAGTTCCGTGCCGTTTGAGATCAGATACACCAGCAGAATGTGCAGCGCCGTCAAATGCGCCGCGCACCACGCCACCGGGATATTCACAAGCCACATGAAGCCGCAGTCGAAAATAAACGTGAGCGCCGTTTTGCCGCCGGAGCGCAGCGTGAAGTAGGCGGAGTGTGACAATGTGCCAAACGGCAGAATGGCCGCCATGACCATCACGATACGGCAGGCCAGCGTGCGCACCTCGTCGGTTGTGTTGTAAAGGCGCGGAAACAGCGGCGCGACCATGCACATGAGTCCCGCCATGGCCAGCGCCACGGCTAAGCCAAATGCGATAAGCTTGCGATCGGTGTCCACGGCGCGCTCAAGTTCCCCGGCACCGAGCTGCTGACCGACGATGATGCCGATGGTGTTGCCCGCGGAAAACGCCGCCATCTGGAACAGATCCAGAATAACATAGGCAATATTCAGCGCCGCAACGACCTCCAGCCCGCGCGTGCAGTACACCTGCATGAGCATGGACGTGCCCGTAGACCAGAGGAATTCGTTGAAAAACAGCGGCAGACTGCGCCGGAGGATGCGGCCAAACAGGCCCTTATGCACCGGCAGAGGACCAAACAGCCCCTTGGCAAAGAGCAGCCGTCCGGCGTGAACATGGCTGTAGACCACGTTGATCGCAGCCTCCACCACGCGCGAGGCCACCGTGGCCCACGCGGCACCCACCACGCCGAGTTCCGGCGCGCCGAGCTTGCCGAAGATCAGCACCCAGTTGAGAAACAGGTTCACAAACACCGCCGCGATCGACGCAAGCATCGGCACGACCGTCTGTCCCGTTTCGCGCAGGGTAGTGGAATAGGCGCTGGAAATGGCGAACGGCAGCATCATCCATATGATCACGCGGGCGTAATCCATGGCATAGTCCATCACCTCGGCACGCGCCGCCTCCTCGCCGTTTAGAAACAGGCCCGCAAGCGGCATGCCCCAAAGATGGATCACGCCCATGCACACCACGGATACGATCAGCGCCATGACCAGCTTGCACCGAAACGCCGCGCGCAGACTGCCCTCATCCCCGGCGCCGAAATACTGGGCGCAGAAGATACCGGGGCCGGCCACCGTGCCGAAGATGATGACCATGTAGTTGAACATGAGCTGGCCCACCACGGCCACGCCGCTCATAGGCGCCGTGCCGCACTGGCCGACCATAATGTTATCCAAAAGCGACACAAAGCTCGTGATGAGACTTTGCAGAACGAGCGGCAGCATCACGCCAAACGCCAGCTTGTAAAACGCGCGGTCGCCGATGAATTTTCGCAATCCTTTTTCCATATCCGTTTCAAAATTCCTTTGTTTTATGCTATACTGATGTCATAAGGGGGGTCTGACCATGTTCCTTCGCAGTCTGACACCGCCGGAGCGCCGCGCGGTGTATCATGACCACATCCTGCGTGACATCCCGCCCACAGAGCCGAAAAGCTTCGACCGGCTCGAACGCCTGCACGCGGATGGAATTTGCCGCGCGCTCGGGATGTTTGACGATGCGCATGAGCCGGCGGGCTATGCCTATATCCAGCATCCGGCGGACTGTGCCATTGAGCTGCTGGACTTTTTCGCCGTGTTCGATACCAAACGCGGCGCGGGACTGGGACAGCGCTTTCTCCAACTGCTCACGGAGAAAGAGCGCTTCGGCCCCACGCTCGTCGCAGAGGTCGAGGACCCCGACTTTGCCGCAGCAGACGAAAAGGCACTGTGCGAGCGGCGGATCGATTTCTACGAGCGCTGCGGCTGGCACGATACCGGCGTTCGCGTGACCGTCGGGCCGTATCGCTGCCGCATTTTCTCGCCAAGCGAAACCATCAGCGCCGGAGCGCTGCGCGCCGCCCTCGCCGGTCTTTACCGTGCCGTGTTCGGCCCCTGGGCCGAAGACAACACCGCCATCGCCTGAAACTCATCCATCCCCGAGGCCACATTCCGGTCTCGGGGATGATTTTATAGATTTCTCAGCAATCGGAAATATCTTCTCCACAAGAGGGACAAGAATTTAATTTCCGCCATGTACCAAGCCGAAAACCGCAGTGCGGGCAGCGGTTGAACTGCATACCCACCCAGGTGCACAGGATCATAACACCGATGCCGACATACAGCCACACGCGGCCATAGCCGACACAGCCGGCGTCCATGAGCAAAAAGCCGATCACGGCCAGTGCGTAATAAACGATCTTCGCCGTTTTGCGTTTCATGCTCAGCCCTCCGCGTAGATCGAGACAAGGCGGCGCAGGATGTCCAGCGCCTTTTCCATACCCTCGACCGTGATGTGTTCCAGCGGCCCATGGAAGCACCAGCCGCCCGTGCCGAGATTGGGACAAGGCAGACCCTTGAACGAAAGCGCCGCACCGTCCGTCCCGCCGCGCACCGGCAGCACCACCGGCTTCACACCCGCCAGCCGCGCGGCCTTTTTCGCATTTTCCACCAGATGCTCATGGCCCACGAGCGCCTCGCGCATATTGCGGTACTGCTCGCGCACCGTGAGCGCGCAGCAGGCTTCCCCATAACGCTCGTTCACGATCTTCTCGATGTGGCGCAGGGTGTCCAGCCGCTCATCAAAGCGGGCAGCGTCATGGTCGCGCACGATATAATCCAGCGTGGCTTTCTCCACGGAACCATCCATGTGCATCAGACCGAAAAAGCCCTCGCGGCCTTCGGTATGCTCCGGACGCTCTGCCGCAGGCAGCATGGCGTTTATCTCCATGGCGATCAGCGAGGCATTGCGCAGCTTATCCTTGGCTTCGCCGGGGTGGATGGACTTGCCGAAAACCTCAAAATGCGCGGCAGCGGCGTTGAAGCATTCCCAACTGATCTCGCCCTCCTCGCCGCCGTCCACGGTGTAGGCAAAATCCGCGCCGAAAGCGTCCAGATCGAATTCCGCCGTGCCGCGGCCGACTTCCTCATCCGGGCAGAAGGCGATGCAGATGCGCCCATGCGGCACATCCGAGCCGATCATCTCCTGCGCAAGCTCCATGATCTCCGCCACACCGGCCTTATCGTCCGCACCGAGCAGCGTGTCGCCCTGCGTGACCACCAGCGTACGCCCGCGCAGATGGCGCAGATGGGGAAACTCGCGCGGGTCGAGCACCAGACCGTTGGGATAATCGACCTTTTTACCGTCGTAATTTTCGATCACGCGCGGCTGCACACCGCGGCCGTTGAACTCGGCGGTATCCATGTGGGCGATGAAGCCAAGGCGCGGCGCATTTTCATACCCCTCCGTGGCAGGGATGTGGCCGTAAACATAGCAATGCTCATCGCAAACGGCATCCGCCACGCCCATATCGCGCAGCTCCTGCGCCAGCATATGGCCCAGATCGAACTGGCGCTCGGTAGACGGCGTCTGCTCACAGTTTTCGTCACTGGTCGTCCATACCTTCACATAGCGTTCAAAGCGTTCAAGCAGTCCCATTATTCTTCCTCCCCACAAAGCGACGCGATCACGCCGGCATAGATCTCCGTGCAGCGCAAAAGCTCGTCGAGCGGTATGCGCTCGTTTGCGCCGTGCATACGGGTGTCAAAATCGGGCGGCTCCGTGCCGAAGGCCACGCCGCCGGGAATATGGTGGACATAGGTGCCGCCGCCCATGGAGTAGCAGTAGCCCTTTTTGCCGGTGT
>CAYLSA010000092.1:0-3886 GCA_964386575.1 uncultured Oscillospiraceae bacterium | reverse complement strand
GCCGATGGAGACATCGGTCCAGGAGTCGATGAGCATCAGCTCAACGGGGTTATCGCTGCGCAGACCGAAGCAGACGGAGCAGGTAGCGGTCTCGCCCGGCTCAACGTCTTCGCTGTACATATCGTCGGAATCCACGCGGTCAGCGGCGGATTCGGTGGAGAGCTGGATGCCGTCCTGATAGGCGAAGAAGTTGGAGTTCCACCAGGCGCTATCGGCCGAATCGGTGTTGTTGGTGTACTCGAAGTAGAAGCGGATGACCTGATCGCAGTCGCTGTAGGAGTCGGCTTCGACCACTTCGTAGTCAAGAACCTTGAAGTAGCACTCGTCATACTCGCCCTCGGTGGGCCAGCCTTCGGTGTAGGTGGGATCGGGGATGGGCACGATCTCGAGCGGCTTGGCCGGAGCGCCGGGCAGATTGGCCGAATCGACCTCAACGGTGAAGCTGTCTTCGCTGTACCACTCCTCCAGCGTGAACTCGATGTTGCCGCCGGCTTCGGGGTTGTAGCTGAGCTCCTCGATGCAGCGGATGGTCACGCCGGGGTAAACGTACAGATACTCGTTGCCGTACTCGTCCACGTCGTCCGCAGACAGGGCATAGGTACCAACCAGCTCAAAGCCGGACTGTTTGGCCGTGACGTTGATGTCGCAGCCTTCCGCCTTCTCATCGCTGTTGTTGGTGAAGTCATAGTACAGGCGCACGGCGGGCGCATCGCTGGCGTCGGTGAATGCCTCCACGCCGACCACGGCCACGTGATAGTTGCCAAGATCGCCCTCGGCCAGAACACCGGCGGGAGCGGCGGGAGCGGCCTCGGTCTCGGCTTCGGTCTCAGCGGTCTCCTCCGCCTCGGGGGCGGGGCCCTTCTTGCTGGCGGTGGCGCCGTTCATATCGAACACATAGTCCATGCCGGCGAAAGTGCCATCGAGAACGCCGTCTTCATAGGTGCCGACGAACTTGTCGCCGTCTTCCAGGGTGAAGGTGAGCTCGTCGTCGGAGAGGGTCCACTTCTTAACGGGATACTCCTCGTCCATGAACATCAGCGTGCCGGTGCCATCCTCGTCGAGAACGACGTATTCGCCCTCGCAGGAATACTCCTCGCCGTCGATGATGCAGCTCGTGGCATAATACTTGCCGGAGATGTCAACGGTCTCCTTGCCGCAGGCGCACAGCGTCAGCAGCATCATGGCCGCCAGCAGCAGCGCCATGAGTTTGCGGGTCATTTTCATTTTGTACTCTCCTTTTGAATTGGGTTGTTTATTGCAAAGATCATTGCACAGAATTATCATGCTCGGCGTTTTTGCGCCGCTCATACTCCTGACGGTCGTATTCATCGTTGATACCGTCATGGCGGGGGTTATAATGCTCGTTTTCGGGCTTGAACTGGCTGCGTTCGGCGTGCGGAGCCGGCTTGCGGGCATTGGATGCCCTGCGACTGCGCAGGATGAAGAACACGATCGCACCGAGCAGCAGAAGCAGAACGACCAGCAACACGACCAGCAGCACGGTCACGGCGGAGCCCTTCTTCGGCTCGGTCTTGTTGCTAAGCGCCGGTTTTTCCTTCGCGTCCGGCGTTGCCTCCGGAGTGGCCTCCGGGGTCGTCTTCGGCGTGTCACCGGCGGCGGTCACGCTCGCGTCGCACACATCGCATACGCCGAGCAGACTGCCGTCGCTCTTGGTAGCCCAGTCGCTCACGCGGTGCGGTTCATATCCGTCGCGGGAGCCGCAGTCGCAGTCGTGCCAGTGGGCCTCTTCGTCATACGACCATTCGCTGTGGAAGTTGTGGTCGTGGGTGTTTTGGTTGATCGCCTCATCCGGCTTATCCGTGGGCTTGGGCGTAGTTTTCGCCGTGACGGTAACGGTCGCGCTGCCGGACTTCACATCCCCGGCGCTGTTTGAGAAGTTGCAATAAAACGAAGCGCCACTGAGCGAACTCGGGATGTTCGAAAGGGTCAGCGTGGTGGTGCCGTCGCCGCTGACGGAAAGCCCGGGGAAGCTGGTTTTGGCCTGCGCCATGGTGTAAACGCTGCCGTCCGCCGCCGTGCAGTACCAGGTATAGCCGGTGGCGCCGTCGGCGCGGGCGATGAAGATGCAGCTGCTACCCTCGGAAACGGTCTCACCGGTCGGGCTTTTCGTCACCTTCGGCACGCCGCTCGCAGCGGTGGGTGCCGTTGTGGCCTCGGCCGGTTTGGCGGTCGGTGCGGCCGTGGGGGCCGGTGTGGCCACGGCTTCGACTGTGATGGTGAAGCTGAACGGCGCCTGTTCGCTGTGGCCGTCATCGTTGTTTTGGTAGTCCACGGTGCCGGTGCCGGTGAAGGTGCCGGCCTGCGTGGGTGCGCCGGTCAGAGCAACGGTGTCGCCGCTTTGGAGAAAGGCCATGCCGGGTGGGATCGTGCCGGTGCCATGCTCATAGGCGAAGACTGTGTACTCAGGGAAAGAGGTCAGCTGAACATAGGAATTCACGCCCTGCGTGACCGTTGCGTACACATCGGACAGTTGCAACACGGCCAGGGCGCTGCCCGAAAGCAGCGCCGCAGCCACGGCCAGAATCAGCAAAACCGCGCCCAACTTTGCGGGCAGGTGTTTCCGGTTTTTTTTCATCAAGGCTCCTTTGGCCCGGAGCCGATCAGCTCAGCGCGCCGCCGCAGTATTCGCAGCAGCCGTTCACGGTGGGCATGGTGGTCGCGCCGCAGTAGGGGCAGGTGACCGCCGTTTTGGGGGCGTTGGCCTGCGCCGCGGAGGAGCGGGCATCGGCACGGATCTGAAGCAGGGCCGCGCAGATATCGTCGCCGATCTGCTTGTACTGGCAGTATTCGCCGTTTTCGAGCGGGTTGACGGCGCCGGTGGAAAAGGCACCGCCGATGCCGCCCATCACGCCACCCATGAAGCCGCCGCCGGGACCACCCATCGGGGGACGGCCGCCGGGACCACCCATCGGAGGACGGCCACCCATCGGAGGACGGCCGCCCATCATGGGACGGTTGCCGCCGCCGGTCTGGATGTCCACGGCACGGGGGTTGAGGCGGAAGCGGATCTCGTCAAAGTAGGGGTTATTGACGTTGATGGTGATGTAGAAGTTGTAGTTGTATTCGTAGCGGGGCGGGTTGTAGCTGACGGAGTTGCCCTCGGGGTCATTATGATACAACTCGTGGTGGCTCTCGTCAATATCCAAACGGCAGCCCGTCACGTCCGTGATGGCGAGAACGTCGGGGTTTTCGTCCTGATAGCGGCGCTCTTTGGCCACCATGAACAGACCGGCGTCCTCGTCCAGCAGAACGCGCGTGTCGATGCCGAGCGAGCGCGTGACGTGGAAGGCGCGGACCTTTTCGCGGTTGGCCTCGCGCCACTCCAGCTGCTCGCGGATCTCGTCCACGGTGCTGTGGCGGCGGTCATTGAACCACGGAGAAAGCTGCTTGGCGCAGTTTTTGCAGAGGTTGCCGTCATCCAGCTTGCGGTTGCCGAGAAGGCCGATCTTCTCGCCGCAGATGCTGCAGAATTTTTTATCAAAAAGTCCCATTGTTTTTCTCCCGGTTTTAGAATTTTTAAGTCAGGGGCTTGCTTATTTCTCGCGAACGATGTAGTTGCCGCGCTTATCCTTGAACTTACCAACGATGATCTTGATGAGGTCAACGATATAGCCGATGCCGAAGCAGCCGCCGGTCAGCGTCCAGAGGATGCCGGTGCCGATCTTGCCGACGTAGTAGCGGTGAACACCGATGCCGCCGAAGAAGATGCACAGCAGCAGCGTGGCGAGCCAGTCCTTTTTCGGCGCTTCGCCGGGAGCTTCCTCGGGGATGACCGGGGCGACATAGTCCTCCACGCTCTCGCCGCTCAGGATGCGGCGCACGGTTTCCGTCACGGTGTCGCAGTATTCGCCGCGGGCCAGAGGCA
>CAYLSA010000091.1:0-3894 GCA_964386575.1 uncultured Oscillospiraceae bacterium | reverse complement strand
TCGGGGGTGATGGCGCTGATGGTCGCCTCGCCCTCGGTCACTTCCATGCTCACGACATCATAGCTGCCGGTGCCGAGCGTGAAGTAAGAGGTCGCGAAGGCCTTATAAGCCTCGAACGCCGCAACGCCGTTGACGGGCGTGCCGTCGGCCTTGACGAACTCAAAGGTCGCGGTGTGGCGCGGATCGGCCATATCGAACGCAACGAGGGTGTTGCCGTTGAAGTCGCGGGCGATGTAGTCCTCTTCCACGATGGTGACGTTCTTGCCGATCTCGCCCTTCACGTCGAGCTCGCCGTAGACATGGATGGTCACGGGCTTATCGGACTCAACGGAGGAGCCCTTCTCGACCGTCAGGTCGTTGATGTAGCAGGCATCGGCCTCGCCGCAGGTGCCGTCCGCCAGAACGACGTTCCAGACGGACTTGTTCGTCAGGGTGACGTTCAGGGGGTTGCTGACCTGCTCATTGGCCACGTTGTACTGCGCGCCGATCTTGTGATAGTCGCTCACGCCGGACTTGAGATAGTTGCCGGTGGTGTCGGCCTCGAGAACGGTGCCATTTTCCATGCGGGTGCCGTCATCGTTCAGATGATAGCCGTAGGAGGAGGAAATGGTGCCGTTGACGGTGGCGTTATCGAGCGTGAGGTTGAGGACCTGGAACTTGTTGTAGATGTTGTTCCAGACGTTGCCGGTGTATTCGCCGTTGGCGAGGGTGGCATTGGAGTCGGAGACCGCCGTGGTCGCGGTGGCCTGGGTGGCCTCGTCGCCAAGGTCGTTAACGGTGAAGGAGGTGTTGCCCGGGTTGCCCGCGTCATCGGACTCGACCAGTTCGACCAGCGTGCCGCCCCAGATGGAGTCGTTGGTGAAGTTGACCTCGGTGTTGTCGATGATGACGTTGGTGTAGCCGTTGTTGGCCGCGCCGGACTTGATCTGAACGCCGGTCTCGCCCACGTTCATGACGGAGTCCACGATGGAGATGGTGCCGCCGGCATTCTGCTGGGTCATGACGCCGATGTGGCCGGACTCAAGCAGAGAGTTGGTGTAGAAGGCGGAGGAATTGGAGGAAGCCATGATCTGGACTTCGTTGCCGCCGTAGAACTTAACGTTGTCGAACTTGTCCCAAACGCCGGAGTCGGCATAAGCGACATAGCCGGAGCCGCCCGCGATGTAGCCATAGGTCACGCCGCCAACGGTCTTGGTGTCGAAGTAGGTCTCGCCGCTGGGCTCGCCGCTCACGCCATCCTCGATGACCACGACGGTGCCGGTGCCGGCGGTGGTGTTGGAAACATCCAGAGCATAGGTGCCCACGCGGTCATAGCCGTTGCCGGAGTCGGTGGACAGAACGCCCCAGCCGGTGGAAACGATCAGGGAGTCGGTGTAGATGCCCTGGCCGGCGCCGAGAACGTTGGTGGCGCGGATAACGCCCTCAAGGCCCAGCGCGAAGGGAGTGCGCTTCATCATGGGAACGACCAGCGCGTCATACTCCTCCTGGGTGTCGGCGGTCTCCTGCGCATAAACGACGGAGTTGTCGATGCGGAGGATGGCGTTGCCGTTGACGGCCGCGGCCGTGCGGATGACGCCTTCGGTGATGATGGCGGAGTCTTCGATGGTGACGTCCGCAGTGCCCTTGGCCAGGACCATGGCGGCGTTGCCGGTGAAGTCGTTCGCGCCGTCGCCGATGCCGGTGATGGTCATGTCGGAGATGGTGTACTCAGCGGAATCAACGATGATGCCGTTGAAGAACGGGCCATAGGAGTTCAGCTCGCCGCTGGAGATGCCCTTTTCGTCATACTCGGCCTTGGTCAGCAGCGCGGGGATGGTCTCATCGGCCACGATGCCGTTTTCATCCACAGCCAGAGCGGAACGGAAGGTGTACTGCGCGGTGTTGCCGGCCATGTTCATGAACTTGCCCATTTCGGAGCTGGCCGTGGCGCCGGAGGTGGTCTCGAAGGAATAGGTTCCCTCGGTCAGAGCGGTGCCGTCCTCAACGTAGTCGAGGATGTCGTAGTGGTCGCCGTTGACGACCAGCGTGAGAACGCCGCCGTTTTTCGCCTCGATCACGCTGCCGTCGGACAGGGTGACAGAGGTGATGTTGGACGAAGCGGACGGACTGTTGATGGTGTCGTCCTCGGTGGCGGTGGTGGCGATGTAGTTGTCACCATAGGTGACGGACTTGATGGTCAGACCGGGCTCGCCGGAAGCGAGAGCGGAAACCGACAGCATCATGCACAGCGCCAGAAAGATTGCAAAGGCTTTCTTCATGTCTTTCCTCCTGATAATATTATGTCCCTTGGGACACGCTTAACGTTTACATTATATACAAGCCTTCGCCCTATGTCAAAACAATAATTTATCGAATTATGTTAACAAATTGTGACCGAAAATCTTGCTTTTGCTCTTTTTTTCTGCACAAAGCGCCGTTTTGGTGCATTGACAAGCCCTGCGCCGCATGATATAAAGGTGTCCGCTGCCTTATCCCAAACGACATGAGAGGACAAAAAATGAAACTGAGCAAAAGAAATATGCTGGTGATCAGCTTTATGCTGTTCTCCCTGTTTTTCGGCGCGGGAAATCTGATCTTCCCGCCGTTTTTGGGCCAGAGCGCCGGGGCGGACACGCTGCCAGCCCTGCTGGGTTTTCTAGCCACCGCCGTGATCCTGCCGGTGCTGGGCGTGGTGGTCGTGGCGCGCTTTGATGGGCTCGACAAGCTCGGCCGCCATGTGGGCAAGCGCTTTGCGCTTGTGTTCACCGTGCTCATCTATCTTTCCATCGGCCCCGGACTTGGCATCCCTCGCGCCGCCTCCGTGCCGTTTGAGATGGCCGTGGCCCCCTATCTGCCCGCGGGTGCAAACACCACGCTGTGGATGGTCGTGTACTCGCTGGTGTTCTTCCTGGCGGCGCTGTGGCTGTGCCTCAACCCCGGCAAGCTGGTCGACCGCGTGGGCAGCATCCTAACGCCCGCGCTGCTGATCCTCATCGTGGTCCTGTTCGCCGCGTTCCTTCTGCGCGGGGACAGCGCCATCGCCGCCGCGCAGGGCGACTATGCCTCCGCCGCCTTTCTCAAGGGCTTCACCGAGGGCTACAACACCATGGACACCATTGCCGCGCTGAATTTCGGGCTGGTCATCGCCACCACGCTCGGTTCGTTCGGCCTTGCGGATAAATCCGACCGCGTGAAGCACACCGTGCTCGCCGGTATTTTCGCCGGAACCATTCTGGCGCTGGTATATATCATGCTGGCCTACATGGGCGCGGCCAGCTCCGGCGTTTACGCACTGGGCGAAAACGGCGCGCAGACACTGCGGCTGATCGTCTACCAGGTTTTCGGCGCGCCCGGCGCATTCCTGCTTGCCGCCATCTTCACACTGGCGTGTCTGACCACCTGCGTGGGACTGATAAACTCCATCTCACAGTATTTCTCCGTGCTCTTTCCCCGCACGACCTACCGCGCGTGGGTGTTTGTGATCACAGGCTTTTCCTTCCTCATCTGCAATCTGGGTCTCAACGCGATCTTGAGCATCTCCGTGCCGGTTTTGAACGCCATCTATCCCGTTTCCATCGTGCTCATCCTGCTGGGGCTGAGCCACCGTCTGTGGCAGAAAAGCCGCTTTGTGTATCCGACGGTTATAGGCGGCATCGGCGTTGTGAGCGTGATCTACGCGCTGGAGGAGGCCGGTGTGCCGCTGGGCTTTGTCAGCCGCTGGGCGAGCCGACTGCCGCTGTACGACCAGGGCTTTGGCTGGCTGCTCGTGGCCGCCGCGATGCTGGCTGTCGGCATCGTGCTCGATCTGCTTATGAAAAAGAAAACGTCCGCTGTGTAAACCACAGCGGACGCGCAAAAGGAAACCGCCGGAAACGATCGTTTCCGGCGGTTTTGTTTGGTGGACGATACAAGACT
>CAYLSA010000090.1:0-3952 GCA_964386575.1 uncultured Oscillospiraceae bacterium | reverse complement strand
AGCCGGTCTGCATCTCGGTGATGAGCGCGCGGTAGTCGAGCTTGGTGGAAACATCATAGGTGCCGGGGTCTATTTTGGCGCTGGCGTGGGACAGTTTTGCGAAAAGCTGGAACAGGAATTTGAAGTTGATGATGTCGTTATCCTTCAGCGCCGTGGATACCTGATCGATGTCGCAGGTGATCACATCACCACGTTCATCCACAGGCTCGCCATCCTCGTTCAAGGTATCATCCGGCTGCGGAACATAGGATTCCACCACGATCACGGCGCTGATCTCGTCCTTTGACAGGGCCAGCACGTCCGCCGCGCACAGCCAGCCGAAGCAGGCCAAAACGATGGAAACGCTGATCACGAACACCGCGTACATCAGTCCTCCGCCGATGCCGCTGCGGCCATAACGCCGGAAGCGCACGGGCAGATAGTCGCGCGATTCGGGCATATCGTCGCGGTCGATGTAGCTGATCTCGTCCAGTTCCGAGTCGTACACCAGCATCTCGCTGCGGCGCGGGTCACGCCCGAGCTGCCGGGAAAGCGAGGCGTTGTCCGCCGCCATGATCTCCGTGCGGCGGGCGGGCTTTTCCTCCGCCTTCTTCGCCTGCATGAGCGCCTGGAATTCTTCCTTTTCCGGCGTAAGACGGGCAAAGAAGGATATTTTTTCTCCGGCGGGCTTTTCGGCGGGCTCCTCCGCCGCCTCGTCCGCATCCTCGGCCTCATCCGGTTCGGCCTTGCCGCGGCCAAACAGCGCACGGAAGATCGAGGGTTTCTCCCCCTCCTCGTCCGGCTCATCCAGCGGGGCATCGTCGTCGTCCTCATCCTGCGCATCACCGGACTTCAGGAAGCGGGCAAAAAAGCCCTTCCGCGGAGTCTCCTCCGGCTCGGATGCCGGTTCCTCGATCGGCTCATCCGCTTCGGCAACAGGCGCTTCCGTCTCCGCCACTTCGACCTCCGGCGACTCAGCCACAGGCGATTCCGCTTCGGTGTCAGGGACGGTTTCTTCGACGGCTTCTGCGGCCACCTCCGGCTCTTCCGCCGGTTCTTCCTCATACTCATCGCGGCGACGACGGCCGAACAAGCCGCGTTTTTTCGCCTTTACGGGCTCTTGATACTCCTCAACAGGCTCCTCAACAGGCTCCTCAAAAGGCTCCGCAGCCGGCTCCTCCGGCATTATTTCGGCAACAGGTTCCGCTGCAGCGCTCTCAGAAGCATCCGTTTCCGGCTCTTCCGACGCAATTTCATCCGCATACTCCTCGCGGCGGCGACGGGCAAACAGGCCACGCTTTTTGGGCGGTTCCGGCTCGTATTCCTCCGGTTCATCCTCCGGCTCTTCCGCCGCTTCCTCTGCACTCTCCGGCTCGCCGAACAGCTCCGCAAAGGCAGCCTCCTTGCGCTCACGGCGCTGGCGGCGCTTGCTTACGCGCTCCTGCTCATAGGCAAGCTCCTCCTCCGTGGGCTCCGGCGCACTCTCCGGCTCCGGTTCGCTCACAGGCTCCGCATCGGGCTCGAGCAGGTTGTCGAAATCCAGAAAGCTATCCAGATCGAGATCATCCTGCACGCGGCCGAGGCCGGAGGTATCCAGCTCCGAGGCGGAGAAATTGAAGATATCAAAATCGCCCATGCCGTCCACCGCGGGGGCTTTTGCCTCCTCCGCGGGCATATCAAAGCGGTCAAAGTCAAAATCGTCGTATTTTCTATTCTGCGCCATTTGCATACTCCTTTGCTTGTAACGCATACACGCTTTTTGTCATAGTATAGCTCGGATAACACCGCGCCGTTTCCCCACCGCGTCCGAAGCGGCTGCGAACAGTTTCATTCGCGGAGAAAGGAAATCATTATGTTCTGCAATCCCTGCAACAATACGTCCTGGCTCGTCATCCTGCTCATCATCATCCTGCTGTTTGGCTGGGGCGGCAACGGCTGCGGCTGTGGCTGCAACACCGGCTGCGGCTGCGACAGCGGCTCGAGCTCCTGCGGCTGTGGCTGCTGACGACATAGCATAAAAAACGCGCCCTATCCAACCTCGGGACTCAAGCGAGTCCCGCTTTTTTTATGGCTGCGAAGATGGCCTCATGCTTTTCCATGCGCTCGCGCTCCTCGCCCTGCGGCGTGAAACATTCGATGCGCTGCCAGCCATAATGCTCGCAGGCCCGCCGCCCCGTTTCGATGCAGCGGCGCAGATAATCCACATCCCGCTCGTGGATGTCGGAGTGGGTGCCGGTTTTCTCCTCGCGGTGGTGGATGCGGTCAAGCGAGGTATTGATGTCCACATCCAGATAAAGCACCATATCCGGCTTCGGCAGTCCCATGCGGACATACTCAAAATCATACAGCCAGTCGAAGAAGGCCTTTTGCTTCTCCTCCGGCAGCTTCGAGCCCTGGTGCACGGCATTGGAGGTCGTGTAGCGGTCGGCCAGGATCAGCCCGCCGGTCTCATAGATCGAACCCCAATCCTGCTTATACGAGGCGAAGCGATCGACCGTATAGAACGCGGAGGCCGCACAGGCGTTCACATCCTCCGGCTTTTCGCCGAATGCGCCGCCGAGATACAGCCGTATCAGCGCCGAGGAATCCTCGCTGTAGCGCGGGAACACGATGCTGTGGTAGTCGATGCCCTCGCGCTCAAAGCGCTCTTGCAGCAGCTTATACTGCGTGCTTTTTCCGCTTCCGTCAATGCCTTCCAGAACGATCAGTTTTCCCATTTTCTATCCTTTGCTTCATGACCGCCGCCACATACAGCGGCAGGCACATGATCCGTTTGATTCGTTTCGGCTCGCGCCACAGGCGGTAGAGCCATTCCATGCGGTGCCGGATGAAAAAATCCGGCGCGCGCGGTATATCCCCCGCCAGCACGTCCAGCGTGCCGCCAAGGCCGGCCATCAGGCCAATATTTTCGTTTCCCGCAAGGCGGGCCATCATACGCTCCTGCCGCCCCATGCCGAGGCATACGAGCAGAAAATCGGGCCGCGCCGCCTCGATTTGGCGGATGACGGCGTTCTCATCGTCGTAATACCCGTGGCTGACGCCCGCGACCGTCACATTCGGCCAGCGGCTTTTGACAGCCTCTGCCGCACGCTCCGCCACACCGGGTTTTGCTCCCAGCAGGAACACCCGTCCCTGCATCCGGCCAAGCAGCGCAAGAGCAAAATCGATGCCCGCGACGCGCTCCGGCAGGTTATATCCCAAGAGTCTTGCTCCCAGCAGCACACCCACGCCGTCCGGCAGAGTCAGATCCGCCGCGTTCACGATGCCGCGCAGGGAATCGTCGCACCGGCACTGCCATATCATCTCGGGATTCGGCGTGCAAACATACGCGCCACGCCGTTTTTTCATAAGCGCAAGCGAGCGCGTCACGGCTTCATCCAGCCCGATCGCATCCACGCGCACGCCGAGGATATCGACCGTCATACCTGGGAAAAGACCTCGCCGATGTTGCCGCGAACGACAAGGTCGGCGTATTCATCCTGCGTGGTCTGGCCGCGATTGACCAGCGCGAGCTTATGGCCGCGGTAGTAGTGGATCAGGCCCGCCGCGGGATATACCACCAGCGATGTGCCGCCCACGATGAGCATATCCGCCGCCGAAATATAACGCACGGCTTTTTCCAGCACGGTCTGGTCGAGCGCTTCCTCATACAACACCACATCCGGCCGCACGATGCCGCCGCAGTCGCAGCGGGGCACGCCGGTGCAATCGTTGATGAAACCGGCGGGATAGGGTTTTCGGCAGCGCGCGCAGTAGCAGCGATGCGTGGTGCCATGCAGCTCCAAAACCTCGCGGCTGCCGGCTTTTTGGTGCAGGCCGTCGATGTTCTGGGTGATAACGGCCTTGAGCTTGCCCGCCTTTTCAAGCTCCGCCAGGCGAAGATGCGCCGCATTCGGCTGCACATCCGGCGGGGCTACAAGCTTTGCGTGGTAGAAGCGGTAAAATTCCTCCGGGTCGCGCTCGAAAAAGGTGG
>CAYLSA010000089.1:0-3971 GCA_964386575.1 uncultured Oscillospiraceae bacterium | reverse complement strand
AACGAGGGCAAATCCGCCCGCAGCTTCGACTGCGACGAGGACGAACGCGCGCTGATCGACGAGTCCGATCTGCTCAGTGCAAAGCCCGTGATCTACGCCGCGAATTTTGATGAGGACACGTTCTCTTCCGGCGTGGAGGGCAATGAATACTATAATGTGGTGAAAACGCTGGCGGATGCCGAGGGCAGCATGGTGCTGCCGGTGTGCGCACGCTTTGAGGCGGAGATCGCGGAGCTTGATCCGGAGGAGGCCGCCATGTTCATGGAGGAACTCGGCATCGAGGAGGCCGGACTGAGCCGCCTGATCAAGTGCTCCTATGCGCTGCTGGGCCTCATCTCCTTCCTCACCTGCGGCACGGACGAGTGCCGCGCCTGGACGATCACCCGCGGAACGAAGGCCCCGCAGGCTGCCGGAAAGATCCACTCCGATTTCGAGCGCGGCTTCATCCGCGCCAACATCATTGCCTTTGACGATCTCAAGGCCGCCGGAAGCGAGACCGCTGCCCGCGAAAAGGGCCTGATGCGTGCTGAGGGCAAGGAATACGTTATGCATGATGGCGATGTCACACACTTCCTGTTCAACGTCTGACCGCCTCACCACCATCGACATATGGCGGGGCGTGGCCTGCCTGTGCATGGTCGTATATCATCTGGCGTTCGATCTGTGCCAGTTTGGCTTTTGGCGCTGGGAGGCGATCGAGAACACGCCGATGTGGCTGTTCGAGCGCTTCATCGCGTGGTCGTTCATCCTGTGCGCCGGCATCGGCTGCCGCTTTTCCCGCAGCAGTATTCGACGCGGCCTGATCTGCGCGGGCGCGGGACTTTTGGTCGTGGCGGCATCGTTTATCGTGAGTGCGCCCATCCTGTTCGGCGTTTTGCAGCTTTTATCGGCGGGGATGCTGCTGTATGGCCTTGTTGGCAAGCATCTGCGCTGGGATCGGCCGGTCACGCCGGTTTTGTGCATCGTTTTGTATGCGCTCACGGCATGGTGGACGGAGCGGGTGGAGGTCGGCGTGCGCTGGCTGTATTGGCTGGGCTTTCGCTATGACGGCTTCGTGTCGTACGATTATTTCCCGCTTTTGCCGTATCTGTTTCTGTTCGCGCTGGGTGTTTGGCTGGGCGAGTATATCCGCGTCCGGCGCGAGGCGCGCTGGCTGCACGTTTCGGGCGGCAAGGCCCTTGCGTGGGTGGGGCGGCATACGCTGCTGATCTACCTTGTGCATCAACCGGTTTTATACGGCGTGTTCGCACTATTATATTAATGTTAAATACAGGGCGTGTACGTATCCGCCCTTTTGGAGGTTTACCCTATGGAATACACATTCGAAGATCAGGAATATCGGCGGCTGTACCGCCATACGACGAGCCACATTCTGGCGCAGGCGGTCAAGCGCCTGTATCCGGAGGCCAAGCTCGCCATCGGCCCGGCCATCGAGGACGGCTTTTATTACGACATCGATTCGGATAAGCCCTTCCTGCCGGAGGATCTGACGGCGCTGGAAGCCGAGATGCGCAAGATCTGCAAAGAGCGCATCCCGCTGGAGCGCTTTGAGCTGCCGCGTGACGAGGCGCTGGCGCTGGCCGAGAGCATGGGCGAGCCGTATAAGGTGGAGCTCATCAACGATCTGCCCGCCGACGCGACCATCAGCTTCTATAAGCAGGGCGATTTCACCGACCTTTGCGCCGGTCCCCATCTGGACCACACCGGCCGCGTGAAGGGCAACGGCATCAAGCTGACAAGCTGCACCGGCGCGTACTGGCGCGGCGATTCCAGCCGCAAGATGCTTCAGCGTATCTACGGCACCTGCTTCCCCAGCAAAACGGAGCTGGAGGAATATCTGGCCCGCATCGAGGAGGCCAAAAAGCGCGACCACCGTGTGCTGGGCCGCCAGCTTGGGTTGTTCGCCTTCCGCGATGAGGCGCCCGGCTTCCCGTTCTATCTGCCCAACGGCATGGTGCTGCGCAACACGCTGCTGGACTACTGGCATGAGGTTCATAAAAAGTGGGGCTACCTTGAGATCTCCACGCCGCAGATCATGCGCCGTACCCTCTGGGAGACCAGCGGCCACTGGGACCACTATAAAGAGAATATGTACACCACCGTCATCGACGGCGAGGACTATGCCATCAAGCCCATGAACTGCCCCGGCAGCATTCTGGTCTATGATCTCGAGCCGCACTCTTACCGCGAGCTGCCGCTGCGCTATGGCGAACTGGGTCATGTGCATCGCCATGAGCTGTCCGGCGCGCTGCACGGGATGTTCCGCGTGCGCTGCTTCACGCAGGACGATGCCCACATCCTGCTCGCACCTGACCAGATCCAGGACGAGGTGGTGCGCATCGCGCGCCTGTTCGATGAGGTCTATTCGCTGTTCGGCCTGCCCTATACCATCGAGCTTTCCACCATGCCCGACGACCATATCGGCTCGCGCGAGGATTGGGAAAAGGCGGAGGGCGCGCTGGCCGCGGCCATCACCTCCATCGGCAAGGAATACAAGGTCAACCCCGGCGACGGCGCGTTCTACGGCCCGAAACTGGACTTCCATATCCAGGACTCCCTTGGCCGTACCTGGCAGTGCGGCACCATCCAGCTCGACTATCAGCTGCCCGGCCGCTTCGATCTGGAATATACCGGCGCCGATGGCGAGAAGCATTGTCCGGTCATGATCCACCGCGTGGTGCTCGGCTCGGTCGAACGCTTCATCGGCGTCATCACGGAGCATTTCGGCGGCGCGTTCCCCGCGTGGCTGGCGCCCGTGCAGGTCAAGATCCTGCCCATCACCGACCGCGTGTCCGACTATGCCACGCAGGTGGCGGCGCAGCTGGAAGCGGCCGGTGTGCGCGTGCAGACCGATCTGCGCAACGAGAAGATCGGCTATAAGATCCGCGAGGCGCAGGGCCAGAAGATCCCCTATATGCTCGTCGTGGGCGATAAAGAGGCCGCCGAGGGCACGGTTTCCGTGCGTATGCGCGGCGAGGCCGGCGACAAGGGCGTGATGGCGGTCGATGCGTTCCTGAAGCTGCTCAAGGAAGAGATTGACACAAAATCCAACCATTCCCTGATCGAGTAACAGCATAATCGTACAAGCCCCCTCGTAGACTATTAGAAGTCACGAGGGGGTATTTTTATGTTTTCACAAATGCCGCGCCGGCGCAAAAAGCTCTGCATCGCGCTGGCGGTATTGTTTGCGTTCAACATGTTCGTTATTCTCACCATGCAGTCGGCCGAGGCGGCGAGCATCCAGAAGGGCTCGAGCGGCGAGACCGTGCGCCAGATCCAGACAAAGCTGAAAAACTGGGGCTATTATTCCGGCGCGGTCGATGGCATCTATGGTTCGGCCACGGTGAAGGCCGTGCGCTCGTTTCAGCAGAAAAACGGTTTGACGGTCGATGGCAAGTGCGGCCGCCAAACGCTCGCGGCGCTCGGCATCACGGTTTCGGAAACGAGCGCGCAGACATCGGGGGATGTGGCGCTGCTGGCACAGCTCATCTCGGCGGAGGCGCGCGGCGAGCCGTATACGGGGCAGGTGGCCGTGGGCGCGGTGGTGCTCAATCGCGTGGAAAGCCCGAATTTCCCCAATTCCATCTCCGGCGTGATCTACCAGTCCGGCGCATTCACCTGTTTGCAGGACGGCCAGTTTTGGCAGCCGGTGGCCGATTCGGCGTACCGGGCGGCGCGCGATGCGCTCAATGGCTGGGACCCGTCCGGCGGCGCGCTGTATTATTTCAATCCCGACACTGCCACGAGCGCGTGGATATGGTCGCGGCCGGTACTTTTGACCATAGGGAAGCATTATTTCTGTGCATGATGCCGGTGAAAGCCTTGATAAATCAAGGGTTTTGGGACTACTCAAAAATATTTTTGAAAAAAGTCAAAAAAACGCTTGACATCTTCGGGGGTTGATGTTATTATACTCAAGCGCCTCGCGGAGAGGGAAACTTCGAAGCGGGAAGCGGGTGTACCTTGTAAAT
>CAYLSA010000088.1:0-4002 GCA_964386575.1 uncultured Oscillospiraceae bacterium | reverse complement strand
AAAAAACTTTTCAAAAGCGCTTGACCTAAAGCCGACTTTAAGTGTTATGCTCGCTGTAGATGAGTTCCTTCCGAGGAGGATGAAAGCAGTGGAGGCGGCGATATGAACAACTTCATCTACGAAAACAAAACCAAGGTCTATTTCGGCAAGGGCGGCGTGAGCGAGCATTTGGAGCGGCTTCTGAAAAACTATGGCGAGACGGTGATGCTTGCCTATGGCGGCGGCTCGATTCGGCGAAACGGCGTGTATGACGAGGTCGTCGGCATCCTGCAAGCCGCCGGAAAGCGGATCGTTGAGTTTCCCGGCATCATGCCAAACCCCACCTATGCCAAGGTGCAGGAGGGGGCGCGGCTGGCGCGGGAGAATAAAGTCGATCTGATCCTGGCGGTGGGCGGCGGCAGCGTGTCCGATTGCTGCAAGATCGTCTCCGCGCAGGCCATGCTGGATGAGGATATCTGGACGATGGAGATGGACGAGCATCGCTATCCCGATCGCTTCATCCCTCTCGGAACCATCGTCACCGTGTTCGGCACGGGCTCGGAAATGAACGCCGGCGCGGCCATTACTCATGAGGACAGGAAGATCAAAGCCGGCATCTTTGGCGCGCAGGCGGATTTTGCCTTCCTCGACCCGATGTATTCCATGTCCGTGCCGAGGCAGCAGGTGTTCTCCGGCGCGTTCGATACCCTGAGCCATGCCATGGAGACCTATTTCGGCAAGCCGGACGAGAACAATCTATCCGACGATATAAACGAAGCCATCATGCGCGGCGTGATCCGCAACACTCGAGCCCTGCTGTGCGATCTAAACGATTACAACGCCAGAAGTGAACTGGCGTGGGCCTCGGCCATGGCGGAAAACGGCCTTTTGAAGATCGGTAAGGTCACGGACTTCCAGTGCCATCAGATCGAGCATCAGTTGGGCGCGTATACCGACTGCAACCACGGCTGCGGTCTGGCGGTGATCCATCCCGTGCTGTACCGGCACATCTACAAGACGAATATCCCGCGCTTTGCCCGTTTTGCCCGCCGTGTATGGGACGTGCGGGAGGCGGAGGACAAACAGGCGGCGCAAAGCGGTATCGAGGCTCTGGCGGCCTTTATCCGGCAGATCGGTCTGCCCAGCACTTTTGCGGAGCTTGGCATCCCCGCGGATACCGATCTTCGAGCCGTGGCGGATTCCACCAATATAACGGCCGGATGCTGCAAAAGGCTGACTGCCGATGAGATCTATGAAATCCTGCTCGAGTGCAAATAAAACGAAATAAGGAGAAACGACCATGAGAAAGAATTTTGGCGCAAAGCCCATTTTGTATCCCCAGCCGGTATTCATCATCGGCTCTTACGATGAAGCCGGTACGCCCGATGCCATGAATGCCGCGTGGGGCGGCATCAGCGAAAGCAATGAGATCTCCATGTGCCTGAGCGCGGGCCACAAAACCGTGAAGAACATTCTGGCCCGAAAGGCGTTCACCGTCAGCATGGGTACGGCGGAAACGCTCGTGTCCTGCGATTTTGTGGGTCTGGTTTCCGGAAACGACGTGGCGGATAAGCTGGATAAGGCCGGGTTCCACGCGGTCAAAAGCGAGTTTGTGGACGCACCCATTATCGCCGAGCTTCCGCTGGCGGTGGAATGTAAGCTCATAAGCTACGATCCCGAAACCTGCCGCATGGTGGGCGAGATCGTCAACGTCTGCGCCGAGGAGAGCATTTTGACCGATGGAAATGTTGACCCCACGAAGTTGCGACCCATCACCTATGACGGCATGAATCATGCCTACTATGTGCTGGGCGAGAAGGTGGGTAACGCCTTCTGCGACGGCGCCGCGCTGAAATAAGAAGCCATTGCAAACAAATACAGCCGATGACCAAACAATGGCCATCGGCTGTGTTTTATTGGGAAGAAATATTCGCCTCGCCGTCTATCCAGAAGCCTCGGATGCGGCGGCTGTCCGCGATCGTGCGGTCGGGTCTGCCGTCCACAAGCAGCATGGTGGCGGGCCGGCCGGGCGCGAGATGCCCTGCTTTCAGGCCAAAAGTGTCTGCGCCGGAGGCTGTCGCGGCGGTCAGCGCTTCGGTGGGGGTCAGACCGGCTTTTACCAGCAGTTCAAGCTCGCAATGCAGCGAGGCGCCATACGCAACCGCCGGAGCAAAGGAGCCGGGATTGGCATCGGTGGCGGCGAGGATCGTGACGCCGCAGTCGTGCAGAAGCTTCACGGCGCGCTCCGCGTTTTGGTAGTGGGAGGGCTTATAACCGCCGCGCCCGCTGTGGGCGTAGGTCTCCATCATCACAAGCGTGGGAGCCACGGCAATGCCCTTCGCCGCGATGGTCTCCGCGAGGGCGACGGGAAGTGTGTCCTTCATTGGGATATGCAGCAGGATGTCGGCTCCGGCCTCCACGGCCTGTCGGACGGTGGCAAGCTCCGTGGCGTGGGCGGCCACCTTCAAGCCCTTCTTATGAGCCTGCTTCACGATGGCGCAAAGCGCCGGTTTGCCGATGGAAAGCGGGCCGAACAGCAAAACCTTGATATATTCCGCGCCGTTTGCGGCGGCCTGCTCCACATATCCCTTGGGATCCATCACGATGCCCATGGCCATTCCGGCGGAGCGAACGATCGTGAGCGGATGAGAGGCCTCCGCCAGCGCGGCCGATGCGCTCACATCGCACACGGCGGCAACGCCGCTTTGCAGCATGGCTTTCACCTGATCGGCCGTGCGCATATGCGTGTGGGCATCGATCAGCGCGGGCATTAAAAAGCCCTTGCCGCATTCGGATGGATTGCACTGGCGCACGGAGGTGATGATGCCGTTCTCCACTGTGACGGCGGCTGCGTCCCAGAGCCGCTCGCCGTCGAACAGCGGATAGCGTAATTCAAGCATCGGCTTTCTCCACGCGGACCAGCTCGCTGTGCTTCATCACAAGGCCGAACCAATTGCAGAAAACCAGATAATTGGCCCGAATGGTCACGCGATCCCCAACGGCCACCTTGCTGTAGTGGTCCTCGGTGGGGAAGATCGTGAGCGCGTAGGTCCGGCCGCCTATGCAGTCGGATAGCTCGATGGAGGGCTTGTTGTGTATATCCGGGCCGACCTTCACGGCCACGCCGGTGATCTCAAAGCGCTTGTCCTGGTAGATTTTCAGCGCGCCCTGCAGATCCGCGTGGAGGGCTTCGCAAAGCGCTTTTGCCTCAAAAGGCGCATCCTGCGCCAGCACGGGCAGGGGGCGGATCTCGATCCGGTGCGTTTTCAGCGCCGAGGGGTGCTTGTGGTAATAGGTCAGCGGTTCGTTCATAGTGGGTTTTCCTCCTTATGTCAAAGACATTTTTCCGTCCGTAAAGACAAAATTGCGCATTCCGGTGCCGCCAACGGCCCCGGCGGGGATCGCCGCTTCGATGCGCTCGATATCCTCGGCAGACAGCTCGAGCTTCAGCGCATCGATGGCCTGCTGCAGGTGGGCCGGATCGGTCGTGCCGATGAGGCTTTGCACGTGGTCGTACTTGGAAAGACTCCACGCCAGCGCCAGCTGGGACAGCGAAACGCCCTTTTCGTCGGCGATGGCCTTGACCTTGCGCACCATGGCTAGATTCTTCTCCCGATGCTCGGGCGCCAGCATACCGCGGGCCATACCGGTGCTTGCGGGTGCGGTAAGGATATTGTCGCGCAGCAGACCATGGCCCACGGTGCCGAAGGCGAGAACTTTTACACCCAGCTCCTTCGCCGCGGCGACCAGCTCGTTTTCGATGCCGCGCGAAAGGAGGGAATACTCCATTTCGACTGTGTGGATGGGATGCACCCTGCAAGCGCGGCGCAGTGTTTCCGCATCCACCATGGTAAGCCCGATGTGGCGGACATAGCCTGCCCGCACCAGCTCGGCGATCGCGCCCACCAGATCTTCCACGGGCACGGTGGTATCCATTCGGGCGGGCTGGTACAGGTCAACATAGTCAAGACCCAGACGGCGCAGGGAATAGGTCAGATGCCCCTTCACGTTGTGGGGCTTCAC
>CAYLSA010000087.1:0-4017 GCA_964386575.1 uncultured Oscillospiraceae bacterium | reverse complement strand
TTTTTGCGCCAGCAGCTATGGCACATGGCCACATAGCTTTCGTTGCCGCCGAGCATCACCTGCTCGCCGGATGTCACGACCCGACCCGTGCCGTCCAAGCGTGCGTTCACGACCGCCTTGCGGCCGCAGCGGCAGATGGTTTTGATCTCCGTGATGGAATCGGCCACCTCCATCAGTCGGGCCGAGCCCGGAAACAGATGGGTCAAAAAATCCGTTCGCAGACCGAAGCACAAAACCGGAATCTCCGCCGTGTCCACGATCTGCCGCAGCTCGTCGATCTGTTCGGGGGTAAAAAACTGCGCCTCGTCCGCAATGATCACATCGCACCAGCCGGCGGCCTGATAGTGCGCGCCGATGGAGTCCGACGGCCCGATCACATGGCACACGCGCTCCAAGCCGATGCGGCTGCGGATGATATCCTCGCCGTCGCGCGTGTCGGTGGCGGGCTTGATGAGCCAGCAGCGCATCCCCTGTTCCTCGTAGTTGAAGGCCGTGATGAGCGCCTGCGCCGATTTCGACGAGCCCATCGCGCCGTATTTGAAATAGAGCTTAGCCATGATCCACCTCCTGCAGGTGCGCGCGCACCCGCTGTGTCAGCAGTTCCATCGCCACCTCGTTGTGGCCGCCCTCGGGCACGATCACATCCGCGTTGCGGCGGCTGGGCTCCACATACAGCTCATGCATGGGCTTGACGGTGGTGATGTACTGGTTCATCACGCTTTCAAAGCTGCGTCCGCGATCGCGCATATCGCGCCGGATGCGCCGCAGGATGCGCACGTCGGCATCGGTGTCCACAAAGACCTTGATGTCCATCTTGTCGCACAGGGCCTTGTTTTCGAGGATGAGTATGCCCTCGACCACGATGACCGGCGCGGGCCGGATGAGCTTGGTCTTATCCGAGCGGTTATGAACGGTGTAGTCGTAAACCGGGCAGCGAACCGTCTCGCCGCGCTGAAGAGCCTCGAGCTGGGTGAGCATCAGATCGGTATCGAAGGCGGCGGGTTCGTCGTAATTGATGTGGGTGCGCTCTTCATAGGTCAGATCGTCGCGGCGCTTATAATAATCGTCGTGATACAAAACGCACACGCGCTCGCCGAACGTCGACTGGATGCGACGCGTCACGGTGGTCTTGCCGGAGCCGGTGCCGCCGGCAATGCCGATGGTAAGGACTTTTTTCATCTGCCGTACCTCTGCTGTTTTTTCTCTTGCTCCCAATATATCACAAGGTGGCCAAACGCGCAACCGGACTTACAATTATGATGAATTTATTAGAAAAAAACGTGATTTTTTGGCGGCTATACCATTGAATGTTCTGTTTCGGCATGATATACTTTGCAGTGGCGTAATATGCCGAAAATTTTATAGGAGGATCACCATGAAGAAGATTCTTGCGCTTGTTCTTGCCCTTTGCCTCGTCTTCGCTCTGTGCGCCTGCGGCGCCGAGAAGGCCGAGGAGCCCGCGGTCGAGGAAACCACCGCCGTGGGCGAAGAGACCACCGAAACCACCGAAGAAGCTGCCGAGACCGAGGAGACGGCGGCCGAAGAGCCCGCGGCTGACGAGGCCGTGAACCCCGACGACATCGAGGACAACATCACTGCCGACGACGGCGTGTATGAGCTCGCTTTCGTCACCGACGTGGGCCAGCTGAAGGACAAGTCCTTCAACCAGGGCACCTGGAACGGCGTGAAGGCTTATGCCTACGCCAACGACATGACCTACAAGTACTATCAGCCCGCCAACGGCGACCAGGCTACCGACGATGACCGTTACGACGCCATGAAGGCCGCTGTGGACGGCGGCGCCAAGGTGGTCGTGTGCGCCGGCTTCCTGCAGGAGGCTTCCCTGACCCGCGCCGCCATCGAGTTCCCCGAGACCATGTTCGTGTTTGTCGACGGCTATCCTCTGGCTGATGCCGACGGCAACACCCTCACCAACGTTGCCCCCATCGCGTTCAAGGAAGAGCAGTCCGGTTATCTGGCCGGCTATGCTGTTGTTGCCGAAGGCTTCACCAAGCTCGGCTTCTGCGGCGGCGGCGGCGGCACCAACCCGGCTTGCTGCCGTTACGGCTACGGCTTCGTGCAGGGCGCTGAGGCGGCTGCTCACGAGCTGGACGTGAACGTTGAGATCAACTACTCCTGGCAGTATGGCGCTTCCTTCTCCGCTTCCCCCGAACTGCAGACCATGGTTTCCGGCTGGTATGAAAACGGCACGGAAGTCGTGTTCGCTTGCGGCGGTTCCATGTTCCAGTCCGTCGTTGCGGCGGCCGGCGAAAATGACGGCGCTGTCATCGGCGTGGACGTTGACCAGTCCTTCGAGTCCGACTATGTCGTCACCTCCGCTCTTAAGGGCCTGAGCGCCGCTACCGAGTGGGCCATCGCCAAGTTCTACGACGGCGAGTGGGAAGAGATCGGCGGCATCCCCACCAGCCTCGGCGCCAACGACAACTCCGTTGGTCTGCCCACCGAGACCTGGAGCCTCGAGAACTACTCCGTGGAGCAGTATGAGGCCTCTCTGGAAGCCATCAAGTCCGGCGATCTTGTCATCGACGACCAGGCTCCCACCGAAGGCGGCATTGCTGACCTCGAGTTCGACCACCTCACCATCAACTACATCTAATATCCAATGCATCAAAAAGGAGAGCTTCGGCTCTCCTTTTTGCTTTTTTTGGGGGCCGCAACACGCGCATTTGTATGAAATGAACGCCAATTCTGTTACTGCTCTGTTTCTTGCATTTTTTCCATGAGTCCAATATAATAATTGTATCTGTGCAAAAGCACGAAAAAAACCATATATAGAGGAGGTGGAAGCATGGCAGCCGCCCCGGAATATGTCATCGAAATGCTTCACATCACCAAGGAGTTTCCCGGCATCAAAGCCAACGACGACATAAGCCTGCAGCTCAAGCGAGGCGAGATCCACGCCCTTCTGGGCGAAAACGGCGCCGGCAAGTCCACATTGATGAGCGTTCTGTTCGGCCTTTACCAGCCGGAGCAGGGCGTTATCAAAAAAGACGGCGAGATCGTGAAGATCAACAACCCCAACGACGCCACCGCCCTTCACATCGGCATGGTCCACCAGCACTTCCAGCTTGTGGACGTTTTCTCGGTGCTTGACAACATCATCCTCGGCGCAGAGGACACCAAATTCGGCTTCCTGCAAAAGAAGGAAGCCCGCCGCAAGGTGCAGGAGCTTTCCGACCGCTACAGTCTGCAGGTGGATCTGGACGCGAAGGTGGAGGACATCACCGTCGGTATGCAGCAGCGCGTGGAGATCCTGAAAATGCTCTACCGCGACAACGAGATCCTCATCTTTGACGAGCCCACCGCCGTGCTCACACCGCAGGAGATCGAAGAACTGATGCAGATCATGCGCGGCTTGGCCGCCGAGGGCAAGAGCATCCTGTTCATCTCCCACAAGCTCAACGAGATCATGGCCGTGAGCGACCGCGTGAGCGTTTTGCGCAAGGGCCGCTACATCGGCACCGTGGACACCGCCTCCACCAGCAAGGAGGAGCTCAGCCGCATGATGGTGGGCCGCCCCGTGCAGCTCGTTGTGGAAAAGGACGAGGCCAAGCCCGCCGAGGCCGTGCTCGAGATCGAACATATGTCCGTTCCCTCCAAGCTTCGCAAGGGCGACGCCGTTCACGATGTTTCCCTGACCGTGCGCGCCGGAGAGATCGTATGCATCGCCGGCATCGATGGCAACGGCCAAACGGAATTTGTCCATGCGCTGACCGGCCTTGAAAAAGCCTCTGCCGGCCGCGTGAGCCTTTGCGGCAAGGACATCACCTCCGCCTCCATCCGCAGCCGTTCGCTCACCGGCATGAGCCACATTCCCGAGGATCGCCATAAGCACGGTCTGATCCTTGACTACACGCTGGAACAAAATCTGGTGCTGCAAAAATACTTTGAGCCCCAGTTCCAAAACCACGGCTTCATCCGCTTCGATTCCGTTCGCGAATACGCCGAAAAGCTCATTGAGCAATACGATGTCCGCAGCGGACAGGGCCCCGTGAC
>CAYLSA010000086.1:0-4064 GCA_964386575.1 uncultured Oscillospiraceae bacterium | reverse complement strand
TACCAGATGTGGCTGACGGGCGTGGCCAGCTGGATGTGGCCCAGACGCTCGCGGCGGACCTTGGACTTGGTCACTTCCACGCCGCAGCGGTCGCAGATCTTGCCCTTGTAGCGGATCTTTTTATACTTGCCGCAGTGGCATTCCCAGTCCTTGGTCGGTCCAAAAATGCGCTCGCAGAACAAGCCGTCGCGCTCGGGCTTGAGCGTGCGGTAGTTGATCGTTTCGGGCTTTTTCACCTCGCCGGAGGACCACGAAAGGATCATTTCCGGAGAAGCGATACCGATTTGAATCGCATCAAAAGGAGCGTAGCTCATTATTCAGCGTCCCCCTTTCTTTCATCCATATCGTCGGTGTAGTCATCGTCGGCAAAGTTGTCGCCGGCGCCAAAATCAAGATCGAGATCGAGTTCTTCCTCGTCCACCTGCTCGATGCTGAAGCCGGACTGTTCGATCTCCTGCTCGTCGCGGTCGCGGCGGTAGTCGCTGCGCTCGACGGAGGAGAAGCTGACGTATTCGTCCTCCTCGTCGTCCTTCAGCTCGATCACATCGCCGTTTTTGTCCAGCACGCGAACGTCCAGACACAGGCTCTGCAGTTCCTTGACAAGGACCTTGAAGCTTTCCGGCACGCCGGGCGCGGGGATGTTGTGGCCCTTAACGATGGACTCATAGGTACGCACACGGCCGGTCACGTCGTCGGACTTGACGGTCAGGATCTCCTGCAGCGTGTAAGCCGCGCCGTAAGCTTCGAGGGCCCAGACTTCCATTTCGCCGAAGCGCTGGCCGCCAAATTGCGCCTTGCCGCCGAGCGGCTGCTGCGTGACGAGGCTGTACGGGCCGGTGGAACGGGCGTGGATCTTATCGTCGACCAGATGGTGGAGTTTGAGGAAGTAGACGTAGCCGATGGTGACGTCGTTATCGAATTTTTCGCCGGTGCGGCCGTCGCGCAGTTCGATCTTGCCGTCCTCGCGCAGACCGGCCTGCTTGAGCGTTTCGCGGATGCGTTCCTCGTTCGCGCCGTTGAACACGGGCGTGGCCACCTTCCAGCCGAGCGCCTGCGCGGCGTAGCCAAGGTGGACTTCGAGTACCTGACCGATGTTCATTCGGGACGGAACGCCCAGCGGGTTCAGAACGATATCCAGCGGGGTGCCATCCGGCAGATAAGGCATATCCTCCTTCGGCAGAACGCGGGACACGACGCCCTTGTTGCCGTGGCGGCCGGCCATCTTATCGCCCACGGAGATCTTGCGCTTTTGCGCAATGTAAACGCGCACGACCTGATTGACGCCGGGGCTCATTTCGTCGCCGCCCTTGCGGGTAAAGACCTTCACGTCCACAACGATGCCGGACTCGCCGTGCGGCACCTTCAGCGACGTATCGCGCACCTCGCGCGCCTTCTCGCCGAAGATCGCGCGCAGCAGGCGTTCCTCCGCCGTCAGATCGGTCTCGCCCTTGGGGGTGACCTTACCGACAAGGATGTCGCCGGAGTGGATCTCCGCGCCGACCATGATGATGCCGCGCTCGTCCAGATATTTCAGCGCGTCCTCGCCCACGCCGGGGATATCGCGGGTGATCTCCTCGGGGCCGAGCTTGGTGTCGCGGCTGTCGCACTCGTGCTCCTCGATGTGGATGGAGGTGAACACGTCCTCCATGACCACGCGCTCGTTGAGCAGGATGGCGTCCTCGTAGTTGTAGCCTTCCCACGTCATGAAGCCGACGAGGATGTTCTTGCCCAGCGAAAGCTCGCCCTGCGAAGTGGACGGGCCGTCCGCCAGAACGTCGCCCTTCTTGACGCGCTCGCCCGCGGAAACGATGGGGCGCTGGTTGATGGAGGTGGACTGGTTGGAGCGCTGGAATTTAATAAGAGCGTAATCCTTGACCTCGCCGTCGTCATACTTGACAACGATGTGGTCGGCATCGACCGTCATGACCACGCCGTCGCGCTCGGCCAGCACGCACACGCCGGAGTCAACGGCGCACTTGTGCTCGATGCCGGTGGCAACGATGGGGGCCTCAGTCGTGAGCAGAGGCACGGCCTGACGCTGCATGTTCGCGCCCATCAGGGCACGGTTGGCGTCGTCGTTTTCAAGGAAGGGGATCATGGCCGTAGCCACGGAGACCATCATGCGCGGGGAAACGTCGATGTAGTCCACGCGCTCGCGGTCGACCTCGATGATATCGTCGCGGTGACGGCAGGTCACGCGGGCGTTGATGAGGCAGCCGTTTTCGTCGCGCGGCTCGGACGCCTGCGCCACAATGAAGCGGTCCTCCTGATCGGCGGTGAGATACTCCACCTGATCGGTCACGCGGCAGGTGCCCTTCTCCACCTTCTGATACGGCGCGACAAGGAAGCCGTATTCGTTCACGCGGGCAAAGCTCGCCAGGTAGGAGATCAGGCCGATGTTCGGGCCTTCCGGCGTCTCGATCGGGCACAGACGGCCATAGTGGCTGTAGTGCACGTCACGCACGTCGAAGTTGGCGCGCTCGCGGCTGAGACCGCCGGGGCCAAGAGCCGACATACGGCGCTTATGCGTAAGCTCGGCCAGCGGGTTCGTCTGGTCCATGAACTGCGACAGCGGCGAGGAGCCAAAGAACTCCTTGATGGCCGCCGTGACCGGACGGATATTGATCAGGCTCTGCGGCGTGATGATGTCGAGATCCTGCAGCGTCATGCGCTCGCGGATCACGCGCTCCATACGCGAAAAGCCGATGCGGAACTGGTTTTGCAGCAGCTCGCCCACGCTGCGCACGCGGCGGTTGCCGAGATGGTCGATGTCATCGGGCTCGCCGACGCCATGGGCCATGCAGTTGAGATAGTTGACAGAGGCAAACACGTCGTCCACGATGACGTGCTTGGGGATGAGAACGTCGATGTTGTCCTCGATGGCGGCCTTGAGGGCCTCGTCATCGCCGGAGTACTGCTCAAGCAGCTGCCGCAGCACGAGCCAGCGGACATTCTCCGTCACGCCGCACTCGGCAGGGTCGAACGACACGAACGCGCTCATGGGCACCATGCCGTTGGAGAACACGCGCATGGGCTTTTCCTGCTCCTCATGCTCGCCGAACACCCACGCCTCCAAAAGGCCATGGGACTCAAGCTCCAGCGCGCGCTCGCGCGTGAGCACTTCGCCGGCCTCGGCCAGGATCTCGCCGGTCTGCAGGTCGGTGATGGGAGCAGCCAGCTTTTTGCCGATGATGCGGCTCCAAACAGCCAACTTCTTGTTCACCTTATAGCGGCCAACGGCGGACAGATCGTAGCGGCGGCGGTCAAAGAACAGGCCGTCCAGCAACGTTTCGGAGGTCTCCACCGTGGGAGGATCGCCCGGACGCAGCTTGCGGTAGATCTCGATCAGGCTTTCATCGCGGCTGTGCACGCTGTCATGCTCAAGCGTGGCGGCCATGCGCACGTCGTCGCCAAAGACCTCGGCGATCATCTCGTCGGTGATGCAGCCGGTCTCGGGGTCGGCCACGCAGGTCAGCCAGGTGTAGGGCTTGGCGGGGTCATACTTGCCCAGCGCACGCAGCAGCCAGGTGACCGGCAGCTTGCGGTTTTTATCGATGCGGACATAGAAAACGTCGTTGGCGTCGGTTTCGTATTCCAGCCACGCGCCGTGATACGGGATGGTGGTGGCGGAATAGATGGCGGACTGGTTCTTGTCCACATCCGCGCCGAAATAAACGCCGGGCGAGCGCACGATCTGCGACACGATGACGCGTTCGGCGCCGTTGATGATGAAGGTGCCGCCGGCCGTCATGAGCGGGAAGTCGCCCATGAAGATCTCCTGCTCTTTGATCTCCTCCGTCTCCTTGTTGCGAAGGCGGACCGAGACCTTGAGAGGCGCGGCATAGTTTGCGTCGCGGGCCTTGCATTCAAGCTCGGAATACTTGGGGCTTTCGTTCATGGAATAGTCCACGAAGGAAAGCTCGAGATTGCCGGAATAGTCCGTGACGGAGGCCGTTTCGCGGAAGACCTCCTTCAGGCCGGTTTCCAGAAACCACTTGTAAGAGTTTTTCTGGATCTCCAGCAGATTCGGCATGTCCTGGATCTCGTCGGTGCGGGCAAAACTT
>CAYLSA010000085.1:0-4102 GCA_964386575.1 uncultured Oscillospiraceae bacterium | reverse complement strand
AAGCCGGAGCGCGAAACGCTCCGGCTTGATTTATTATGGAGTATGCTCAAAACAGCTTGCCAAGCAGCTCATATGCCACCGGCACGAGCAGTGCGGGCAGGTAGTTTCCGGTTTTGATCTTCTTGCCGAAGCACAGATTGATGCCGATGCAGAAGATCAAACTCGAGCCCACATACGAAAGCTGCGCGATGAGCGTGTCGGACATAATATTGCCGACGGCCATTCCCAAAAGCGTGAGCGCGCCCTGATATACGAATATCGCGATGGCCGAGCACACCGCACCCACGCCGCAGGTGGACGCGAGCACCAGCACGATCACAAAGTCCAGCACGGACTTGGCAAAGATCATGGAGTGGTCGCCCGTGAGACCGTCCTGAATGGAGCCGACGATGGCCATCGCCCCCACGCAGACGATCAGACTTGCGCTCACAAAGCCCTCGACAAAATGGCCGTCGCCCTTGCTTTTGACCGCACTGCGCAGTTTCTCGCCCACGCGCTCAAGCCACGCTTCGATGTCCAGCGCCTCGCCGGCAAAACCGCCAAGCACCAGCGAAAAGATCAGCAGCATCGTGCCCTGCGTGGAAAGACTGCCGTCGGCATTGGCGCTCAAAAGCCCCTGCAGGGTGCCGGACGCGCCGATGAAGATGGTGGAGATGCCGCAGGCCTTGGTCAGAATATCCTGAAAGCGCTCGCTCAGCCCCTTTTTCAGCATAAGGCCGATCAATCCGCCCACGATCACTGCCGCCGTGTTCACAAGAACGCCCAATCCGCGCATACCGCACCTCCCGCAAAAGATGCATTTATTATCGCCATTTAACGCGCGAAAGTCAAGGCATAACAAAAACGAAAACAGCGCCCCGCAGGGCGCTGTGTTTTGGTGAAAAAAACGGGAGTCACCCGCGGGCAAGGCGGCCGTACATCCACGTCATGCGGGCCATGCGCTCGCCAAGTTCCGGCGTGAGCTGGGCGGGCCGCAGCCGCCACTGCCAGTTGCCGCCAAGCGTGCCGGGCGTGTTCATCCGCGCCTCGGCCCCGAGCGCGAGCCAATCCTGCATCTGGGCGATGAACAGCGCCGCCGCTCCGGCCATGCCGCCGCGCAAAATGCCCCGAACATAGCCCTCGGCGTCGTTCAGACCGAGATATTCCCGCGCCATGGCGATCTCGCCCCCATCGGCCTCCGCCAGCCAGCCGAGCAGCGTGTTGTTATCGTGCGTTCCGGCGTAGCAAACACAGTTTTCCGACTGGTTATGGGGCAGATAATCGCTCAGATCGTGGGGATTGAAGGCAAACTCCAGCACCTTCATGCCGGGCAGACCACTTTCGCGCAGCAGCGCGCGCACCTCGTCCGTTAAGATGCCGAGATCCTCCGCAATAAACTGAAGCTTGGGGCAACTGTCCCGCAGCGCCGCCACAAGCTCCATGCCGGGGCCCTTGACCCAGCGGCCATTGCGCGCCGTGGCCTCGCCATAGGGCACGGCCCAATAGCTTTCGAGGCCCCGAAAATGGTCGATGCGCACCGCGTCATACAGCCGCGCCGCCCCCATCGCACGCCGCCGCCACCAGCCGTAGCCATCGGCACGCATAGCGTCCCAGTTATAAAGCGGCGTGCCCCAAAGCTGGCCGTCGGCGCTGAAATAATCCGGCGGCACACCGGAAACCTCCGTTGGCACGCGGCGGCTGTCGAGCTGAAATGCCTCCGGCTCGGCCCACACATCCGCCGAATCGAGCGCCACATACAGCGGCAGATCGCCCATTATATAAACGCCCTTGTCCCGCGCATACGCACGCAGCGCCGCCCACTGGCGGAAGAAGAGAAACTGGACATAGACAAAAAGCCGCACATCCTCCGCAAGCTCCGCCCGCCAATACGCCAACGCCTCCGGCCGCCGCAGCCGGATATCCTCCGGCCACTCGCTCCAAGGCCGCATAGCAAAGCGCTGCTTGAGCGCCATGAACAGCGCGTAATCGTTCAGCCACGCGGCGTTTTCCGCCGCGAACGCTTCGATCGCCGCCCGCTCGCGCTCCCAGCCGCGCTCCATGGCCCGCCGCAAAAGCGGCAGACGGTTTTGATACAGCGCATGATAATCCACGCGCGTCTCATCCGCGCCCCAGAAGGGCGATTCGACCTCCTCGCGCGTTAAAAGTCCTTCGGCGCAAAGCGTGTCCAAATCGACCAGATAGGGGCTTCCCGCATAGGCCGAGAAGCTTTGATAGGGCGAATCGCCATAGCCCGTGGGGCCCACGGGAAGCATCTGCCACCAGCTCTGGCCGGCTTTGGCGAGGAAATCCACAAATTCCCGCGCCGCCGCGCCCACCGTGCCGATGCCGTAGGGCGAGGGCAGCGAGGATACCGCCAGCAATACGCCGCTTGATCGTTTCATGCAAAGGCCCCCTTTTGCCGCTTCATTTGCTCTTTTGGCGCAGACAGTCCGTGTCCATCCGGTCCAGCTTTCCGGCCAGCAGAATAAGCTCCGACTGGCGGCAGAACACGTTTGTGGCCGTGACGAGGAAATCCGCGATCACATCGATGGCCACCGCGATGGCCAACCCCTCCGAGGGGATGCCAAGCTGGGTGAACAAAATGGTACACAGGGCCACACCCCCGCCCGCGATGGGCGGCGTTGCGACCGTGAGGATCACCGAAGTGACGACCGCCATGACCAGCCACACCGGCGTTACGGCCACATCGCACACCTCCGCCATGCAGAAGCTCAAAACCATAAAATCCATCACCGAGCCGATGCCGAACAAAATCTGGCCCAGCGGCACGCCGAAGTTTACGATCTTCTCGTCGATGCCGTACTGCTTTTTGCAGGTGTCCATCACGCCCGACATAGCCGCCGCGGATGACGCCGTGGTCAGGCCGATCAAAAACGTGGGCATCACCTTGCGCAGGAATACCGCCGGTCTGACCTTATGCTTCAGGCATATCCAAACCGTATACACCGCCATGGCGAACACACAGCCCAAAACGATCAGGATCGGCGCTTTATATGCCTCGGCCAGCGCCGTGAAGCTGCCGGTCAGGATCATATTATAAATGGTAATGAATATCACGATGGAGATCAGCGAGCAGATCGCCTCAAGCACCAGCTGCACGAAAGAATTGGCCTGCTCGATGAACGAAACGATCAGCGAGGCCTTGCCGCCCAGCGCCAAAAGTGCCGCGCCCGCAATGGCCGCGAGGAACATGATCTGCAAGAAGTTCCCCTCGAGAAACGGCGCGAGCAAGCTCGTCGGCACGATGCCGAGGATCATGGAAAACGGCCCCGCCAGGTCCACCGAGCCGATCCCCGCGCCGGACGCAAACCGGAACAGCGGCTGCACGCACAGCGCGAACACCGCCGGGATCGCCAGCAGCATCAGCAGCATCCGGCCGATCATCTTTTTGCCGATGCTCGTGAGCGTGGCAATATCACCGATGCTGCAAATGCTCCACGTGGCGGACAGGAAGATCATCAGTCCGGCCACGGCGTTGAGAAGGCCCAGGAACGTATCCGCAATGGGGGTAAAAAGATCGTTTACGAGAAACGCCTGCACTCCCGCCGGAAGCAGGCGCGACAATACTCCGCTCACCAGCGCCAGCGCCACCGCCGCAAGGATATAGACGATCTGCGAGGGCTTCTTTTTCTTCGGCGAGAAAACGATGAGATTCTGGCCGTTTTTATACTGCCATGTGGGCGCAAGGCCAAGGCCGGTCAGCAAGATCTGGGAAAAGTCCTCCTCATCGTCCGAGGCGAAGGGATTTAGACTGCGCCCCTCCACCGCCAGCTCAATGCGCAGCCGCCCCAGCCGATGGGCGCACTTGAGCGAGCAGGCGGCATCCGCCCCAAAAGCGTCGCGATAGCGCAAAAGTGCCTCCTCCAGCGCCAGCGTCAGCCGCAGGGAATCCTTCTGTTCCAGCTTATAGTCGCGCAGAAAAGCGGAAGCCCGTTCCACGGCCTGTTCGATGCTTTCGTTTGTGATCTTGAACTTATCCATCCTACATCCCTCCCTGTGTGACACAAGGCAAAAAATACAAAACGGAAAGCCCTTAGCTTTCCGTTTTGGTACGGCTGACGGGATTCGAACCCACGACCTTTGGCTCCGGAGGCCAACGCTC
>CAYLSA010000084.1:0-4112 GCA_964386575.1 uncultured Oscillospiraceae bacterium | reverse complement strand
CCGTAGATGCCGCCCTCGGGCGAGGGAAGCACGCCAAATTTAACGGACAGAAAGTAGTCGTCGCGCCGAACGCCCTTCAGGGCCTGCCCCACGATCAGTTCGCTTTCACTGCCGTTATAAAATTCGCCGGTGTTGAACAGCGTGATGCCGGAATCGAGTGCGGCATGGATGGTTTTAACGGAATTTTCGGGGTTTCGCACGATGGACATACCCATGGTGCCAAGACCCAGACGGCCGATGTCTTTCATAGATGACCCTCCCGGTGATAATGTGATTTGATTTTATTCTTCTGCATGAAAACAGCGCACAGGACAGCGTAACATCCCGTGCGCTTGCTTGTCAATGCAGACCGTTTCGGTATTCGTTGGCGCTCATGCCCTCAAGCTTTTTGAAGGTTCTGGCGAAATGGGCCGTGTCCGAATAGCCCACCATTTCGCTGATCTGGCCGATCTTCAAACTGGGGTCGGCCAAAAGCTCCTTGGCCTTTTGGATGCGGATGGAGTTGAGCATATCGTAAAAGCTTTTGCCCGAGTGGCGGTTCAAAAGCTTTGAAAGATGCCACTGGGAAACATAGCAGCAGTCCGCCACGGTTTGCAGTGTGAGCTTTTCCGCATAATGTTCCTCCATAAAGCGCGTGGCCTGATGGATGATGAAGCTGCCGGAACCGTGGCCCTGCTCCTCGTCGCCATCCGCGCGGCCGAGCTTATCAAGATGCTTCACGGCGGCTTCCAGCGCCTCGTTGATCTCGTCCATTTTTGACGGCTTGAGCAGAAAACGGGTGACGCCCAGGCGAATGGCCTCCTGCGCGTAGGCAAAGTCCCGGTAGCCGGTCAAAACGACCACCTGCATATCGGGAAACTCGCTGCGCAGGGCGGCCAGCATGGTCAGCCCATCCTCGCCGGGCATACGGATGTCCGTGAACAGGATGTGGGGGCGCGTTTCCTGTATCAGGCGTCGGCCGGAGGCCGCGTCCAAGGCGGTGCCTACGATCTGGCAGCCGTAGTTCTCCCATTTTACAACCCGGCGCAGGCCCTCCACGATGATGGTCTCATCGTCGATCAGCACCACTCGATACATACGTTTTCCCCTCTTTTCTGCCGCGTTTTCTCTATCATGACGCAAACTTATCCGAAAATCAACCCTTTACGGCTCCGGCGGTCAGCCCTTTGATGATGTGCTTTTGCAGGCACACATACACGATCAGAACCGGAACGACCACCAGCACCACCGCCGCGGCCATCAGGCCGTAGTTTACACCGGCCTGCGAGCTGATCTCGTTGAGAAGGCCTGTGATGGCCCGCTCCTGCGGATAACGCAGGAAGAACGACTGCGTGAACAGATCGTTATAGCTCCACAAAAACGCGAAGATCGCCACGGTGGCAAAGGACGATTTGGCAGAGGGGACGATGATCCGGAAGAAGATCTGGAACACATTGCAGCCGTCCAGATACGCGCTTTCCTCCAATTCGATGGGTACGGACTGGATAAAGCCCATCAATATCACGATGGCGAAGCACAAATTTCCCGCGACCTGCGGCAAAATGGTCGCCAGCAGACTGAGCCAGCGGTTGCCCGTTCCGGCGATGCCCAGCACCACCTGCATCCGGAACACCGGAATGATGGTGGAAAACACCGGGAACATCATGCCGGCCATGATGAGACTGTACAAAAGTCCGCGCCCCTTGAAGCGATAGCGGCACATCCCGTAGGCGGCCAGTCCCGCGAAGATCACCACGAAGATGGTAACGCAGCCGGAGATGAGGATGGAGTTGAGATAGGCGTTTCCGAAGCTTGAACGCTCCATCGCGGTGCGGTAATTGTCCAGCGTGAAGGCATCGCCCAGCGGCAGGGAGAACGAGTCGCTGAGGATGAGACCCTTCTGGCGGAAGGAGTTGAGGATGACCCAAATGAACGGATAGATGGTGGTGAGCGCCCACAGGCACAGCACGACATAGGTCGCGATCTTGGCGGGGGTCACTTTTTTTCGTACCATGTGCGCCCCTCCTTAGTAATCTTCCGTGGGTTTGAATACCCGGTTGGCGATGTTGGACAGCACCACACCCAGCACCACGATGAGCACCGCGATGGTGGAGCCGTAGTCCACGTTCATCTTGTTGAAGGTCTGGTCATACATATAGGTGCCGGTGAGCCAGCCCATATTCTGCGGCATACCCGCGCCGAACATGACCCACGGCAGATCGAAAACCTTCAAAGCGCCGGTGATGGCCAGCACCAGACAGGTGCAAAGCACATTGCGCAGCATGGGAAGCGTGATGTACCAAACCTTTTTCAGCCCGTAGGCGCCGTCGAGCGCCGCAGCCTCGAACAGCTCCTCGGGGATGTTGTTCAGTCCCGTGATGAGGATCACAAAGTAAAAGCCGACGTATTGCCAGATGACCGGCAGGAACATGGTGAACATGAAATGCTTACTGTCCTTCCAGTCGATCCACTCCACGATCATACGCCCGTTTTCCTTTACCTCATACGGCAGCGCCTCCATGTTCAGCAAAAGCTGGTTGATCATGCCGCCCTTATAGAGGAACATGAGGTTGAACATAAGGCCCAGCGCCGTTGCGGAAATGACGATGGGGAAGAAGTAGACCGTGCGGAACACCTTGCCGCCGACCCGGATGGAATCGACCAGCAGCGCCAGGATCAGCGCGATGCCGACCTGAAAAACCACGGTAAACACCGTGAGTATCACGGTGTTCTTCAGCGCCGTTCGCAGATCCGGATCGCGGAACAGCTCAACGTAGTTGCTGTACCATGGGTCGTTCAGTCCCTCCGCCGCCCGGCCCAGACCGCCGATGTCCAGAAAGGTGTTGATGACATTCTGGATGAAAGGGTAATACAGATAGGCGATCAGAAAAACGAAGGCGGGGATCAAAAACACCAGCAGCGGCGTTTTCTTTTTGTATATCATGGAGCTCATGGCCGCACCATCCTTTCGCCGGAATAAAAGCGGGGCTGCCGGGTAAGCAGCAGCCCCATAAGAGAGAGTAGAAAGATAGGTATCAGTTCAGATTCATAGCCGATTCCACAGCCTCAGCCGCGGTCATCTGGCCGGTGACGACCTTCTGGACATTGCCGAACAGATCGCCCTTGGCCTCGGCGGTGATGGTGTCCTGAACAGCGCCGACAACGCCGGTGACATTGGCGTTGCAGTCAGCCGCGGACTGCTGGATGGCGTTGAGGCCCTCGGGGGAGGCGCCGTTCTTCAGAGCGGTGACTTCCGTGGTGACGAAGGTGGAGAGGACTTCATCGCTGGTCAGCTGGGAAACGAATTCCACAGCGGCCGCCTGCTTGGCGGGATCGTCCCATGCCTTGCGGGTGATGAAGTAGCCCATGGAGATGCCGCCGATGGCGTCGGTGGCGGGGCGGTCGCCCTTGCCGGGCACGCAGCAGACCACATAGTCCTCAAGCGTGTCAGCGTGGTTCTCGGAGAAGTAGCCGCACTTCCAGGAACCGTCGATCAGGAAGGCAGCTTCGCCTTCACCAAAGAGGGCAACGGTCTCCGCGTCGGTGGCGGTGAGGGTGTTTTCGGGGAAGTAGCCGGCTTCGTACAGAGCCTTCATATCCTCAAGGCCGGCGATCCACTTCTGGGCGACTTCGTCATCGACCAGAACGCCATCGGCCACGGTGGGGACATCCAGATGGTTGGCGAGAGTGCCGTTGTTCATAACGGTGAACTCAAACCAGTAGTGGGGAACTTCGAACAGGGAGGCGGCGATGGGGGTGTAGCCCGCCTGCTTGATGGTCTCGCAGTCGGCGAGGAACTGATCCCAGGTGTAGTCGGGGCCGGGCATGGCAACGCCGCAGGCGTCCAGAACGGCCTTGTTAACGAACATGTTTTCCCAGAAACCGGAGGACGGCACGGCATAGTGCTGGCCATCGCCGGCAACCGCCAGCATGGAGTCTTTCATGTTGGTGGCATAGTCGGGATAGGTCTCGCGGATCTCCTCGATGGAGACGACCTTGCCGGCGTCAATGATGGGGTCGGCATCGGCGTTGGTGAAGAAGAACAGAACATCGGGCTCGGAACCGGTCTCGAAGTCCGTGAGGACCTTGGCCTTCCACTCCTCGTTGGAGGTGGCGGAGCCGTCGTTGACCTT
>CAYLSA010000083.1:0-4144 GCA_964386575.1 uncultured Oscillospiraceae bacterium | reverse complement strand
TCCGGCTCGCTCTCGGCTTCCGCGGTCTTATCCTCCGGCTTTTTCTCCGCCGTTTCAGCCTTGGCCGCTTCCTTGGCCGCCGCCTTTTCCGCCGCGCGCTGAGCCGCCCGCTCGGCCTTGGCCTTGGCCTTTTCGCGCTGCACCTTCCGGATCAAACGCGCCGCCGCGCGGCTTTCCTTATAATATCCCGTCGCAAGCAAAACCAGCTCCACCAGCGCATACAGCACGAACACCAGCGCCGCGACCGACATGACCGCGCTCCAAACCGCGCCGCACTTGCCCACCTGATCGACCAGAATACACTCGTCCACCAGATAATCCGCCGCCGACGGATCCTTGCCCACGACGCCCGCGATGGTCATCCATTCCACGTTGTTGTTGAACCACTCGCTCAACAGGCTGAACGCGCCCTGCTCGGCCTGCGCCACCATGCCGCGCACCGGCATATGGATGCTCATGGCCTTGCTCTCGCCCACGAGCAGCGCCGTCGTTTCCGCCTTCAGCGCCTGCACATCCGCCAGCTGATCGGCCCCGATGCGCAGCAGCGTGAAGCGGTTGCCAACCGGCGCCACGGCATAGTAATACAGCGTCTTGCCCGTGTTGCGGGCCGTTTCCGTGCCCACGATATCCATGACCCATTTTATGTCCGCGCGAACGTAGGTATCCACCTTCAGCTCACTGCCGTCCGTCACCTCGGTCGCGCCGCCCAGCTGATACACGAAGGCAAACCCGCTTGCCCACACCAGCCCGAGCGCGATCAAAAGCGCCAGCACGGCCCGCGCCGCCGAAAACACGCGCTTATCCTTCCACAGTTTCTGCCCGTTTGTAAAAAGCTTTTTCATATCGTCTCGCCTTTCATATGCCCACGGAGATCATCGCCGCCGTGGGGTCGTTTTCAAAATACCGCGCCTCGCGCTCATGGCAGGAAAACAGCAGCACCTGCCGCGTCTCGGCGATCTCGCGTATCCGCTGCAGCGCCAGCGCCAGCCGCTTGTCGTCAAAGCTCACCAGCGCATCGTCCAGGATCATTGGACACGGCTCATCTTCCGGCAGCGCCAGCTCGCACACGGCCATCCGCAGCGCCAGATACAGCTGGTCCACCGCGCCCGTGGAAAGAGCGTCGGAGCGGCGGCTCACGGCATCGCCGCTTGGCCGGGCCCGCGCCGTCAGATCGCGCGCCACCTCGATCGCGTCATAGCGCCCATCCGTGAGATAGCGGAAATGCTCGGCCGCCCGGCGGCTCAGCGCCGGCGAGAAGCGATTTTGCAGCTCGCTGTCCGCCTCGGCCAGCGTTTCGATGGCCAGCTCCAGCGCGTCGTATTCCTCCTGCAGCGCGGCAAGTTTCCCTTCCATCGCCAGGATATCGGACTGTATCGCCACCGGATCGTCGCCATGGCTCGCCCGGCCCAGCAGCTCCGCGCGCTGATTCGTCAGCTCCGCGATGCGCTTGTCCAGCTCATCCACAGCCCGGCCAGCCTGCGTCGCCTCGGAATCGCCCCGGCTGAAATCAACACCCGCCACGAACTGCTTGTCCGCCGCATCCTGCTTCTCGCGCGCCGCCGCCAGTCGCCGCTCCTGCGCATCCAGCGCCGCCTGCGCCTCTTTCAGCGTCTGCCACAGCGCCTCATGCGCCGCCACCGCCGCGTCCACAGCGGCCTCATCGGCTCCGCCGCAGCTATCGAGCAGCTTCAGCCGATCTTCCAGCATCCCGCGCGCCGATTTGTTCATCTCGTTCAGCCGCAGAAACACCAGCGCAAACAGCACCAGCGCCACCGCCGCCACGCAGATCAGCGGCGCCTTCCACGGCAAAACCAGCGCCAGAACGCCCGCGACCGCAAACACCGCCAGGAAAATATAGCTGATCCAAAGCGGCGGCGTGCGCCGCGCCAGCTTTTCAAGCCCCGCAGCCCGGCGTTTGATGTCCTCGGCCTTCTCGCGGGCCGCTTCCGGCTCCATCTCGCCAAACACACTGCCGCGCAGTGCCTCGCGCGCCGTTTCCGCCGCCCGCGCCGCCTCGCCGTGCTCGGTCTTCACCGCCTCCAGCGCCTGTCGGCTTCGGCTCATATCCTCCAGCGCCTGCTTTCGCGCGATCTTGCGCTCGTTTTCCATCCGGCGCACAGCCTCTACCCGCTCCGCGCGCAGCGCGTCGATCCGATCGTCCAACTGCGCCGCCTGCGCGGCAAGCGCCTGCTGATCGCGCAAGCTCTCCTGCGCCTCGCTCAGCGCCAGCTCCGTTTCCGGTATCGCCCCGCGCGAGCCGGACTTCCGGTGCCGCTGCCATTGGCGCAGGCGCTTGTCCGTTTCGCTGTAGGACACGCCCTCCTCCCCGGAGGACACGATGGCATTGATGCGCTTTTCCAGCGCCGCATTGCTTTGCAGCGCCATGCCGCCCTGCCGGATGAACACGCTGCGGACAAACACATCCCGCTGCACGCCCGTGAGCATCTCGCCCACATTCGCCCCCGTCAGGCCCGGCACCGGGTCGTCCGTGCCGGTATAGGTTGCGGAAAAAGCCTGCATGGGCGCATTCGCCTTCTCCGTCCAGCGCCGCAGGGTGATCTCGCGTCCGGCGTGTTCCAGCTCCATGGTGCCCGCCATCGGGGCGCCCGACCACGGGGCATAGCGCAGCTTCTCCGGCTGCACGCCCTGCTTGGTGCGCGCCGAGGTGTCCAGCCCATACAGCATGATGCACAAAAATGCGCACCAGGTGCTCTTGCCGGATTCATTCGGCGCCGTGATGATGTTCAGCCCCTCGCCCAGCTCCATGGTGCGCCCGTCCAGCGCGCCGAAGCTAGCGCTCATTTTTCGAATTTTCATAGTGGCAGCTCCTCGCCGTTTTCAATGGCCCGCAGACCCCAGCGCGCCGCCTGCGCGATGAGCCGGCGCTCGTTTTCGTCCGTCGCCCCGTCATAGCGGCGGCGCAGCTTTGTCAAAAAGATCCCGCGCAGACTGTCCGTGCCGCAGCCGTCCCACAGCTCGCGCTTCGGCCGCGTCGCATCGCGCAGCTGCAAGGCGAAAAACCGCTCGTCCAACTGCCGCTGCAAAAGCGGCATATCCGGCGCATTCACCGTTTCGCCCTCCAGCACGATGCGATACACATCCCCGCCGCCGCGTCCGGCCAGCGCCGTCTCCACGGCCCGCAGGGGATCATCCGCATCCGTTATGTCAACCTTTAATATCTCATACCGACGCCCGCCGAGCGGCACAAATTCGATCCGGCAATCGTCCGGTTCGATCTCCGCCACGATCACGCCCTTCTCGCCGCACTCGTCGAAGCCGCGCCCCTCGGCGCATCCGGGCCAGGCGTAGTATGTATCGCCCGCGCGCTGCAAACCGCTGAACGCGTGCACATGGCCCAGCGCCACATAATCCATCCCGCTGCGCGCAAGCTCGTCCGCCGCGATGGGCCCATAGGGCGAATCCGGCTGTCCCACATCGCCATGCAGAACCATTATGTCAACCAATCCGTCTTCCTTTTCCGCCTCGAAGCCCGCCAGCGGCGCCCGGCGGCGCCCCGCCGTAAAGGCCGAGCCCCAAACCCGCACACCAAGCTCCGGCAGCGTCACACATTCCATGGCCTCGCCGGTAAATATGTGCACATTCTCGCCCAGCGAAAGCGTGTTCCAAAGCGAGTGCTTCGCATACCAGTCGTGGTTGCCCGGCGCAAAAAACACCGGAATATCCAGCCCCGCCAGCGCCCGTTCCAGGCTGCGCCCCGTTTCGGAAAACAGCGCATCGGAGTCAAACACATCCCCGGCAAACACCAGCATATCCGCCCCGCGCTCGCGCGCCAGAGCCGCGATACGTTCCGGCAATTGCCGTTGCTCGATCCGGCGCTCAAGCGCCTGCTTCGCCGTGAGCGACTGGAAGGGCGAATCCAGATGCAGATCCGCCGCATGAACGATCTTTATCATAGTATCCTCAGCGCCTCCGCTTCCACGCACGCGCCCGTGTCCGCATCAATCGAGAACACGCAGCACTCCATCTTCGCCGGCCCGTCTCCACTGCGGTAGCGCCGCGGCGGGTCGCCGAAGAATTTATTCACCGACTGCTCCACATCGATCCCCAGCACACTGCGCGCCGCGCCCGTCATGCCAAGGTCGGAGATATAGCCCGTGCCGCCTTCCAGCACGCAGGCGTCCGA
>CAYLSA010000082.1:2000-4180 GCA_964386575.1 uncultured Oscillospiraceae bacterium | reverse complement strand
GCACGGCTTTTTGAGGTGGTGCAGCAGGTGGCCGCGGCCAATGCCCGCCGCCGCAGCATCGCGCCGGGGCGGGAACTTACAGGCTCCTCGTGTTTTTCCAAAGAGCTTGCCGCAGATCCGTCGCTTGCGGTGGATTATATCATCGCGCCGCCGAAAATGGCGAGCTACGTGGAAACCAGCGCGCGCATTTACTCGATCTACACGCGCCATGTCGCGCCGGAGGATATCCATGTTTACTCCGTGGACGAGGTGTTCATCGATGCCACGCGCTATCTCGGCCGCCTGGGTTTGACGGCGCGGGAGTTTGCCCGTATGCTCATCCGCGAAGTGCTGGCCGAGACCGGCATCACGGCAACGGCCGGCGTGGGAACGAATCTATATCTCTGCAAGATCGCCATGGACGTGGAGGCCAAACATATTGAGCCGGATGAATACGGCGTGCGCATTGCGGAGTTGGACGAGATGAGCTACCGCCGCTCGCTTTGGAGCCATCGGCCGCTCACGGATTTCTGGCGCGTTGGGCGCGGATACGCGAAAAAGCTGGAAGCGCATGGACTCTATACCATGGGGGATATCGCCCGCTGTTCGCTTCAAAACGAGGATCTGCTCTACCGGCTGTTCGGCGTCAATGCCGAGCTTTTGATCGACCACGCCTGGGGCTGGGAGAGCTGCACCATCGCGGACATCAAGGCCGCGCGTCCGAAAACGAACAGCATCAGCTCCGGACAGGTTTTGTCCGAGCCGTATGAATTTGAAAAGGGCCGCCTGATCGTGAAGGAAATGACCGAGCTTCTCGTGCTCGATCTGGTGGAAAAGGGGCTCATGACCGACCAGATGGTGCTAACGGTGGTGTATGACGTGGAAAACCTCACCGACCCGGAGCGCCGAAAACATTACCACGGCCCTATCGAATCCGATGGCTACGGCCGCAAAATGCCCAAAAGCGCCCACGGCAGCGTCAATCTCGGCGGCTACGGCTCGTCTACGCGCGTCATTCTACAGGCGGTGGTGGGGCTGTATGAGCGCATCGTAGACCCCGCGCTGCTCGTGCGCAAGATATACGTTGTGGCCAATCGCGTCCTGCCGGAGGAGGCCGTGCCGAAGGCGGAATTTGAGCAGCTCGATCTGTTCACGGATGCCGAGGCCGAAAAAGCCAAAGAGGCCGCGCTGGAGCGCGAGCGGAGACAGCAACAGGCCATTTTGGCCATCCGCCGCAAATATGGCAAAAACGCCATCGTGAAGGGCATGGACCTCGAGGAAGGGGCCACCACCATCGAACGCAACGGCCAGATCGGAGGGCACAAGGCATGAGAGATTACGACGATATTCTCCATCTGCCGCATCCGGTGTCGTCCACGCGGCGGCGCATGACGGCGGAGGAGCGGGCGGCGCAGTTTGCGCCCTTTGCGGCGCTGACCGGCTTTGGCGCGGTGATCGTGGAAACGGCGCGGACGACGGACGCGCGCATCGAGCTGGATGAATACGGCCGCGAGCGGCTGGATGCGCGGCTGCGGACTTTGCAGGAGGCGCTGGCGGATGAACCCGTTGTCACGGTGACGTATTTCGTGCCGGACGAGCGCAAGGAAGGCGGCGCGTATGTCACGGTGCAGGGCGCGGTGAAAAAGCTGGATGTATACGAGCGGCAGATCGTTTTCACGGACGGGCGCGCCGTTTCGTTTGACGATCTCTACGCGCTGGACGGCGCGGTGTTTGACGATATGGGAGGGAAATGCGATGCTGAAACCGGGGCGCTACCGCCACTTTAAGGGCAACGAATACGAGCTTTTATCCACGGCTACCCACTCGGAGACCGGCGAGCCGATGGTGGTCTACCGCGCGCTGTATGGCGAGCGGGGGCTCTGGGTGCGTCCGGCGGCGATGTGGAGCGAGGCGCTTGACCGCGGTGGGGTGCTCTGCCGGCGGTTTGAATACGTCGGCGCGGCGGGGCGGCATATCCGCTTGGCCGAGGAGCGGGACATCGACGCGGTGGCGGCGATCTACGATAAGATCACGGCGCGCGAGGCGGCGGGGCTTGGCTGCACGGGCTGGAAGCCGGGCATTTATCCCACGCGGGACACGGCAGAGCGGGCGTATGCCAACGGGGAGTTATATGTTTTGGAGCAGGACGGCGCCATCGCTGCCACGGCGCGGCTAAACGGCGTGCAGGATCCGGCCTATGC
>CAYLSA010000082.1:0-1900 GCA_964386575.1 uncultured Oscillospiraceae bacterium | reverse complement strand
CTGCCGGATATCGATCTGGTGTGCCTTGAAAAGAAGCTGAAATAAAGAAAGCACAGGCCGCAGCCTGTGCTTTCTTTATAGGAATGAGGACAAAATGAAAAAGATGAAATCGTCTCTTGCAAGTATTATAGTACGCGCAAGATGTTACAGAAAAAAGAGCGAAATTATTTCGAAAGTATTAAATGCGAAAAAATTTCAGTTCTGTTTGAAGTCGCGCAGCACAAGTCCGGGATTTTTCTCCTGCGCCCAGCGGATGGCCCACTCGCCGCCGAACAGCAGCAGGTCATTGTCGCGGAAGTCCTTGACCCAAACGGTGTCCGTGGCCAGATTGAGGGACGCGGGATCCACATCGCCGTCGATCCAGCGCACCAGCTGATACGGCAGGCCCCGCCGCCGCACGTCCACGCCGTATTCGGTTTTCAGCCGGTATTCGAGCACTTCAAACTGCAAAACGCCGACGACGCCCACGATGACCTCCTCCAGACCGCTGTGCGGCGCGTGGAAGATCTGGATGGCGCCTTCCTGCGCGATCTGCATGATGCCCTTTTCAAACTGCTTGCGCTTCATGGTGTCGATGCGCTCGACGGAGGCGAACAGCTCCGGCGCGAAGGTGGGGATGCCCTCAAAGCAAACGCGGTGGCTCTTGTCGCAAACGGTGTCGCCGATGGAGAATATGCCGGGGTCGAAAATGCCGATGATGTCACCGGCGTAGGCCTCGTCGATGATCTGGCGCTCCTGCGCCATCATCTGCTGCGGCTGTGCCAGGCGGATGGTCTTGCCGGACTGAACGTGGAAATATTCCGTGTCGCGCACGAAACGGCCCGAGCAGATGCGCATGAAAGCGATGCGGTCGCGGTGGGCCTTGTTCATGTTGGCCTGAATTTTGAACACAAAGGCGGAGAAATGATCCTCCGTCGGCGTGACAAGCTCGTCCGCAGTGGCGCGCGGCAGCGGCTCGGTGGTCAGCTCAAGGAAGTGGCGCAGGAAGTATTCCACGCCGAAATTCGTAAGCGCGGAGCCGAAGAACACGGGGCTTAGCTCCCCGCGGCGCACGGCATCCAGATCGAAATCATAGCCCGCGCCGTCGAGCAGCTCGATGTCCGCCTGCAGCGTCTGGCGGAATTTCTCGCCGATGAGCGCGTCCAGACCCGCTACATCGTCCAGCGAACATTCCGTGGCGCGGATGGCGCGGGAACCGGCGTGTGCCTCGCCAAAGGCGAGCAGCTCCCGGCCCTGCCGGTCGTAAACGCCCTTGAAATCCACGCCGCAGCCGATGGGCCAGTTCATCGGATAGGTGCCGATGCCAAATTCCGTTTCCAGCTGCTCCATCAGCTCATAGGGGCTGCGGGCCTCGCGATCCATCTTGTTGATGAACGTGAAGATGGGGATATGGCGCATGGCGCAGATCTTGAACAGCTTGCGCGTTTGCGGCTCGATGCCCTTGGCCGCGTCGATGACCATGACGGCGCTGTCGGCTGCCATGAGCGTGCGGTAGGTGTCCTCGGAGAAGTCCTGGTGGCCGGGGGTGTCGAGGATGTTGATGCAGTAGCCGTCGTATTCAAACTGCATGACGGAGCTGGTGATGGAAATGCCGCGCTGCTTTTCAAGCTCCATCCAGTCGCTTGTGGCGTGGCGCGCGGAGGCCTTGCCCTTCACGGCGCCGGCCAGCTGTATCGCTCCGCCGTACAGCAGCAGCTTTTCCGTAAGTGTGGTCTTACCGGCGTCCGGGTGGGAGATGATGGCGAAAGTGCGCCGGCGCCGGATCTGTTTTTCAAGTTCAGTCATATAATATTCACCCATTCAAGTGTTAAGTTTACACAAATAATCATGTTACCATGCCGCAGGCGGAAATGCAAATGCTTTCGCGCGGTTTTATTCTCCGGCCGGATGGGTATGCTTT
>CAYLSA010000081.1:0-4210 GCA_964386575.1 uncultured Oscillospiraceae bacterium | reverse complement strand
GAAAGGAAAAAGACCTCCGAAGAGGTCTTTTCAGCACACACTGTGCAGCCGCGAAAGCGGCGATTTGAGAATTCTTTTATTTGAACTCGTAGTGTAATTGTTGAGGTCAATCAACAACCATAAAATAACACACGGGGCGGAGGTTGTCAATATGGAAAACAGACCATATTATCTGGGATTGGACATCGGAACGGATTCCGTGGGCTATGCGGCGGCGGACGAGCAGTACAAGCTGCGCAAGTGCAAGGGCGAGCCGGTTTGGGGCGTGACGCTGTTTGATGCGGCCAATCCCGCTGAGGAGCGCCGCGCCATGCGCACGGCCAGACGGCGGCTGGATCGGCGGCAGCAGCGAGCCGCGCTTTTGGAGGAGCTGTTTGTGCCCGAAATCTGCGCTATCGACCCGAACTTCTTCCTGCGGCGGCGGGAAAGTGCGCTGTTTGCCGCGGACTCGCACGCCGGTGTGAAGCTGTTTGACGGCGGCGGACTGACGGATGAGCGATACCACAGAGTTTATCCGACCATCCATCATCTGATCGTTAAGCTGATGGAAAGCGATGAGCCGCAGGATGTGCGCCTGGTGTATATGGCCTGCGCGTGGCTCGTGACGCATCGCGGACACTTTCTGTTCGATGCGGCGGCAGATGCGGTGGACGATTTTGGCCAAGTGTATAACGATCTGCGCGAATATCTGGAAAGCGAGTGCGAATGCACGATGCCGTGGGATGCGGCGGAGGCGGAGGTGCTGCTATCGATCCTGACGGCGCAGGCAGGCGTGAAGCGAAAACAGGCGCTGTTCGTCGAGCGCCTGTATGCCGGGAAGAAGCCGCCAAAGAAGCCGGACGAGGGATATCCCTACTTCCCCTACAGCCGCGAGGCCATCGTGACGCTGCTTTGCGGCGGAAAGGCGGCGCCGAAGGACGTTTTCGCCAAGGCAGAATATGCCGAGATCGAGTCGGTCAGCCTGGGCATGGACGAGGAAAACTTCGCGCGCATCCTGGCGGAACTTGGCGAGGACGGTGAGCTTTTGCGCGCGCTGCGCAAGGTATACGACTGTGCGCTTTTAACACGCACGCTCGATGGCTGCCGCTATATCTCCGAGGCGAAGGTGAAGGTGTACGAGCAGCACAAGAACGATCTGGCGTATTTGAAGCGCTTTGTGAAAAAATACGCGCGGGGCAAATACGATCTCATCTTCCGCGCCGAGGGCAAGGACAATTATGTGGCCTATTCCGGCAATGCGAAGAGCTGCAGAGAGCCGGAAAAGGCCGGACGCGTGAAGAAGGAAGCGTTCTGCGATTTCCTGCTGAAAAATCTCAAGGACCTGCCGGTGGAGGAGGACGAACGCACGGCGTATGAGGATATGCTGGAGCGGCTGAGGCAGTATACGTTTTTGCCGAAGCAGCGCGATTCGGACAACCGCGTCATCCCGCAGCAGCTTTACTATGCGGAGCTGGACCGGCTGCTGAACACGGCCTCGGCGTATTTGCCCATGCTTGGCCGATGCGATGAAAACGGGATCTCCAACGCCGATAAAATTCGTGCGATTTTCCGCTTCCGCGTTCCGTATTATGTGGGGCCGCTCAACCGCGCGGCGAAGAATAGCTGGGTCGTGCGCAAGGAGGGGAAGATCTATCCGTGGAACTTTGAGGATATGGTGGATCTCGATGCCAGCGAGCAGGCGTTCATTGACCGCATGACGAACAACTGCAGCTATCTGCCCGGCGAGGAAGTGCTGCCGCAGTGCTCGCTTCTGTACAGCCGGTACATGGTGCTCAACGAGATCAACAATCTCACCATCAACGACCGCGCGATTCCCGTGGCCGCCAAGCAGGAGCTTGTGACGGGGCTGTTTGAGCAGAGCAGCCGCAAGATCACGCCGAAGGCCATTCGGGATTTTCTGAAAATGCGCGGCTATCTGAATCCCGAGGATGAACTCGGCGGTATTGATATCACGATCAAATCCTCGCTGAAAAGCTACCACGGATTCCGCCGCCTGCTCGAAAGCGGAACGCTGACGGAGGAGCAGGTGGAGGATATCATCCGCCACGCGGCGTATTCCGAGGATAAAAGCCGGATGGAACGCTGGCTTTCGCGCGAGTATCCCAAGCTGTCATCGGAGGACCGGCGCTACATCCTGCGGCTGAATCTGAAGGAATTCGGGCGCCTTTCCAAGCGCCTGCTCACGGGCGTTTACCATGCCGATCCCGAAACCGGTGAGGCGCTGAGCATTATGGACATGCTGTGGCGAACGAATGAAAACCTGATGCAGCTTCTGTCCGGCCGCTACAGCTTCCGCGAGCAGATCGATGCCTTTGCCGCCGCGTATTATGCCGAGCATCCCAAGTCGCTGTCCGAGCGGCTGGATGATATGTATGTGTCCAACGCCGTAAAGCGTCCCATCATCCGCACGCTGGAAGTGACGCGCGAGGTGGTCAAGGCCATGGGCGGCGCGCCGGAGAAAATATTCGTGGAGATGGCGCGCGGCGGACGCGAGGACCAGCGCGGCAAGCGCTCGATCACGCGCCGGCAGCAGATACTCGATCTGTATAAGACCATCAAAACGGACGAGGTGCGGGCGCTGGAGGCGGAGCTTCTGGCCATGGGCGATATGGCGGATAACCGCTTGCAGGGCGACAAGCTGTTCCTTTACTATATGCAGCTTGGCCGCTGTATGTACACCGGCGAGCCGATCGAGCTGAGCCGGCTGGCGAGCAAGGCTTACGATATCGACCACATCTATCCGCAGTCGAAGGTGCAGGATGACAGCATTTTGAACAACAAGGTGCTGTGCCTGTCCTCGGCCAATGGAGCCAAGACCGACCGCTATCCCATCGATGAGGCCATCCGCGCGAAGATGCGTCCGTGGTGGGAACAGCTGCTGAAAAACAGGCTGATAAACGAGGAAAAGTTCAAGCGCCTGACCCGCGCAACGGGCTTCACGGATGACGAGCTGCACCAGTTCATCAACCGCCAGCTCGTGGAAACGCGCCAGTCCACCAAGGTTGTGGCGCAGCTGCTTGGGGAGCTGTATCCCGAAACGCAGATCGTGTACGTCAAGGCGGGGTTGGTGTCGCGCTTCCGGCAGGAGTTTGAGATATTCAAAAGCCGCGCCGTCAACGATCTGCACCACGCGAAGGATGCCTATCTCAACATCGTGGTGGGCAATGTGTATCATGAGCGCTTCACAAAACGCTGGTTCGACGTGCGGCAGGAATATTCGCTCAATACGAAGGCGCTGTTCTGCCGAGCGCTAACGATGGGCGGCAAGACCGTGTGGCGCGGCGAGGCGGACATCGCGGCGGTGAAGAAAACAGCGGAGAAAAACGCCGTGCATCTGACGCGGTATGCCTTCTGCCGCAAGGGTGGACTGTTCGACCAGATGCCGCTGAAGGCCGGAACGGGCCTCGTTCCGCGCAAGGCGGATCTGCCGCCGGAAAAATACGGCGGCTACAACAAGACCACCGCATCGTTTTATATGCTGGCCTCCTACACCATCAAGGGCAAGAAGGACATCATGTTCGTGCCGATCGAGCTTATGTATGCCGGACGGGTGCCGGAGGATGAGCGCTTCACTCTGGCGTATGTTACCCGAACCATCTCCGCCGTCAACGGCGGCAAGGCGGTGGAGGATGTCCGGCTTTTGCTTGGCGGGCGAAAGATCAAGATCTACACCGTCATCGAAGCGGACGGGATGCGCATGGTGCTGAGAGGGAAATCCGGCGGGGGAAGGCAAATTGTAGTGTCCTCCTGTATGCCGCTGATCCTCGGTGCCGCGATGGAGCGCTATGTCAAGCGGCTGGAGGCCTTTGCCCAGAAGAAGCGGGACGGCTCGGCCATTGTGCCCGACGCGAAGCACGACCACATCACGGCGGAGGAGAATCTCGCGCTGTATGATCTGCTGTGCCATAAGCTGACCGATTCGGTGTTTGCCAAGTGTCCCGGCAGCATTGCGGAAACAGTTGTAGAGGGGCGGAATAAGTTTATCGCGCTATCGGTAGAAGAACAGATTGGTTGCCTTTTGACGATCGTCTCATGGTTTGGAAATGTGCAGAGCTGTGATCTGAAAAATATTGGAGGAAGTGGGCAAGGCGGAACAAAACGTCCCAACTCCCGTCTTGCGGTGTGGGCGAAGAACTATTCCGATGTGCGCATTGTGGATGTCTCGCCGGCCGGTCTGTTTGAAACGCGCAGCGAGAATCTGCTGGAGCTG
>CAYLSA010000080.1:0-4443 GCA_964386575.1 uncultured Oscillospiraceae bacterium | reverse complement strand
AGCGCTACGCCACGCGCACCGTGCGTATGCTCGACGGCGAGATCCTGTCCGACTCAAACCCCATGACGGACGAGGAGCTGGCCGCCGCCACCGCCGCGGATAAGGCCGCGCTTGCCAACGCGAAAAAGGAAAAGCTGCCCTCCATGCGCTTTTCCACCTCCTTCGGCCTTTCGCTCAACAACCTTTTCACCAAGAAGGGCCGCACCCTGCTCACGGCTTTTGCCGGCTCCATCGGCATCATCGGCATCGCGCTGATCTTCGCCGTTTCGCAGGGCACGACCAACTACATCGACGACGTGCAGGAGCAGACGCTTTCGTCCTACCCGCTCACTTTGCAGCAGGAAAACATCGATATGAGCTCGCTGATGTCGAGCTTTATGGATAACGCCAAAGCCGCCGAGGGCCACGAAAACGACGCCGTTTACCAGAAAACCATGGTCTTCGACATGATAAACGCCATGAGCGAGCTGGACGCGGATGTGAACGATCTGGGCGCGTTCAAGCAATATCTGGACACCCGCATGGAAAGCGAAACCGACCCGCTCAGCAAGGCCGTGAGCGGCGTGCAGTACGGCTATAATCTGGATATGCTGTTTTACACCCGCAACGAAAATGGCGACATCCTGCGTTCGGATGCCATGACCGTGATGAACGACCGCTTCGGCGCGATGCTCGGCGGCGAGACGGATATGTCCTCACTGCCCATGGCGTCCATGATGCAGCAAAGCGGCGGCTACACCACCTGGCAGCAGATGCTTCCCGGCACGAACGGCGAGCTGATCAGCCCTGTGATCGAGAAGCAGTACGATCTGGTCTATGGCCACTGGCCAACGGAATGGAACGAGGTCGTGCTGGTCGTGGACGGAGCCAACGAGATGTTCGACCTGTATCTCTACGCACTGGGGCTTTTGCCCATGGAGGAGCTCGACGAGCTGACGCAGGCCGTCATGAACCACGAAAGCGTGGAGACCACCACGCGAAGCTGGTCGTATGAAGACCTGGGCGACGCCGATTTCCGGCTGATCCTGCCGGCGGACTGCTACTCGCTGGATGAGGCCACCGGCTTTTATACAGACCTGCGCGAAACGGACGCGGGCCTGCGCTATCTCTATTCCAATGCCGAGCGTATCCATGTGGTCGGCATTGTCCGTCCGGATGAAGATGCCGTTGGCGGGATGCTCACGGGCGCCGTGGCCTACACCGCCGCGCTGACCGACCATGTGATCGAAGCCACGCAGGATTCCGAAGCCCTGAAGGCCCAGAAGGAAACGCCCGACACCGACATTTTCACCGGTCTGCCCTTCGCCGACCAGAGCGGCGAGCGGAGCGAGCGCGAGAAGGCCATCGCCTTTAACCATTACGTCGAAAGCCTCGACACCGCCGGACGCGCCGCGCTGTATGTGGCCATCCAGTCTGTGCCGGATGAGGACACCGTGGCCGCCTCGACCGAACCGCTGATGGCCGATATGACCCGCGAGGACATGGAGGATATGCTGCTGTCCGCCATCGTGGAGCAGACCGGCATGAATGAGGACACCATCCGCGGCTATCTCTCGGATATGACGGATGAGGAGCTTGCGGACTATGTGATGCAGGGCGTCACAACGCAGATCGAAGCGCAATACGCCGCCTCCGCCGAGATGCAGTATGCCGACGCGGACGAACAGGAACTCTCCGATAGCCTCGACGCGCTTCTCATCACCCTCACGCGCGAACGCCGCGCCGCGCTGTACGATGCGTGCGTGACATTTTCCGATGCAAGCTACGACCGCAATTTGTCGCTGCTCGGCGGCGTGGATGCCGACGTGCCCTATTCCATCAGTCTGTATGCCGCCTCCTTTGCGGATAAAGACCTCATCGAGGAGGCCATCGCGGAATATAACGACGGCGAGGATGAGCTGCATCAGATCAGCTACACGGATTATGTGGGGCTTATCATGTCGTCCGTGACGACCATCATCGACGCCATCACCTATGTACTCATCGCGTTCGTGTCCATCAGTTTGATCGTCTCGTCCATCATGATCGGCGTGATCACGCTCATCAGCGTGCAGGAGCGCACCAAGGAGATCGGCATCCTGCGTGCCATCGGCGCATCCAAGCGCAACGTTTCCAGTATGTTTAACGCCGAAACCGTTATCATCGGCTTTGCCTCGGGCGTGATCGGCGTGGGTGTGACGTGGCTTTTGTGCATCCCGATCAACCTCATTTTGCACAAACTCACCGGCATCGGCAATCTCAGCGCCGCGCTGCCCGTCTATGTGGGCGTGGCCCTTGTGGCCATCAGCGTGCTGCTCACGCTCATCGCCGGCATCATCCCCTCCCGCTCGGCCGCAAAGAAGGACCCCGTTGTGGCCCTGCGAAGTGAATAAAAAAACATTGCGAGCATTGCGGCGGATTCGTCAAACGTCGGCGGTCTAAAACGCGGAAAAATGGGCCATACTCCCTCCAAAGGCATTTGAAGGAGGAAGCCATTATGCCAGCCGATTACATCATCACCGGCGCGTGCAGTCCGCTTGCGCGCCACATCATTGCCCGTCTCAAGCCGCGCGGCGTGCGCATCGTGGGCATCGACCGGCCGGAGGCCATGCGTCCGGAGGCGAGCGATATCCGCCTGTATGGCGCGGACGTGGGCGAAAAGGCCGCCCTGCTCGATATTTTCCGCGCCGAGGCGCGGAAGTACACCGTGGTCATCCACACCGCCGAACATCTGAGTCTGTCGGACACGGCCGATCCGGCGCTCGTCGCCGTGAATCAGACCGGCACGCAGAATATCTTGGAAGCCTGCGCCGCACAGCCGGTGCGGCGGCTGGTGTATGTCGCCAGCGCGTACGCTTTGGCCCCGACGGGGCTTGGCCTTGCGCATGAACCGGCGGTTTACGAGACGAACTGCGTGCGCAGCGCCTATGGCCGGAGCAAGGCCGCCGCCTGCGCCGCCGTGATGCAGGCCGCAAAGGACGGGCTTGACTGCGTGATCGCGCTGCCGAGCGCACTGATCGGCCCCAACGACGAGGCAGCAAACGAGCCGCTTGACCGACTCATCCGCGCGCTGGCCAATGGCACACTGCATTTCGGCGTGCGCGGCGGGATCGAGCTTGTCGATCTGCGCGATGCGGCGCAGGGTGTTCTTCTCGCGGCGGACAAGGGTGTGGCCGGACGCAGCTACATTCTGTCGGGCCGCTATGTTTCCATGCAGGAGCTGTTTGAATGTGTCCAGACGACGCTGGACGGGCCGCGGCGCGTGTGTATGCCCCGATACCTCGCCCGCCTTGCGCTGCCGCTGGTGCGCGCGTGGGACGGCGAGAGACCGCTTTACACGGCCTGTGCACTGGACGCGCTGGGCGCGAACACACGTTTTTCCAGCGAACGCGCCGAACGGGAGCTTGGTTTCCGCCCCCGACGCGCTCGCGACACCATCGCCGAGGCCGCGCGGCAATATCGCCCCGCACCGGCCAAAGTCTGTCTGCCGCCCGTGGCGGCGCAGGCGCAATGACAACAGCACCCGCGCTCAACTTTGGAGCGCGGGTGCTGTTTTTCGATTCAGGTTTCAAGCCGCCGAACCGGACGGATGTATTTCCAGTAGCGCGTGCAGTCGTGGTAGAAGTAAAACACACGTCCCGGCGTGGTATCGAGTTCATAGCCCGCCGCCGAATAGTCAAACGCCTTCATGGCCGCCTCGATCTTCGCCTCCACGGCCTGATTCTGCGTTTCAAAGTCAAACGGCCCGTGTTCAAACACGATATATTCGCCCTCCGCCACGTCCATTAGCTGCAGCGGCTGCGGCACGGGGCCGCTGTAATCCACGCCCAGGCGCACGCCGTAGGCCTCCGCCAGCGGGATGCCCCAACTGCACAAGCGGCCGGTGGGTTCGTTGATGAACGCCATGATCTGACCGGCAGAGCTATCCGCCTCCTCGCCGCCGAGATCATCGAGCTTTTCGGGGATGCTTTCCAGCAGACCACAGATCGTGTCACAGTCCGCGCCGGGGATCAGCGCCTGCTTCTGCCAGAAATCCCAATAGCCAATGCTTTCGTAGTTGCGGATGTGCAGGAATTTGTGCGCAGGGATGGTTGCAAAATAGATCTTCACTTCGCCGTTCGTTTCGGCCATACCGGTGCCTCCAATGCCCATTAAGTAGCAGTCAAAGGGATGCAGTTGCGTGCGCAGCACCACGGGCCGCGGATGCCGCCGGTACTCGCTTGGGCTGACGCCGTAAGCCTCGCGGAACGCGCGAGTAAACGCCTCGTGGGAGGAAAAGCCGTAATCAAGGGCAATATCCAAAATGCCGTCGTCCGTGTCGCGCAGGCGTTTGAGTGCAAAGGCCAGCCGCCGATAGCGCAGATAATCGCGCAGCGTCATGCCGGATATCTCGCGAAAGCGGCGCGAAACGTAAAATTCGGAATAGCCCATTGCCTGCGAAAGCGCGCGGAGCGTGAGCGCCGT
>CAYLSA010000079.1:0-4453 GCA_964386575.1 uncultured Oscillospiraceae bacterium | reverse complement strand
AGCATTAGTTTTAGTGTTAGTCTGTGTGTTAGCTCTGGCGGGTTGCAACAATAAGACAGTCAATGTTGACTTGCCCTTTGAGGTTGGTGACGTTGAGAATGTTGAAATGTACCACTTTGTCGGAGTACCTGTGTCAGCAGAAAAGAAAGTCATTGTTGAAGAAGAAACTATAAAATCCTTGTATGATATGTTTGAGCGTTTAGACTTAAGCAACAAAGCGGTAGAAGAAACTACAGGATCAGAGATAACCAGTTTCAGATTTAATCTCTCTGATGGAACAAGTTATGAATTGATTTATGGTTGCTATGGAGTGAAAACTGGCAACCTAAAATCTACCACAGGTAATTTTGAATACTTTACAAGTGCAGACATTGGCTCTTATTGGCACAATACTGACCTTGAGGCAGTTGCCGTAGAAGAAAGCGAGTTGCCACAGTACAGCAACTAATTACCATTTGCCGAGCTAACCCTGACAACTGAATACTGAAAAACAGACCGTTGACTGGTCGCAATGTGCGAAAAGTTGGCGGTCTTTTTTTATACCCATTATCAAAAAGGAGGTCAACCAAAATGGCAAAACAGAAAGCATCGGCGTGGAAATTGCCACACTGATGCTTAACTGTTTTATGAACACTTACCGAATGGGCGGCGCTGTTTTTGTCGTTATTCGGTTTTATACGCCGTCAATACCGATAGCGGCTGCCGCCGATAAACTCGCGCAGCATGGCATCCGGCGCCAAAAGCGCCGCATCGATGGCCACAAAGCGCTCCAGCGCCGGAGCCACCGCCGCGATCTCCTCATAATAACCGATGCCCTCCGGCACTTGCCGGAACAGCTCCGCCGCGATGGGTCGCATCACCCCCGGCTCATAGGCAAAGGCGGTATCGATCTGCATATCCGCCTGCGCGCGATAGGGCGTGATATACTTGCGCTCGCCCGCGCGCACATTGGCCCACATCCCCAGCGTTTCCGCCGGGTCGGAAGCGCGAAAGAGGTTATCGCGCACCACGCGGCGCACCATGCGCAGCCAGGTGCCCTTAAAGGCGTATTCCCCGGCGGCATCGGTGATGTTGCTGCGCGCGGAGATATAGAGCTTGAATGCCTCGGGATGCACAGCCGTGATGGCGCCGTTGAGCGCGTGGATGCCCTCGAAGATGGCAACCTCGTTTTTCCCGAGCGTCAGGGTCATCGACGCGTCCGCCGCCCGACTGCGGCTGGTAAAATCAAAGCGCGGCACGGCGACGGATTCGCCGCGCGAAAGGCGCGTGAAATGCTCGTTCAGCAGCGCCATATCCATGCACAGCGGGCTTTCAAAGTCATATTCGCCCGTTTCCGTGCGCGGCGTCGTTTCCGGCGACACGGTATGAAAATAGTTATCCATGGCCACGCTGTAGCTCGTCACGCCCCGACGCATCAGTTCATCGCGCAGACGCATAGCCGTGGTGGTCTTACCGGAGCCGGACGGCCCCGACAGCAGCACGATGGGACTCGACGATAGATTTTCAATAATGCGTTCGGCCGCCTGGGCGATCCGGGCGCTGTATGCGGCGTCACATTCGGCGATGAAGCCCGCGGGGTCCGCGGCCGCCGCCGCGTTGATGGTGTTTAAGTCAAAGGCCACTTTGCCCGATCCTTTCAATATATTCCTTGGGATATTTGGGGTTCACCTGCCGGCGGATGGAGCCGTCCGGCGCGGGGAATTTGCTCGACCCTCCCGCGCCCAGCGCGATCACGTCGCACAGTTCCTCCATCATGCAGATGTTGTAGAGATTCTCCGTGCCGCGCCTGGCCCAGCCAAGGTTTTCAAACCCGCCGGACATATACTTCTGGCGATAGAGATAATACGGCGCGTAACCCGCCGCACCCAGCCGCTGCGCCGCCTCATCCAGCATGGAGGCCACCTCCGAGGCCGCAGGCAGCGTTTCCGGCCGCTGGGCCAGATACGAGCCGTTTTTGATCGACAGGGTGTGAACGGTGATATTCTCCGGCGCAAGAGCGAGCACGGAATCCAGCGTGTGGGAAAAGCCCGCCGTGCTGTCGCCCGGAAGGCCCGCGATGAGATCCATGTTCACCTCAAAGCCGCCCTCCGCTCTCACCAGCGCGAGCGCATCGAGTATATCCTGCGCCGTGTGGAAGCGGCCGATGGCCGCGAGGACCTCATCGGACATGGTCTGTGGATTGACGGACACGCGCGTGACGCCATGGCGCTTCATCACGCGCAGCTTCTCCGCCGTGATGGTGTCGGGCCGTCCGGCCTCGATGGTATACTCGCGCAGAGCGGAAAGATCAAATTCCGCCGCCAGGGCTCCGCACAGTGCATCCAGCTGTTCGGCCGAAAGCGTGGTGGGCGTGCCGCCGCCCATATACAGCGCCACCGGACGCAGCCCCGCCGCGCGCACTTTTTTCGCCGTGAGCTCGATCTCCCGCCGCAGTGCCGCGAGATACGGCTCCATGAGCTTGAGATTCGTGCCCACCGCCGAGGCGATGAAGCTGCAATACGCGCAGCGCGTGGGGCAAAACGGGATGCCCACATACAAGCACACATCCCCTTCCGCCAGCGAGTCCTTCGCCGCCAGCGTGGCGCGGGTGGTGGTTTCGCATATGGCCGTGCGCGCCGGCGAAACGTCAAAATCGCGGGCAAAGTCCGCCGCCGTTTTTCCCTCGGAGAGATAGCGCGCCATGAGTTTGCCGGGCTTTACGCCCGTGAGCGCGCCCCAAACGGGCCTTTCGTGGCCCGAGGCGAGCGCCGCACGGTAAAACGCCAGCTTCACAGCCCGCTGCTCCTGCCGGTTTTGCTCAAGCGCCGTGGCGTAAGGTTCCACGGCGGCCTCGCCATGGAACGCGCCCTGCGCCGTCACCAGCGTACAGCGCGCCATGCCGTCTTCAAGCGCCAGTTCCACCCGCTCGCCCTGCGGCGGCGCCGATGGGTATACCGGACGCTCGGCCGGATAGAGCGTGAGCAGCATTTGCTCGGCGGCGTATTTATAATCATGTCCGATCAGTAAGATATCCATATGTCCCATCTCTTGATTTTATTCTTGTTTTATTATATCATAGACTTTGTGTGAAAAGCACCTATTTTATCAGGATTGGTTGTGTCTATATGAAAACAGATGTCGTTATCGTCGGCGCCGGCCCTGCCGGTATCTTCACCGCGGTGGAAATGCTTCGCCTTGGCAGCAAGAAGAAGATCACCATCGTGGAAAAGGGCAAGGCCGTAGAAAACCGCCGCTGCCCCAAGGAGCAGACCAAGCGCTGCTTAAACTGCAAGCCCTACTGTGCCATCACCACCGGCTTTTCCGGCGCGGGCGCGTTTTCGGACGGCAAGCTCTCGCTCAGCTATGAGGTCGGCGGCGATCTGCCCATGCTCGTGGGCGCGGATGTGGCGCAGCAGACCATCGACTATACCGACGGCATCTATCTGGAATTCGGCGCGGACGAACACATCGAAGGCCAGGAGGAAACGGACGAGGTCAAGGCCATCCGCACCCGCGCCATCCGCGCGGGTCTGCGCCTTGTGAGCTGCCCGATCCGCCATCTCGGCACCGAGCGCGCCCACCAGCTGTATGAAGACATCGAGCACTGGCTGCAAAACCACGGCGTGGAGATCCTGTTCGACACCGAATGCACCGGCTTCATCGTGGAAAACGGCCGCTGCGCCGGCATCACCTACCATGACGGCCATCAGGACTTCGAACTGCGCGCAGACGAGACCGTTGTGGCCACGGGCCGCCGCGGCGCGGACTGGCTGGAAACGCAGTGCTCGGAATATGGCATCGACCATGTTCCCTCCACGGTCGACATCGGCGTGCGCGTGGAAGTGCGCAACGAGGTCATGGACGTGGTCAACCGCGTTTTGTATGAATCCAAACTCATCGGCTATCCCGCGCCGTTTAAGAATAAAGTCCGCACCTTCTGCCAGAACCCCGGCGGCTTTGTGGCGCAGGAGAACTACGACAACGGTCTCGCCGTGGTCAACGGCCACTCGTTCAAGGAGCTGAAAAGCGACAACACCAACGTTTCCATCCTCTGCTCCCACAACTTCTCCGTGCCGTTCAACCAGCCCATCGCCTATGCGCAGAAGGTGGGCGAGCTGACCAATATGCTTGCCAACGGCCATATCCTCGTCCAGCGCTTCGGCGACATTCTGGACGGCAAACGCACCTGGGACAAGGAGCTTGTGCAGACGAACGTGCGCCCCACGCTGCCCGATGCCGTGGCCGGCGACATCACCGCCGCCATGCCCTACCGCGCCATGATCAACATCATCAACTTCATCAAGGCCATGGATCAGGTCGTGCCCGGCTTCGCCGCGTATGAAACGCTGCTGTATTCGCCGGAGCTGAAGTTCTACTCCAACCGCGTGAAGATGGATGCCGACTTCAACACCTCTCTGCCCGGCCTGCACTGTCTGGGTGACTCCTCCGGCTGGACGCGCGGACTGATGATGAG
>CAYLSA010000078.1:0-4538 GCA_964386575.1 uncultured Oscillospiraceae bacterium | reverse complement strand
TCGCCGGTGCTGCCATACAGCAGGGGAATGCCCTGCATGACGGCACGGGGGATAAAGGAGACAAGGTCAAACATCAGTCATTCTCCTCCTTCTTAGCGGCTTTGCGGAAGCTGAGCTTGTAGCGGATGAAAAACTCGCAGCCGATGATGAAAAACAGGATGATGCCCGTGAGGATATCCGCGAACGATTCGTTGAGACTGAACGATTTCGCGATCTCGCTGGCGCCGCGGTCAAGCACCACCAGCAGGCCGCTGGAAAAGATCATGGTGAGGGGGTTGAACTGTGCCAGCCACGATACCATGACGGCTGTGAAGCCCTGGCCGCCGGCGATGGTGGTGGTGATGGTGTGGTTGGTGCCCGCCACGAGAAGCAGACCTGCCACGCCGCAGATCGCGCCGGACAGCAGCATCGTGCGCAGGATGACGCGCTCAACGCGGATGCCGACGTAACGCGCCGTGCGCTCGCTCTCGCCCACAACGGAAAGCTCATAGCCGTGCTTGCTGTAGTTGAGGTAGACATACAGCAAAACGGTGATGGTGGCCACGACGAGGATGTTCAGCAGGTATTTCTGCCCGCCGATCACGGGCAGCCAGCCGGCCTCCGTGGACTGGTTGATGATGCCGATCTGGCCGGCGCCTTTGGGAACCTCCCACACGATGACGAAGAAGGCCACGAGCTGCGTTGCCACATAGTTCATCATCAGGGTGAAAAGCGTTTCGTTGGTGTTCCACTTGGCCTTGCAAAAGGCGGGAATGGCGGCCCAGATGGCGCCCGCCGCGATGCTGGCCACGGTCATGATGGCGATGAGCAGGGCGTTCGGGATCTTATCGCCGAGCAGGATCATGCACGAAGCGGCGGCGAGACCGCCGATGAGCACCTGGCCCTCCGCGCCGATGTTCCAAAAGCGCATCTTGAACGCGGGCGTGACAGCCAGCGAGATGCAAAGCAGAATGGCGAGACTCTGGAAGGTCGTCCAGGTTTTGCGCGCGGTACCGAAGGCACCTTTCAAAATGGTGCCGTAAATGGCGATGGGATCGTCGCCGGTCAGAAGCATGGTGACGAGCGCGCACACGACCAGCGCGATCACGATGGCGAGGATACGGATGAGCCATGCGTTCCATGCGGGCATATCGCTGCGCTTGACGATGTGTACCAGCGGGGTCTTATGCTGCTTATTCATCCTCTTTCACACCTCCAAGCTTTGTCATCATCATGCCGACGTCCCATTTACTGGCCGTGCGGCCGTCCACGATGCCGCTGACCTTGCCGCCGCAAAGCACGAGAATACGGTCGGAAAGCTCCAGCAGCACGTCCAGATCCTCGCCCACGAATACCACGGCCACACCGGCTTCCTTCTGCTTGTTGATGAGGTCATAGATCGTGTACGAGGCGTTGATGTCGAGGCCGCGCACGGCGTAGGCCGTGAGCAGAACGGTGGGGGCCGAGGCGATCTCGCGCCCGACGAGTACCTTCTGCACGTTGCCGCCGGACAGACGGCGCACCGGGGTGTGGATGCCCGGCGTGTTCACTTCCAGCTCCTCCACCACGTTCTCCGCCAGATGGGCGGGGGTCTTGCGGTCGGTGAACAGGGAGTGGCCGCTGCGGAACGAGCGCAGCATCATATTGTCGGCCAGGTCCATATTGCCCACGAGCCCCATGCCGAGACGGTCCTCCGGCACGAACGAGAGCGATACGCCCATGGCGGCGATCTCCAGCGGCTTTTTGCCCAGCATTTCCTCGCGGGTGCCATCGTCCTCGATGTAGCAGATGCTGCCGCTGTCGGTCGGCTGAAGACCGGCGATGGCCTCCAGTAGCTCCTTCTGGCCGCAGCCGGAGATGCCCGCGATGCCGAGGATCTCGCCGCTGTTGATGGTGAAGGAGACGTCATCGAGCTTGCGGATGCCGTCGGCCGAGGTGACGGTCAGACCCTTGACCTCGATGCGGGTCTTGGGATCGACCGGATCGGGGCGGGCGATGTTGAGCTTGACGGAGTGGCCGACCATCATGTCGGTCATCTCCTGCGCGTTCGTTTCGGCGGTGATCATGGAGCCGATGTACTGCCCATGGCGAAGCACACACACGCGGTCGGAAAGCTCCTCGACCTCGTGCATCTTATGCGTGATGATCACGATGGCCTTGCCGTCGGCCCGCATCTTGCGCAAAACGGCGAAGAGTTTTTCGGTTTCCTGCGGGGTCAGAACGGCGGTGGGCTCGTCCAGAATGAGGATGTCCGCGCCGCGGTAGAGGACCTTGATGATCTCCACGGTCTGCTTCTGGGAAACGGACATATTGTAGATCTTCTGCTCGGGGTCCACCTCGAAGCCGTATTGCTCGCAGATGGCGCGGATGCGCGCACTGGCGGCCTTGAGATCGAGACGGCCCTTGTCCTTGAGACCGAGTACGATGTTTTCCGTGGCCGTGAGCACGTCGACGAGCTTGAAGTGCTGGTGGATCATGCCGATGCCGTGGTCAAAGGCATCCTTCGGCGAACGGATCACGACCTCCTCACCATTAATGAAGATCTGGCCGGCATCGGGGAAATAGATACCGGAAAGCATATTCATCAGCGTGGTCTTGCCGCTGCCGTTTTCGCCGAGCAGTGCAAGGATCTCCCCTTTGCAGATGTCAAGGCTGACGTTCTCGTTGGCCACGACGCTGCCGAAGGTTTTGGTGATGTTGCACATTTTCACGGCGGCTGTTTTGTTTTCCAAAGGGCTTCACATCCGATCTGTTTTAGATTCAAAAAAGGCACAATACTGCAAAGAGCAGCGCAGCAGCGAGCGGGGTCTGCCGTCGCTGCGCTGCTCTTTGCAGCAGCGTGAGAAAACCGCTTTAAGCATGAGGGCAAGCCCCGGAAGAACCGGAGCTTGCCCCATCATTACATTAGAACATCTGGTTGAGCAGGGTGACGCCGTCGATCTGAAGATCGAAGTAAGGAGCGGAGCGGAACTCGGATTCGTGGAAGTAGCCGTCCGTGATGACCTCGGTGTCGGGGGTGTAGTCGGCGTCGGTGTCAACGTCGGCCAGGTAGCTGTCCAGAGCCTCGCCGCCAACGGTGAAGCAGGAAGCGTCGAACACGTGAACGGTGCCGGCCTCGAGATCGGCCGTGGCCTGCTCAATGGCCTCGACGGTGCCCTCGGCAGCGGCGGCGGTGTTGACGTCGGTCAGAACCACGGAGCCGGTGGACAGGTCGCCGCACCAGTCGGCGTCAATGGCCTCGCCATTGGCAACGCAGTCGATCATGTACTCGAAGTAGGGAGTCCAGTCGATGCGGGAGGAAACGATGAAGGTGTTGGGGCAGGCGTCCACGGTGGAGCCGTTGTAGGAGACGTTGGGGACACCGGCGGTCTCGCAGGCGGTGGGGGCGCCCATGGAGTCAGCGTGCTGGCTGATGAGCTTGCAGTCGTTGGCGATGAGCAGGTTCGCGCCTTCCTTCTCGGCGGTCTCGTCGTACCAGGAGCCGGTGAAGGTGACTTCCATCGTGGCGCTCGGGCACACGGAGCGGACGCCCAGGAAGAAGGAGGTGTAGCCGGAAACGACTTCCGCGTAGGTGAACGCACCGACATAGCCGACCTTGGCTTCGTCTTCGGTGAACTCGCCGTTGGCGATCATCTCGTTGAGCTTCATACCGGCAGCGATACCGGCGAGGTAGCGGCCTTCATAGATGGAGGCGAAAGCGTTGTGGAAGTTGTCCAGACCCTCGGTGTGGGCCTTGGTGCCGGTGGCGTGGCAGAACTCGACTTCGGGGAATTCCTTCGCAGCCTGGATCATGTAGTCCTCGTGGCCGAAGCTGTCGGCGAACACGATGTCGCAGCCTTCGTCCGCCAGCTCAACAGCGGCGTCGTAGCACTCCTGGCCTTCGGGAATGTTGGTCATGAGAACGCACTCCACACCCTTGGCTTCGCAAGCGGCCTTGGCGGCGTTGATGAAGTTAAGGTCGTAGGTGGAGTTTTCGTCGTGCAGGAAGATGAAGCCGACCTTCAGATCCGCAGCAGCGGTCTCTTCGGTCTCGGCAGCCTCTTCGGTCTCGGCGGTCTCTTCAGCGGTGGTGGCTTCTTCAGCAGGGGCGGTGGTCTCTTCCTCGGCAGGGGCCTCGGCGCCGCAGGCGCACAGGGCGAAAACCATGCACAGAGCAAGAAGCAGAGCGAGAATCTTCTTCATGGTGTTCCTCCTAAAAAATATTTGTTTGTTTTATCATACCACAGCGCAAAGGCTGAACGGTATCAGTTTTCCGGCTCGAAGCGGATCACGCCGGCATCGTCCATATAGGACACCTGCGCCAGCGATTCGATCTTCAGCCCACGCTCGCGCAGCCGCTTGCCGCCAGGCTGGAAGGTCTTTTCAATGGCAATGCCCGCGCCGACCAGCGTGGCTCCGGCCTGGGACACAAGGTCGCACAAGCCATCCAGCGCGGCGCCGTTGGCGAGAAAATCGTCGATGAGCAAAACGCGGTCGCCGGGCAGGAGATAATCCTTCGACACGATCACGTCATACACATGGCCGTGGGTATAGCTGTGAACGCTGGTTTTGTAAACGTC
>CAYLSA010000077.1:0-4678 GCA_964386575.1 uncultured Oscillospiraceae bacterium | reverse complement strand
AAGGCGGTCGTGACCTCCGGGGACTACCAGCGCTATTTTGAGCAAAACGGCGTGCGCTACAGCCACATCCTCGACCCCGAGACCGGCGCACCGGTGGAAAACGGGCTGCGCTCCGTGACCGTGGTTTGCGACGACGGCGCACGCGCGGACGCTCTGTCCACGGCGATGTTCGTTCTGGGCGAACAGGCGGCGCTGGAGGCCTGCCGCGCGGACGGCGGCTTTGAGCTTGTTCTCATCACGGCGGACGGCCGCGTGGTCGTGACGGACGGCCTGCGCGATTCCTTTAGCGAGGAAAGCAATGCATATCAATATGAATATGCGAAATAACGACAGAATATAAATCGACTTTGGGTGCATGAGTATGAATTGTTCGCTATGTCCGCGAAACTGCGGCATTGACCGAAGCGAGGCGGTCGGATATTGTGCAATGCCTTGGGAGCCGGTCGTTGCGCGCGCGGCACGCCACGATTGGGAGGAACCGTGCATCAGCGGAACACGCGGCGCGGGTGCCGTATTTTTTTCCGGATGCAACCTGCGCTGTGTATTCTGCCAGAACTACGACATCAGCGCCCGGCAGCAGGGGCAAAAACTCGCGGTGGATGAGCTGCGCGCCGTGTTTCGCTCTCTCGAAGCCGAGGGTGTTCACAACCTCGATCTTGTCACACCGACGCATTATGCGCTGGCAGTACGCGAGGCGCTCGACCCGCCGCCGTCGATCCCAGTCGTATGGAACAGCGGCGGCTATGACAAGCCCATCACACTCAAAATGCTCGCCGGAAAGATACAGATCTATATGCCCGATCTGAAGTATTCCGACTGCGCACTGGCCGCACGACTGTCCGGCGCACCGGATTATCCGCAGGTGGCACGCTCTGCGATCATGGAGATGTTCCGCCAGGTGGGACCCTATGTGCTTGATGACGAGGGCGTGATGCGCTCGGGCGTTCTCATCCGCCATCTGGTCCTGCCGGGCGAGCTTGACAACAGCTTCGGCGTGCTCGACTGGATCGCGGATACCTTCCGCCCCGGCGATGTGATGGTGAGTCTGATGAGCCAATATACCCCCAACGGCCATGGCGGCCCCGACCGCCGACTCACCGCCGAGGAATACGAGCGCGTGGCGGCCTATATGCGGGCCCTTGGCATACTCGATGGCTACACCCAGGAGCCGAGCAGCGCCGAGAGCGCCTATACTCCGGCCTTTGACGGCACGGGTCTTGAGACGATTTTGGGCGAAAGGGCTTGACAACGCGTGCGTTCGTGATACAATGGATGAGCTCAATGAGAGCGAAAGAACTGAATACCTTATCGAGAGTGGTGGAGGGACCGGCCCTGTGAAGCCCGGCAACCTGCGAGAAAATGCGTAAGGTGCCAAATCCGGCGGTGTAAATCGGAAGATAAGGAAATATACCATTATTTCTTATGCCTGCCGAATCACCGGCAGGCTTTTTTGATGCAAATTATAACAAAGGAGTTTTTTGAATATGGGACACTATCTTTTTACCTCTGAATCCGTGACCGAAGGCCATCCCGACAAAATTTGCGACCAGATCTCCGACGCCATTCTGGACGCCATTTTGGAGCAGGACCCCAACGGCCATGTGGCTTGCGAGTGCACGGCCACGACCGGCCTCGTGTACGTCATGGGCGAGATCACCACGAGCTGCTATGTGGACATCCCCAAGATCGCCCGTCAGGTCGTGTGCGACATCGGCTACGACCGCGCCAAATACGGCTTTGACGGCACCACCTGCGCCGTGCTTACGAACATCGACGAGCAGTCCGGCGACATCGCCATGGGCGTGAACGCCTCGCTGGAAAAGAAAGCCGGCGGCGAGGGCGACGATCTCACGAACGGCGCGGGCGACCAGGGCATGATGTTCGGCTTCGCGTGCGACGAAACACCGGAGCTGATGCCGCTGCCCATCTCGCTGGCTCACCGCATGGCCAAGCGTCTGACCGATGTGCGCCGCGAGGGTCTGGTGGACTATCTGCGGCCCGACGGCAAAACGCAGGTCACCATCGAATACGACGAAAACGACCGCCCCGTGCGCGTTGACACCGTGGTCCTTTCCACGCAACATTCGCCGGATGTGGACCTTGAGACCATCCGCCGCGATATGATCGAGCTGGTCATCAAGCCGAGCCTCGACCCCGCCATGATCGACGAGAACACGAAATATTATGTAAACCCGACCGGCCGCTTTGTCATCGGCGGCCCGCAGGGCGACTCCGGTCTGACCGGCCGCAAGATCATTGTGGACACCTACGGCGGCAGCGCCCCCCACGGCGGCGGCGCCTTCTCCGGCAAAGACCCCACCAAGGTCGACCGCAGCGCGGCCTATGCGGCCCGCTGGGTGGCCAAGAACATCGTGGCCGCGGGCCTGGCGAAGAAGTGCCAGGTGCAGCTGGCCTATGCCATCGGCGTGGCCACGCCTGTGAGCGTCAACGTGACCACCTTCGGCACCGGCACCGTTTCGGATGAGAAGCTGGAAGCGGCCATCGGACAGGTGTTCGATCTGCGCCCGACGGCCATCATCCGCGACCTTGATCTGCGCCGCCCGATCTATCGCAAGCTGGCCGCCTACGGCCACATGGGCCGCGAGGATCTGGACGTGGCGTGGGAAAAGACCGACCGCGCCGAGGCGCTGAGAAAGGCTGTGAACGCATGAGGATCGCCGCTGTCGGGGCCGTGTTCATGGACTGCATGGGCCGGCCCTCCACGGAGCATTTCGACCCGCGCGGCCGCAATGTTGGCACGGTGGACTTCATCCATGGCGGCGTGGGCCGCAACATCGCCGAGGACCTGCTTCACGCGGGCGCACAGGTCAGCTTCCTGTCCAGCGTGGATTCCGGCCCTCTGGGCGACGCGGTTTTGAACCATCTGCGCGCCATCGGGATGGATGTTTCCTATGTGGCCGTCGGGCCGGGCGGCATGGGCGTTTGGCTCGTGGTAACGGATGCGCACGGTGATCTGGCCGCGTCCATCAGCCAGCAGCTCGATTTCTCCTACATGGAGCGCATGATCGACGAGCATGGCGACGAATTCATCGCCTCGTGTGACGCCGTGGCCCTTGAGTGCGACACCAGCGAGCATATCTTCCGCCGTAGCTGTGAGCTGGCGAAGAAGCACGGAAAGCCCCTTTTCGCCGCCACGAGCAACATGGAGATCCTGCTGAAAAATCCCGAATGTCTGCGCGGCATGGAGGCGTTCGTGTGCAATGAGATCGAGGCCGGACGCCTGCTGAACGAGGACTTTTCCCAGAGTACGAACGAGCAGGTTTTGGATGTCCTGCGCGCGCGGGTAAAGCCCTACGGTCTGCGCTCGATGGTCGTGACCACGGGCGCGAAGGGCGCGGTTTGGTACGACTGCGAAACCGACGAGGGCGGCCACCGCGTGCCCTTTGCCGCCGACGTACGCGACACCAGCGGCGCGGGCGACAGCTTCTTTTCCGGCTTTGTATTCGCGCGCGTGCGCGGCTATTCGATGCAGGCGGCCGTGGACATCGGCTCGCTGTTTGCCGCGCGTACCATTGAACACGTCGGCCCTGTGCGGCCCGATCTTGGAAAATTTATTTTGGAGGGAGCTTCCGTATGAGTACGATCCGAGACCTGTCCCTTGCGCCGTCCGGCGAGAAGAAGATCGCCTGGGTCGAGCGCCATATGCCCATCTGCCGCGCCATTGGCGAGCAGTTTGAGCGCGATAAGCCCTTTGCCGGTATGCGCGTGGCGCTGTCCGTGCATTTGGAGGCGAAGACCGCGTATCTGTGCCGCGTGCTCGCGCGCGGCGGTGCCGAGATGCACATCACCGGCTCCAATCCCCTCTCCACGCAGGACGATGTGGCCGCGGCGCTGGTGTCCGGCGGGCTGGAAGTCCACGCCGTGCATGGCTGCTCCATGGAAGAATACGAGGAAAACCTTGAAAAAGTTCTCGCGGTGGGGCCGAATCTCATCGTGGACGACGGCGGCGATCTGGTGCATCTGATGCACACGAAGTTCGCCCATCTGCTGCCGCAGGTACTCGGCTCGTGCGAGGAGACCACCACGGGCATCCTCCGTCTGCGCCAGATGGCCAAGGCCGGCACGCTGCGCTTCCCCGCCGTCATGGTCAACGACGCCGACTGCAAGCATCTTTTCGACAACCGCTACGGCACGGGCCAGAGCGTTTGGGACGGCATCATGCGCAGCACGAACCTCATCGTGGCCGGCAAGGACGTGGTCGTGGCGGGCTACGGTTGGTGCGGCAAGGGCGTGGCCATGCGGGCCAAGGGTCTCGGCGCGCGCGTGATCGTGACGGAGACCGACCCCGTGCGGGCCATCGAGGCCGTGATGGACGGCTTTAGCGTGATGCCCATGGCCGAGGCGGCGAAGATCGGCGATATCTTCTGCACCGTCACGGGCAACACGGACGTCATCTCGGCGGAGCATTTTGAGCTGCTCAAGGACGGCGCGATCTTGACCAACGCCGGCCATTTCGACGTGGAGGTCGCCATGGAAAAGCTGCGCGCGCTGGCCGTGGACAGCTACGAGGCGCGCCAGAACATCACGGGCTATGTGCTGCCGAACGGCAAGACCGTGTTCGTCATCGCGGAGGGCCGGCTCGTGAACCTCGCCTCGGGCGACGGCCATCCGGCGGAGATCATGGATATGTCCTTCGCCATTCAGGCGCTCTCGGCGC
>CAYLSA010000076.1:0-4781 GCA_964386575.1 uncultured Oscillospiraceae bacterium | reverse complement strand
GAGATCGACCGCGATCTTCCCCTCATCGTGGCGGTGCAGCCGACGCGCGGACTGGACGTTGGCGCCATCGAATACATCCACAGTCAGCTCGTGGCCCAGCGCGATGCGGGCAAGGCCGTTCTTCTGGTCTCGCTGGAGCTGGACGAGGTGATGAACCTGTCCGACCGCATCCTCGTGATGTACGAGGGCGAGCTGGTGGGCGAGCTGGATCCGAAAACCGTCAGCATTGAAGAGCTCGGCCTTTACATGGCCGGTGCCAAGCGCCAGACAAAGGAGGGGAACACGCCTTGAAAGACAAACTGACCACACTCTGGAAGCGCGATGCCACCCGCTCGGTGCTGGCCTCGCTGCTGTCCATTCTCATCGGTCTGGCCGCCGGTGCGCTGGTGGTCCTTATCGTGGGCCTTTGCAACAAGAGCATCTCCGGCAAGACCACCTGGGAGGGCATCCGCCTGATCTTCGGCGGCCTGTTCAGCACCGGCCGCAGTGCCGCCGGAGACCTCACCTTCGGCTTCAACCCCACAAACTTCGGCAATATGCTCTTCCGCGCAACGCCGCTCATCCTCACCGGTCTTTCCGTGGCCGTGGCCTTCAAAACCGGCCTTTTCAACATCGGCGCTCCGGGCCAGTATCTCGCCGGTACTGCCGCCACGCTGTTCATCGCCCTGTGCATCCCGAGCGAAGTGATCCCGGCGTGGATCATCTGGCTGCTGGCCTTTCTGGGCGGTATGGTGGCCGGTGCGCTTTGGGGCGCGATCCCCGGCCTGCTGAAAGCCCTTTTGAACATCAACGAAGTGCTGGCCTGCATCATGACCAACTGGATCGCGGCCAACGTTGTCACTTGGGTATTCGACGTATCCAATCTGAAAAACGTGGTGGAAAACACCAAGTCCGGCTACATCTACAAAACCAGCTTCAACGGTGTGCAAACGCCGAAGTTCGGGCTGGACAAGCTCTTCCCCGGCTCGCAGGTAAACGGCGGCATCCTCATCGCCATCGTGCTGGCCGTTCTGGTCTACATTCTCCTGACCAAAACCACCTTCGGCTATGAGCTGAAGGCCTGCGGTGCCAACCGCCACGCCGCGCGTTACGCCGGCATCCACGACAAGCGCAACATCGTTTTGTCCATGGCCATCGCCGGAGCCCTTTCGGGCGCTGCCGGTTCCCTTTACTACCTCTCCGGCAACACGGAATTCTTCTGGTCCACCTACCAGAGCCTGCCCGCCACCGGATTTAACGGCATCCCCGTGGCCTTGCTGGCCGTGTCCAATCCCATCGCCGTGATCTTCACCGGCATTTTCATGTCCATATTGGACATCGCCGGTCTGCAGCTGACCAATCTCACCAGCTACAACGAATACATCACGGACGTCATCATCTCCGTGATCGTGTATCTGTCCGCCTTCTCGCTGGTCATCAAGCTGTGGCTGGGCGGCCGAAAGAAAAAAACCTCCGATGCGCAGCCGTCCGCCAAGGATGACAGCGCCGAAGGAAAGGAGGCGCAGAGCTAATGTCCTTTCTCGTTCGTCAAACTCTCACCTACGCCGTTCCGCTGATGATCGTGGCGCTGGCCGGTATTTTTGCCGAGCGCAGCGGCATCATCAACCTGGCGCTGGAAGGCATCATGATCTTCGGCGCATTCATCGGCGTTTTGTTCGTTCGCGTCGTGCAGCAGCTCGGCTGGTTCGACGTGGCCAAGGAAATGGACAACTGGATCGCCCTGCAGGGCTTCATGCTCATGACCATGGCCGTGGCCGCGCTTCTGGGCGCGATCTTCTCGCTGCTTCTGGCTTTTGCCGCCATCAACCTGCGCGCCGACCAGACCATCGGCGGCACCGCCTTGAACCTGATGGCGCCGGCTCTGGTGCTGTTTCTCATCCGCATCATCGCCAACCAGAACACACTGCAAATGGCCACCGGCGATGCCGCAAGCTGGTTCATGATCAAAAAATCCATGCTGGGCTTTGATAAAAACGCCGACTTGGGCTTTCTTGGGGAGACCTTCCTGCACAAGGTCTATCTGAGCACCTACATCTGCATCCTCATTTTCATCATTCTGTCCATCATCCTTTACAAAACCCGCTTCGGACTGCGGCTGCGCTCCTGCGGCGAAAATCCGCAGGCCGCCGACTCGCTGGGCATCAACGTGGTGAAAATGCGCTACACCGGCGTGATCATTTCGGGCGCACTGGCCGGCATGGGCGGCTTTGTCTATGCGCTCACCACCGCCAACTGTGCCTCCACGGGCGATGTGGCCGGCTTCGGCTTCCTGGCGCTCGCCGTTATGATCTTCGGCAACTGGAAGCCGCTGAACGTGGCCGGCGCGGCGCTTTTGTTCGGTCTGTTCAAATGCATCGCCGCCTCCTATTCCAGTCTTGACATCAACGGCGATGGCGTGTACTGGCTGTCGGAGATCGGCCTGAACGCCAACTTCTACCGGCTGCTGCCCTATCTCATCACGCTGATCGTGCTGGCTTTCACCTCCAAAAACTCCCGTGCGCCGAAGGCCGAGGGCATCCCCTACGACAAGGGCCAGCGCTGACCCTTCCCCCGTTCCCATAGCAAAACAGGCTGCGGCGTAAAAACCGCAGCCTTTCCATTGCTTGACACATACACAAAACGGACGTACAATACCCGCATGGAAAAAATCAAGAATCTGATCATCAAATACAAGGAGATCCTGTTGTATCTCATTTTCGGCGGCCTGACCACCCTTGTCAGTTGGGGCAGCTACGCGCTGTTCGTGCTGCTGGGGCTCGGCGTCACGGCGTCGAACGCGCTTTCGTGGGTATGCGCGGTGACCTTCGCGTTTATCACGAACAAGCTGTTTGTATTTGCCTCCCGCTCTTGGGCTGTGAAACCCCTTCTGCGCGAGGTGGGCGAATTTTTCGGCGCACGCATCGTGACGGGGCTTCTGACCATGGTGGGCGTGCCACTGCTCATGCGCATCGGCCTTGACCAGAGCATCCTCGGCGTGAAGGGCATGGTGGCCAAGATCACCATGTCGGTTTTGGAAGTGCTGCTCAACTACATCGTTTCCAAGCTTGTGATCTTCCGAAAGAAATAAAAAAGTCGCTCCCGTGCCGAATCGGTACGGGAGCTTGCTTTTTACTCAATGGGCACCAGCACGCCCTGCAGGATCAGGCGCTGATCGTCGGAGCTTGTGCAGGTGGACATGGTGACGAGCTGGTGGTTTTGATAATCGGCCTCGCGGTTTACCCAATACGCACCGGATGTGATGCGGCCGACGTAGCTTTCCAGACTGTTGCCCTCGCCGAAATAGGTGGGGTAATTGTCCAGCGTGGCATCGATGGTGAGACAGTCGAGCAGATCGATGCGGTAGGCCTGATCGGGCGTGAGCAGATAGAACACGGGATGGGCGTGGAAATAGGCCTCGTCGCCGTAATTTTTCAGCGTGCCGAACATGGAGTTATCCTTCATGTTGTGGCCGTAGAGGATCAGGTGCGACGCGCGGATGCCGATGACGCTGTTATAGTCGGCGAAGATGGCGCCGCCGGCGTTTTGCTTGCCGCTGAAGTTGGTGGTCAGGTATTTATCGTTGTCCGAGGTCTGCACGATGGGGTAGTTGATGACCGTATCGGGGCAGTAGAGCCAGCCGATGATGTCGCTGTTGGTCTGGCGCAGCATATCCCAGTCCACATCGAACGGGACCTCCGAACGAACGACGGTGCCGGCCGTCTCCTCCTCGCCGGGTTCCGGCGTGATGTCCGGCAGGCGCGGGATGATGGCCGCGTCCTGAACGTTTTTGTAGTCCGTGCGGTTGCTTGTATAGCCAAGAATGGTTTTGCCCAGCATAAATAGGGAAACCACGATCACCAGCACCAGCACGGTGATCACCGGCCAAAGTGGGAACCCGCCCCGGCGTTTGCGGCGGCGCGGCGGTGTGCGTCTTCCCGGCGGCGATGTGCGCCGATTGGGAGCCGGACGCTCACTGTGCGGCGGTGTGACGGACACACGCGGCGGTGCATCGGCCGGACGGCGCGGCGGTGTTTGCGCCCGCGTTTCACTGCGGCGGGGCGCGGACGTCTCCGAACGGCGCGGCGGATTGCTATGCGATTGTGCGCGGCGCGACGGCGTGCTATGCGATTGTGCGCGGCGCGGCGGCTGCGGGTCGCGGCGAAGATGAGAACCGCCCTTGCCCATGGCCGATCCCTGCCTTTCCAAAGCGTTTCTTTCCCCGCCAGTATAGCAAAGCGTGGGCCATAAATCAATCATCGAAACGCAATTTTCCGTTTTTCTCCACCCGGTTCTGCGCATTCTTGCAAGGGGCGCGGATATGGTATATAATATGGTGTTATCAATCGCGCATGGATGGAGGATCTCATGACGAACGCCCCGGCCATTTTGCTTTTCATCGCCACCGTTGCCTTTGTGCTTTTGTGGTTTGTATATTGGCTCACCTGCCACGCCGCACCGAAGCCGCTGAAAACGCCCCTGACGGATGACCGCCGCTTCACGCGCGCCGACCGGCTGTGCGTGCTGGGCATCACCGCGGTCTATGCCGTGGTGGCCTTTGTGGGCCTTGGCAGTACCGACGCGCCGCAAAGCTTTTATGATTTTTCCGCGGCGGGCGAATCGGTCACGCTCGACCTGGGCGAGGCCAAGACCATCGGAAACCTCCGCTACTACTGCGGGCTCGGCACGGGCAGCTACACCATGGACCTTTCCACGGACGGCTCCACCTGGGTCACCCTGCCGTCCGGCGAGGACGACGGCAAAAACCCCATGACGCAGGAATACACCCAGCTTTTCCGCTGGAA
>CAYLSA010000075.1:0-5127 GCA_964386575.1 uncultured Oscillospiraceae bacterium | reverse complement strand
CCACCCAGACCTATGCGCAGGCCGTGATGAGCGGCAAAAGCGCGGCGGCCTCGCGCCGGGGCGCGCTGGTCAGCGCATTTCTCATTCCGCCCATTGGCGCGGGCGGCATTCTGGTGGGCCTGTATATGCGCGCCAATTATCCCGCCATCGCGGCCAAAACGGCGCTCACGGCCTTTGCCATGGAGCATCTGCCGGGTGTTCTGGGCGGACTTGTGCTGGGCACGCTGTTCATCGCCGTCATCGGCACCGGTGCGGGTCTTGCCATGGGCATTTCCACCATCATCCGCCGCGATATCATGCAGACGGTGACCGGCAAGGTGGCGGACGCCAAGCACAATAACGCCGCCTCGCGGCTCATTATTCTGGTGGTGCTGGCGCTTGGCTGTGTGCTGGCGGCGGGGCCGTTTGGCGATACCATTTTGCATTTCGCGTTCATGTCGATGGGTCTGCGCGGGGCGGTGGTGTTCGTGCCGCTGTGCTGCGCCATCTGGCTGAAAGGCCGCATCGACCGGCGCTGGGCGCTGGCGGGCATCATCGCGGGGCCCATCGTGGTGCTCATCTGCGGCACGGTCGCGCCGCTGCCGTTTGGGCTGGATGCGCTGTTTGGCGGCGTGGCGGCTTCGGCGCTGTGCCATTTGATCGGGCTGTTTGTCCGGTCTAAGCACCCGGCAAAGCCGCTGGAAGCATAAGAAAACAAAAAGAGAGCCGTCCGGCATTGGACGGCTCAGCTTGTCAAAAAAGTCCTGACGGACTTTTTTCAAGCTGGATTTGATCTGCACGGCCGAAGTGAATTCGGCCGGCATAATCCTTGGGGCGCAAGGCCCCGCGGATTTACGCCCGCCCCCGGCGAGCGGCTCGCCCGTTCGGGCTTCGCTACCAAATCTCTGCTTCTTTGACAGTCTCAGCCGTCCGGCATTGGACGGCTCTTTTGCTGTATTTATCCGTGGAAAATGATAAAGAAACGGGGCGCGGTTTTGCCGGTTATCCATCCAATCCGGCTGCATGAAGCTCCAATTGGTCAAGCGCCGGGAACGGACGGAAGGGGGCTGGTGGCGCGGGATGGGTGCCGAGGGATTTTTCCATCCAGATCATGTCATACCAGCGGCCGAATTTGAACGCGCAGCGCGAAAAGCGGCTGACGAGCGCGTAGCCCATGCGCGCGTGGAAACGCGGGCTGGCGTTTGTCAGGTGTTCGTCCTCTGGCTCGGCATAGGCAATGCAGGCGTATAGATTTTGTATGCCCTGTTGCTTGGAAACGGCCTCAAGCGCAGCATATAGCTTCCGGCCAAGTCCCAGACCGCGCGCGTCACGGCGGACATAGATGCTCGTTTCGGCGTCCCAGTCGTAGGCCGCGCGGGGGTGGAAACGGCTTGTGTAGGCATAGCCGAGGATCACGCCGTCCCGCTCGGCGACAAGATAGGGATAGGCTGCGAGCGTGGTCTCGATGCGCGCGCGAAAGGCGGCCTCGGATGGCGGAACATATTCAAAGCTGATGGCCGTTTCGGCCACATAGGGCGCATAAATTTTCAAAAGCGCCGCCGCGTCATCCGGGGTGGCGATGCGGAGGGATATTCTGTCGTTATGCGGGGCCATGCAGGGTCTCCTTTCTGCGATTGGCGGGGGAGAATCAAATCGAAAAACGGCGGACGGCGCAGGGCCGTCCGCCGGAGCTTTTACTGCCCGTGGTAGAGCTTTTTGGTTTGGTACACCGGCTCGTAGGTCACGTTCACGCCGAGATGCTGGAACATATTTTCGTCCACGCGCGCCAAAATGACGGATGAGTGCGCTTCGCAGCCGGACAGAGTGCTGAGCTGATCCATCGCCAGCGAGGCGGTGGGGTCGGTCACGGCGCTGATGGTCAGCGCGATGAGGGTCTCATCGGTGTGCAGACGGGGGTTGTGGTTGCCCATGTGGTCGAGCTTGAGATGCTGGATGGGCTCGATGACCTCAGGGCTGATGAGGTTGACGGAATCGTCAATGCCGGCGAGGACCTTGAGCGCGTTGAGCAAACACGCGCTGGATGCGCCAAGGAGCTTCGAGGTCTTGCCCGTCACGATGCGGCCGTCCGGCAGCTCGATGGCCACGGCGGGCGAGCCCGTTTCGCCCGCGCGCATCAGCGCCGAGGCCACCACGGGCCGGTTGGCGGCGGATACGCCGCAGCGCTTCATCAATAGCTCGAGCTTGTATACCTCGTTGGCCTTGGCCATGCCCTGCCGCTGCGCACAGCTCACGGAATAGTAACGGCGGATGATCTCCTGCTTGGCGGCATCGCGGCAGGCTTCGTCATCGGAGATGCAAAGCCCGACCATGTTCACGCCCATGTCCGTGGGGGACCGGTAGGGGCTTTTGCCCCAGATGCCTTCCAGCATGGCGTTGAGCACGGGGAAGATCTCCACGTCGCGGTTGTAGTTGACGGTGGTCTCGCCGTAGGCTTCCAGATGGAACGGGTCGATCATGTTCACGTCGTCGAGATCGGCGGTGGCGGCCTCGTAGGCGAGGTTCACGGGATGCTGCAAAGGCAGATTCCAGATGGGGAAAGTCTCAAACTTTGCGTAGCCGGCTTTGACGCCGCGCTGATTCTCATGCCAGATCTGGCTGAGGCAGGTGGCCATTTTGCCGCTGCCGGGGCCGGGCGCCGTGACCACGATGAGCGAGCGCGTGGTGGGGACGTATTCGTTTTTGCCGAAGCCGTTTTCCGACAGGACGAGATCGACGTTCGAGGGGTAGTCGGGAATGTCGTAATGCAGATAGACGTGCAGGCCAAGATTTTCAAGCTTTGCCTTGAAGATGGTGGCGCTGCTCTGGCCGTGATAGCGCGTGAGCACCACGCTGCCGACATACAGCCCGCAGCTGCGGAACGCGTCGATCAGGCGCAGCGCGTCCAGATCGTAGGTGATGCCCAGATCGCCGCGGCGCTTGTTGCGCTCGATGTCGTCGGCGCTGATGACGACGAGGATCTCCGCATCGTCCTTCATCTCCATGAGCATCCGAACCTTGGAATCGGGCTGGAAGCCCGGCAATACGCGGCTGGCGTGGAAGTCGTCAAAAAGCTTGCCGCCGAACTCCAAATACAGCTTTCCGCCGAAGCCGGAGATGCGCTCGCGGATGCGAGTTGATTGCTCGCGCAGATATTTGTCGTTGTCAAATCCGATTTTGTGCATGACCTATGATCCCTCTCTCTCTATTTCGCCGCGTCACACGGCGAGTATTTCTTCGGGCGCGGATGCAGCCCGATAAAGTGTGGCATATTTGCGCAGATTGCAGACATTTGGGCTGGTGATGAACCAGTGCTGCTCGCCGCAGGCAAGCTCCAGCCCCTGCGGGCCGGAAAGGGCGATGCCGGAAACGGCGGCAAAGGGGAAAACCTCGCCGCAAAGCTCGAAGCGGTCGCGGTAAAGGCAAAGCGTGCCGCATCCCCGACGGCGCAGAGTGCCCTCGTCCGTCACTTCGTCCAGCACGATGCCATCGTCCGAGGCGATAAGTTCCTCGCCGGCGTTTTGCATGAGTGCGAGCATTTGCCCGGCCTGCCATTTGTCCCAGTCGAGCATGTTGTCAAAAGGCAGCTCGCCGCCTTCGAAAAAGCCGTAAGCATTCAGCCGCGTGCGCATCCCGCAGGTGCAGGAAAGCTCGTCGCCCCGGCTGTGCAGTCCGCCGCCCTTGCCGCAGATCGGGCAGAGATACAGCGCGCGCTCGATGTGCTCGGCCGGATTTTTGCCGCGGTAGGCGATCATCCGCTCGCGCTGGGTGTCGAAAGCGTTTTCGTAGATGTCGCGGCGGAGGATATCCGCCACCTCGGCGGCGGTCATGGTTTTGAGCATCTCCGGTGGATAAATGCCCACGATCTCGCCGTCCAGTCGGCCGCGCCGCGCATGATCGGCCCAGCGCGGGGCCGTGAGATAGCCGCCGCGGAAGCGATGGGTCACAAGACAAGCGCCGGAGGCCTTGGCCAGCTTCGCCGTGGAGGCCACGATGGCGCCGGTTTGGCCGTTATAGCTGCGGTTGCCCTCGGCGAACACGGCCACGTTATAGCCCTTGCGCAGACGGCGGATGGCGGTGAGCGCCGTGTCGCCGGCGGTGGTGCCTTTCTGGCGGACGATGGGTGCCTGCAGCGCCATGAGCAGCTTGCCGCCCAAGCCCTTGCGGAAGATGTGTTCCGAGGCGATGAAATAGCACTGTTTGCGCACCGAAAGCGCGAGCAGAACGGGGTCGAGGTCGTTGCAGTGGTTTGACACGGCGAGAAACGGTTCCTTGAGCGGCTGCGGATGGGGATGGTAGCGGAAGCGAACGCGCGCAAACAGCCACAGCGCCGGCGTGAGCAGCGCCCATATGAACCGGTGCAGCCGGCGGCCTTTCATGCCCTCACTCCCTTTCCACAAACAATTATTATAGTACAAAATGTGCCCGCTTGTAAACCTAAAATCCACGAATACAGGGGTGCGAAAAATGCTTTTTTCCCTTTTCATCGGCGGGGAAATATGATACAATAATATTGAATAACTATCGCATAAGGAAAGGCAACGCTATGTTTTTGAATAAGCTGTTCGGCAGTCACTCCGACCGCGAACTGAAAAAGATAAAGCCCATCGTTGACCGCATCGAGGCGCTGGAGGACGAATACCGCGCGCTGACCGACGCGGAGCTTCGGGCAAAAACGGATGAATTCAAGGCCCGTCTGGCCGAGGGCGAAACGCTGGATGATCTTCTGCCGGAGGCGTTTGCCACCGTGCGCGAGGCGGCGGATCGCGTGCTGGGGATGCGGCCGTTCCGCGTGCAGTTGATCGGCGGCATCGTTTTGCATCAGGGCCGCATCGCCGAGATGAAGACCGGCGAGGGCAAGACCCTTGTGGCCGTTTTGCCGAGCTATCTCAACGCGCTTGATGGCGAGGGCGTTCACGTCGTCACGGTGAACGACTATCTGGCCCGCCGCGACAGCGAGTGGATGGGCAAGGTGCATCGCTTCCTCGGCTTGAGCGTGGGTCTGATCGTCCACGGCCTCACGCGCGAGGAGCGCCAGGCGGCCTATAACGCCGACATCACTTACGGCACGAACAACGAAATGGGCTTTGACTACCTGCGCGACAACATGGCCCTGTATAAAAAGGACATGGTCCAGCGCGGCCACAGCTT
>CAYLSA010000074.1:0-5255 GCA_964386575.1 uncultured Oscillospiraceae bacterium | reverse complement strand
TACCGCTCAAGACCGATGGAGAATATTCTGGATGAGGCCCGCTCGCTCGCTAAAAGCGGCGTGAAGGAGCTGATCCTTGTGGCGCAGGATGTCAGCCGCTATGGCCGCGACTTCCGCGACGGCACCAACCTTTCTTCGCTTCTGCGCGAGCTTGTGAAAGTAGACGGCATCGAGTGGATCCGCCTGCACTATCTCTATCCCGACGAGATCGACGACGAACTGATCGACCTGATCGCGCGGGAGAAAAAGATCGTGCGCTACCTTGACATCCCCATCCAGCACGTAAACGATGCCATCCTCAAGGCCATGCGCCGGCGGGAGACGAAGGCTTCGATCACGGAGCTGTTCGACAAGCTGCGCGCGCGCATCCCCGGCGTCGCCATCCGCACGAGCCTGATCGTCGGTCTGCCCGGCGAGGGGGAGGCGGAGCTTGAAGAGCTGGAGGACTTCCTGCGCGAGCAAAAGCTGCCGCGTGCGGGCGTTTTCGCCTATTCGCCGGAGGAGGGCACCGCCGCCGCCGCCATGCCGAACCGCTGCTCCAAGGAGGAGGCGGAGGCCCGACGCGAGCGAGTGATGGCGCTGCAAAGCATCATCATGGACGAATACGACGCCAAGCGCGTGGGCAAAACCGAGCGCGTTTTGTGCGAGGGGCTGGACGGCGTTTTGTGGTACGGCCGCAGTCAAGCCGATTCCCCGGAGGTGGACGAGCAGATCCTCTTCTCCGGCGAGGCCGTGCCCGGCGAATTTTTCGATGTCCGCATCCTTTCCGCGGAAAACGGCGAACTGATAGGAGAGATCGTATGAACACCGCAAACAAGATCACCGTCGGGCGCATGATCCTCGTGCCCGTGTTCATCGTGCTGGCCCTGCTGGAGTTTCCGGGCCATAAGCTCGCGGCGCTGCTTGTTTTCATCGTGGCTGCCGCGTCCGACTCGCTGGATGGCTACATCGCGCGAAAATATGACCTTATCACGGATTTCGGCAAATTCGCCGATCCGCTTGCGGATAAAATACTCATTGTCTCCGCGCTTGTCCTTTTCGTTCAGTGGGGCCAGATGCCCGGCTGGTGCGCGATCATTATCATCATGCGCGAGTTCGCCGTGACCGGTCTGCGGCTGATCGCCGTGGAAAACGGCGTAGTCATCGCGGCGGCATGGTCGGGCAAGATCAAGACTTTCTGCTCGTCCATCGGCTGCTGCGTCATGCTCTCGCCGCTGGCGGACGCCATGCTGTTCGGTGTTCCCGCGCTCACGCTCAACAACATCAGCGTGGCCCTGATGGTCGTTTTGACGGTTTGGAGCGGCGCGGAATACTTCATCAAAAACGGCCACGTTTTGAAAGGCGCAAAATAAGCGCCGCGCAATAGAATGACTCAGGTGAAAGATCATGTTTGCATATTTGCGTGAACTCATCCATGCGTATCAGGCGCGCGACCCCGCCGCCCGCAACGCGTTTGAGGTTTGGCTATATTATCCCGGCGTGAAAGCCGTTATGAGCTGGCGCCGCGCCCACTGGTTCTGGTCGCACGGGCTGAAATTCCTCGCCCGCGGCATCAGCCAGTCCGCTCGCCGGCGCACCGGCATCGAGATCCATCCCGGCGCGACCATCGGCCACCGCCTCGTCATCGACCACGGCATGGGCGTCGTGATCGGCGAGACCGCGGAACTGGGCGACGATGTGTTGCTGTATCAGGGCGTGACCCTCGGCGGCACGGGCAAAGATCAGGGCAAGCGCCATCCCACCATCGGAAACAACGTTCTCATCGGCTCGGGCGCAAAAGTTCTCGGCCCGTTTCGCGTGGGCGACAACAGCCGCATCGCGGCCGGTGCCGTGGTATTGTCGGAGGTGCCGCCGAATGCGACCGCTGTTGGCGTGCCGGCGCGCATCGTTCGCATTGCCAGCCGCGTGCCGGATTATGCCGGCGACGTGGACCAGATCCATGTGACCGACCCCGTGGCCATCGAGTTGGCCGCCCTGAAAGACCAGCTCGCCCTTTTGGAACACTACATCACCAAGGAGAAATAAGATGTATCTATATAACTCCCTAACACACAAAAAAGAGCCGTTCACCACCCACACGCCCAACCATGTGGAGATGTATACCTGCGGCCCGACCGTGTATCACTTTGCCCACATCGGCAACCTCCGCTCGTACATCATGGAGGACGTTTTGGAAAAATACCTGCGCTTCGCGGGCTATGATGTCAACCGCGTGATGAACATCACGGACGTGGGCCATCTCACCAGCGACGCCGACGAGGGCGAGGACAAGATGCTCAAGGGCGCGCGCCGCGAGCATAAGACCGTGATGGAGATCGCCCAATTCTATACGGACGCCTTCTTTGAAGACTGCCGCCGTCTGAACATCAAGCGGCCGGATGTGGTCCAGCCCGCCACCGGACTGATCGACGACTACATCGCCATCATCTCCAAACTCATCGACACCGGCTATGCCTATGAAGCCGGCGGCAACATCTATTTCGACACGAGCCGACTCGAGCGCTACTACGTTTTCAACGACCACAACGAGGAAGATCTCGCCGTGGGCGTGCGCGAAGGCGTGGAGGAGGACACCAACAAGCGCAACAAAAACGACTTCGTCCTCTGGTTCACCAAGTCCAAGTTTGAAGACCAGGCCCTCAAGTGGGATTCCCCGTGGGGCGTGGGCTACCCCGGCTGGCACATCGAATGCTCCGGCATCTCCATGAAATACAACGGCGAATATCTCGACCTGCACTGCGGCGGCGTGGACAATGCCTTCCCGCACCACACCAACGAGATCGCCCAGTCGGAAAGCTTCCTTGGCCATGCGTGGTGCCCGCAGTGGTTCCATGTGGCCCATCTGAACACGGACGGCGGCAAGATGTCGAAATCCAAGGGCGAATTTTTGACCGTTTCGCTGCTCGAGGAAAAGGGCTACGATCCCCTGGCCTACCGCTTCTTCTGCCTGCAAAGCCACTATCGCAAGGGGCTTTTGTTCTCGTGGGAAAATCTCGATAACGCCGTGGTGGCGTACAACAAGCTTCTGGCGAAGATCGCCGCGCTCAAGCCCGAGGACGGCGCCGTGGACGCCGCAGCGCTCGATGAGCTGAAGGCCAAATTCACCAAGGCCATGGATGCCGACCTGAACACCTCCATGGGCGTTACCGTTCTTTATGACGTTCTCAAGGCCAAAACGAACGATGCCACCAAGCTGGCCGCGCTCGACGCCATCGACGGCGTTTTGGGTCTGAAGCTGCTGGAAAAGGCCGCCGAGCTTCGCGCCAAGCAGCCCGTGGCCGCCTCCGCCGGGGCGGACGGCTTTGCCGTCATTTCCGAATCCGGCGAGGAAGATCCCGCCGTGGAGGAGCAGATCCGCGCCCGTCAGGCCGCGAAAAAAGCCAAGAACTTTGCCGAGGCCGACCGCATCCGCGACGCGCTGCGCGCCGAGGGCATCGTTTTGACCGACATTCCGAACGGCGCGAAGTGGACGCGCGCCTGATTTTGATCATCCGGAGGAAACACCATTCATGAAGGTTCGTGTTTTGCCGATCCTGATGCTCGTGCTGTTTGTCGTTTTTGCCATCGTGTGCGTAAGCCGCGGCCAGCGAAACGACCCGCCGCAGGCCGTGCAAAAGCCCGCCGAAACCGAGGCCCCGCCGACCGAAGCGCCCGTCATCCCCGTGCTGAGCGAGCCGTCGGACGAGCCGGCCCCGGCCGCCGATGCCCATACCACGGTGGACGCCGCCTGGTTTGACGATGCCGCCTTCGTGGGCGATTCCGTCAGCCTCAAGCTCAGCTACTACGCCGCCGCGACCGGCGCGCTCGGAAACGCGCAGTTTTTCGCCTCCGGCAGTCTCGGCAGCGCCAACGCCATGTGGGATCTGGACGAGCCGCAGGCCGTGCATCCGGCCTATCAGGGCCAGACCATGCTGGCCGAGGACTGCGTGGCCGCTTCGGGCGCGAGCAAGCTTTTCATCATGCTCGGCATGAATGATCTCGCCGTTTACGGCATCGACGGCGCCGCACAGAACTACCAGGCGCTCATCGATCGTATGCTGGCCAAAAGCCCCGCTCTCGAGGTCTATATCCAGTCCATGACGCCCATGACCGCCACCAGCAATCTCCTCGGCGACGCGCTCAACCCCGACATCATCCAGCAATACAACGCCCGTTTGCAGCAGATTTGCCAAGATAAAGGCTGGCATTTTGTGGACGTTGCCAGTGTGATGTACGACGACGCCGGCCAATACCTGCGCACGGACTATTGCAGCGACCCCGACGATATGGGCGTTCACTTCACGGAGGCCGGCTGCCGGGCCTGGGTCGATTACCTTTACGCTCACAGCGCGTAACAAGCGCATTTTTTACCCACGAAAGGAACATTTTTATGAAAAAAATTGCTCTTATTCTGGCCATTGTCTGCCTGCTGGGCGCGCTGAGCGCCTGCGGCGCGGCCAAGGAGCCGGACCCCGCCGCCGTGGTGGACGAGATCATTGCCTCGCTTTCCATTGCAAACCCGCTGGACGTTCCGGCGGAGCGCCTTCTGGCGCTGTATGGCATCGCCGCGGAGGACATCGCCGCGTCCGCCAGCTTCACCACGCTGGACGGCGGCATTTTCCCGGACGAGGTCGTGATCGTCAAGGCCGTCGATTCCGCCGCAGCCGACCGCGTGGAGCAGTGTTTGAACACGCGGCTTGAAAGCGTGATGGCCCAGGCGCAGAATTACGACGCGGAAAGCCTCGCCGTCGCCCAGCAGTGCAAGGTGCTCACACAGGGCCAATACGTCGCACTGTTCCTGTCCCCGCAGCACGAGGCCATGGAAGCGATCTTCGAGCAATCGTTCCGGTAAACGCCCGACAAACAGCAAAGACCGAAGCCGTTTTTGGCCTCGGTCTTTTCGCTTATTTTTTCTTCTTTATGAATGCCACGCTCACCATCTGCACCAGCGCGGCCGCCACCAGAATGCCGGCCGTCACGCGCTGAAAGCCCTTGCGGCGGCGCTCCTCCGGCTTTTTCTCCATGAATCAGCCCTCCTTCGGGCCGGAGTTCTTCGGTGCGCCGTCCTTGGGTGCGCCGTTGCCGCGGCCCTTGCCGCGGTGGCGACGGTTGCGGTTTCGGTTGGAGCTTTTGGCGCCGTCGGGCTTTTTCTCGGCCGGTTTTTCCGCCGGTTTTTCGTTCGGTTTCTTGTCCGGCCTCGGCTCCTGTTTTTTCGCGCCCTGCTGCGGCTTTTTGCCGTTCGGGCGGCCCTGCTGCGGCTTTTTGGCCTCGGTTTT
>CAYLSA010000073.1:0-5289 GCA_964386575.1 uncultured Oscillospiraceae bacterium | reverse complement strand
TCCTTGGCGCTCGGGTCGATCACGGCCACCTCGCGGCGCATACCGTTGAGCTCGAAGTTCACATTGCGGGTGCCGTCCTCGTTGAGGTCGCCGAGACCGTTATACTTGATAACGAGGGTCTTGCCGTCCTCGATGTTGATCTTGTTGACCTCGCCGATGGCCATGCCGTTGAAGAACACGTGGCTGCCCATGCGCATGATGTAGCCGTATTCCTTGCGGTGGCGGATGTATTCCTCAAATACCTTCGGATACATGGCGTAGGACAGCAGCACAGGCCAGTTTTCGTCCTCCTCGGCGCCGCCGGGACGCTTGTTCTTCTCGGCGTCGACATCGGGGTAGAACTCCATGACCTGCTTTTTGATCTCGGCCCAGTCCACCGGGTCAAGCAGCTCGCCGGGGCGGCAGTCGATGGGCTTTTCGCCCTTGAGAACGATCTCCTGCAGCCATGTGGGAATGCCGCCGACGGGCTGGCCCATCATGCCCTTGCAGAAGCTCACAACGCTGTCCGGATAGGCAAGGGATGCGCCCTTTTCGCGGATGTTTTCGGGCGTGAGGTCGTTTTGCACCATGAAGATGGCGAGGTCGCCGACCATTTTGCTCGAAGGCGTGACCTTGATGATGTCGCCGAGCATATCGTTGACCTTTTTGTACATCTCCTTGACCTCGGTGAAGCGGTGGCCGAGGCCCAGCGATTCCACCTGCGGCTGGAGGTTGGTGTACTGGCCGCCGGGGATCTCGTAGCGGTAGATGTCCGTGACGGGGCCGGTGAGACCCTTGTCGAAGCTGGCGTAGCGCAGACGCACATCGGCCCAGTAATCGGCCAGCTCCTGCAGGCGCACGGTGTCGAAGCCGGTGTCGCGCTCCTGGCCCTGCAGGACCTCGACCAGCGCGTTCATGGACGGCTGGCTGGTCAGACTCGAAAGCGGCTGGATGGCGGTATCGACGATATCCACGCCGGCCTCCGCCGCCATGAGCAGCGTGGCGATCTGGTTGCCGGTGGTGTTGTGGGTGTGCAGGTGAATGGGGATGCCGATCTCCTGCTTGAGAACCTCGATCAGGCGCTTGGCCGCATAGGGCTTGAGAAGGCCGGACATATCCTTGATGCACAGCGTATGCGCGCCGAATTTTTCAAGCTCCTTGGCGAATTTGACGTAGTAGTCCAGCGAATATTTCTCGCGCGTGGGGTCGAGGATGTCGCCGGTGTAGCACATGGTGGCCTCGAGCAGCTTGTTCTGGTTGAGGACCTCGTCCATGGCCGTCTGCATACTCGGCAGCCAGTTGAGACTGTCGAACACGCGGAACACGTCGATGCCTTCGCGCGCCGATTCCGCCACGAAGCGCCGCACCAGATTGTCCGGATACGAGGCGTAGCCCACCAGATTCGAGCCGCGCAGCAGCATCTGGAAGGGGATGTTGGGGATCTTCTCGCGCAGCATCTCAAGGCGTTCCCACGGGCTTTCATGCAGGAAGCGATACGCGGTGTCGAACGTCGCGCCGCCCCACATCTCCAGCGAGAAGCAGTCGGCCAGAATCTCCGCCGTGCCGTCCGCACCCTTGACCATGTCGCGCGTGCGCATACGGGTGGAAAGCAGACTCTGGTGCGCATCGCGCATGGTGGTGTCCGTGATGAGAAGCTTCTTCTGGCCGAGCACCCAGTCGCGCACGGCCTCGGGGCCCTTGGTGTCGAGAAGCTGCTTCAAACCCGGCTTCGGCTCGCCGTGAGCCACGGGGAAGCGCGGGGCGTCATACTGCTTGCGCTCGGCGTCGGGATTGGCGACCTGGATGTTTGCGATGTACTTCAAAACGCGGGTGGCGCGGTCACCGCCGGTGGCGTCAAATTCAAACAGCGAGGGGGTCTCGTCGATGAACTTGGTGTGGCAGCCGCCGGAACGGAAGGTCTCGTCCGCGAGGATGTTCGTAAGGAACGGGATGTTTGTCTTCACGCCGCGGATGTGAATTTCGTTGATGGCGCGGGCGGCCTTGCGGCAAACGCCGGCGAAGGTATTGTCCCAGCAGGTCACCTTGACCATCAGACTGTCGTAATAGGGGCTGATCACGGTGCCGGTGGCAGCGTTGCCGCCGTCGAGACGCACGCCGAAGCCGCCGCCGGAGCGATAGGACGTGATGCGGCCGGTATCGGGCGCGAAGTTGTTCTTCGGGTCTTCCGTGGTCACGCGGCACTGGATGGAATAGCCGTTCACGTGAACGTCCTCCTGCCGCGAAAGGCCGATGTCCGGGCAGGACAGGGGATAGCCCTCCGCCACGAGGATCTGCGCGCGCACCAGATCAATGCCCGTGACCCATTCGGTGACGGTGTGCTCGACCTGGATGCGGGGGTTCATCTCGATGAAGTAATACTGGCCGCTCTTGTCCACGAGGAATTCCAGCGTGCCGGCATTGACGTATTTGACGTATTTGGCGATCTTCACGGCGTCCGCGCGGATCTTCTCGCGCAGCTCCTCCGGCACCGACCACGCCGGCGCAAACTCCACGACCTTCTGGTAGCGGCGCTGCAAAGAGCAGTCGCGCTCGCCCAGATGGTAGCAGTTGCCGTATTCGTCCGCGAGCACCTGCACTTCGATGTGTTTGGGCTCAACGAGGAATTTTTCGATGAAGATATCGCCGCTGCCGAAGGCCTTTTCCGCCTCGGAACGAACCAGTTCAAACGCGGGGATGACCTCCTCTTCCGAGTCGCAGCGGCGCATACCGCGTCCGCCGCCGCCGGCTGCGGCCTTGAGAATGATGGGGAAGCCGTATTCCTTGGCCTTTTCAAGCGCCTCCTGCCCGTCCTTCAGCGGTTCCGTGGAGCCGGGGATGATGGGCACGCCGCAGGCAATGGCCATCTGCTTGGCGGAGAGCTTGTCGCCCATTTTGTCCAGAATGTCGGAGGGAGGGCCGATGAACTTGATGCCGTTGGCCTCGCAGGCGCGGGCAAACTCGGCGTTTTCCGACAAAAAGCCGTAGCCGGGATGGATGGCGTCCACGCCGCGGCGCTTGGCCAGATCGATGATGGCGGGGATGTCCAGATACACGCCGAGGGGCGTGTCGTTTTCGCCGATGAGATAGGCCTCGTCCGCACGGGTGCGGAACAGGCTCATGGTGTCTTCCTTGGAGTAGATGGCCACGGTGTGCAAACCGAGGTCATTGCAGGCGCGGAAAATGCGTATGGCGATCTCGCCGCGGTTGGCGACGAGTACCTTGGAAAATGCTCGTTTGTCCATGCTGTTTCCTCCTTTTCTCAAATCAATTATATGTTAAGGTCGCAGCCAAACGCAAGGAAAATTATTTGTTTGACAGCCATCCACGACAATGGTATCCTTATAGCGGATAACCGATGGGTTTTCCAAGCAATCCCACAGAAAGGTGTGTTGATTTTTGGCGGAAACCAATAAGCGAAAACGCGTTATCACCAATATCATATATTGGACTTTGATCGCGGCCATCGTTTTTCTGGTGTTCAAATATCTGATCGGGCTGATTTGGCCGTTCTTCCTCGCATTTCTTTTTTCGTGGCTTCTGCGGCCGCTCATCCGGGTGATGACGGAGAAATGGCGGATGCGGTATAACATCTCCGCGGCGATCTGTCTGGTGCTGTTTTTCCTTGTGGCCGGCGGTATACTCACGGCCATCATCTTCCGCATCGTCTCCACGGCGTCGGATATGGTGGGGGCCATCCCGAGCCTGTATACCGACACCATCGAGCCGGGGCTCAAGCGCGCGCTGACCGGCATTGAGGAGCTTTTGCTGCGCGTCAGTCCGGAGATGTATACTATGGTGGACGATTCGCTCGGCAACGTGATCTCGTCCATTTCCTCGGCCGTGGCGCAGTTTTCCGTCAAGGCGGTCACGGTCGTGTCCGGCTGGGTCACGAAGCTTCCGTCGCTGCTTTTGTCGCTGCTCATCTGCCTGATCGCCACGGTGTTCATGACCATGGATTTCCCTGGCATCACGGCCTTTGTGCTGCGGCAGATACCGGCCAAAACCAAGCGCATCATCACGGAAACGATGGACAGCCTGAAAAACGTGGTGTTTCGCTTCGGCAAGGGCTATCTGATCGTGATGCTCATCACGTTTTCCGAGATTTTGATCGGCCTTCTCATCATCCGGCAGAGCAACGCCGGTCTGATCGCGGCGGCCATTGCCATCTTTGACATTTTCCCCATCGTGGGCGCGGGCATGATCTTGGCTCCCTGGGCCATCATCACGATCATCGGCGGCGCGTATGCCAAGGGTGTCGGGCTTTTGGCGCTGTGGATCATCGTGATCATCGTGCGCCAGATCATCGAGCCGCGTATCGTGGGCCGCAGCGTGGGTCTGCATCCGCTGGTCACGCTGATGAGTATGTTCGTGGGCACGAAGCTGTTCGGCGGCATCGGCCTGTTCGGTCTGCCCATCACCTGCGCCATCGTGAAAAGCCTCAACGACGGCGATGTGATCCATGTTTTGAAGAAAGAGGACCGCGAGGAATTGGCCGAAGAGAAAATTCCCGAAAAAAATTCGTGAGGATGTCTTGACAAATCCGCTTGAAGGTGTTATCATTTTCAAGCTTGCGGGCGTAGCACAACGGCTAGTGCACCAGCCTTCCAAGCTGGGGACGTGGGTTCGATTCCCATCGCCCGCTCCATCCTGAACGGCTGGACGGTCGTGGGCAGCTCAATGTCTGACGCCATGGCTTCTTCCCCGGATATATGCGCCAGTAGCTCAGGTGGATAGAGCAACAGCCTTCTAAGCTGTGGGCCGGGGGTTCGAGTCCCTTCTGGCGTACCAAAATAAAATATGGTGGGTGTAGCTCAGTTGGTTAGAGCACTGGATTGTGGTTCCAGGGGTCGTGGGTTCGAGTCCCATCTCCCACCCCATTTTTTATATACACCGTGACGGCGGCACCACATAGGGATGTAGTGTAACGGTAACACACCGGACTTTGACTCCGATATAGTGGGTTCGAATCCCGCCGTCCCTGCCATATATTTTAAGAGTATATGACTTGGTAGCTCAGCCGGCAGAGCAACTGCCTTTTAAGCAGTGGGCCCGGGGTTCGAATCCCCGCCAGGTCACCAAAAACATAAATCCCCTTGTCCGAGGACAGGGGGATTTTTTTGCGTGCAAAATGCGGAGGGGAAATCTGCTGTGTTTTCACCGTGTTTACGATCGCGCAAAATACGCGCATCACGGGGTCGCTCCGGATAGCAAAAAGCCTGAAACCAAATGGTTTCAGGCTTTCTCGTGGCAGCGGAAGAAGGATTCGAACCCTCACATACGGAGTCAGAGTCCGCTGTGCTACCTTTACAC
>CAYLSA010000072.1:0-5380 GCA_964386575.1 uncultured Oscillospiraceae bacterium | reverse complement strand
GCACCGCAGGTGTCGGTAAATACAAGAAAAGGCGTAGTCGTCAACTACGCCCCAGTTAGGCTCGCTGTATGAAAAAAGCGAGTGTTCTTAACAGCACTTCAAATGCTGTAAGAACACTCGCCATGGTGCGCGAGGCGGGACTTGAACCCGCACGCCCGGAGTGAGCACTAGAACCTGAATCTAGCGAGTCTGCCAATTCCACCACTCGCGCATATCGAGCGTCTTGTTTGACGCCCGATTATAATAGCACTGATTCGCCGGATTGTCAAGCGGGTTTACGCAAGTTTTTTCTCCAGCGTTTCAAGGCACGCGGCCAGTTCCTTCGGAAGCTTATCGCCAAACTTTTTGTAGAACGCGCGGATGCCGTCCGCCTCCTCGCGCCAAAGCGCCGTGTCAACATCCAAAAGTCCCTCCAGCGCCTCGCGGGAAACGCCGGAGCCGTCCAGCTCGATATCCTCCGTCTTGGGCACATAGCCGATGGCCGTTTCGCGGGCGTCCGCCTCGCCATAGCAGCGCTTGAGCACCCACTCGACCACGCGCAGGTTATCGCCAAAGCCCGGCCAGATGAAGTTGCCCTCGTCGTCGGTGCGGAACCAGTTGACGTTGAAGATCTTAGGCGGGTTGGTGAGTTTCTGCTCCATGTCCAGCCAGTGCTGCCAATAGTCGGCCATGTGATAGCCGCAGAACGGCAGCATCGCCATCGGGTCACGGCGCACCTCGCCCACCTGGCCCTCAGCCGCGGCGGTCTTTTCCGACGCCATCACGGAGCCGACAAACACGCCATGCGTCCAGTCGCGACTTTGATACACCAGCGGCGCCGTTTTGGCGCGGCGGCCGCCGAACAGGATCGCATCGATGGGAACGCCCATGGGATTGTCGAATTCCGGGCTGATGCACGGGCAGTTCTTCGCCGGCGCGGTGAAACGGGAGTTCGGGTGCGCGCCCTTGGAGCCGTCCGCAGGATCCCAGCGTTCGCCCTTCCAGTTGAGCGCATCCGTGGGCGGATTTTTGTCCATGCCCTCCCACCAGACGGTGCCGTCCGGCTTGAGGACAACGTTTGTGAAGATGGTATCCTTCGCGCAGGAGGCCAGCGCGTTGGGGTTGGATTTCTCGCTGGTGCCGGGCGCCACGCCGAAGAAGCCGTATTCCGGGTTCACGGCCCACAAACGGCCATCCGGCCCCGGACGCAGCCACGCGATATCGTCGCCCACGGTCCAGCACTTCCAGCCCTTTTCGCGATAGGCCTCGGGCGGGATGAGCATGGCAAGATTCGTCTTGCCGCAGGCGGACGGGAACGCGCCGCACACATAGCGGGTCTCGCCCTGCGGATTCTGCACGCCGAGGATGAGCATGTGCTCGGCCAGCCACCCCTCATCGCGCGCAAGGCAGGACGCGATGCGCAGCGCGAAGCACTTCTTGCCCAGCAACACGTTGCCGCCGTAGCCGGAGTTTACGGACATGATGTAGTTTTCCTGCGGGAAATGCACGATGTAGCGCTTGGATTCATCCAGATCCGCCTTCGCGTGCAGGCCCTTGATATAATCGGCGCTGTCGCCCAGAGCCTCGAGCACCTGGTTGCCCACGCGCGTCATGATGGCCATGGAAACGACCACATAGATGCTGTCCGTCAGCTCGATGCCGTATTTGGCAAAGGGCGAACCCACGACGGACATGGAATACGGGATGACATACATCGTGCGTCCGGCCATGCAGCCGTCGTAAATGCCGCGCAGCAGATGCTTCATATCCGCCGGAGCCATCCAGTTGTTCGTGGGGCCGGCGTCCTCTTCCTTTTCGCAGCAGATGAACGTGCGGGCCTCCACGCGTGCCACATCGTTGAGCGCGCTGCGGTGATACACACAGCCGGGCAGTTTCTCCTCGTTGAGCTTGATAAGTTCGCCGGTGATGAACGCCTCGCGGCGCAGCTCGTCAAGCTGGGCGTCGCTTCCGTCGATCCACACGACCTTCTCCGGCTTACACAGCTCCGCGCAGCGGTCGATCCAGTGCAGCACGTGCTGGTTGTTCGTATTCGGCATGATGATTCTCCTCCAACGAATGATTTATTTCAATTTTTCGATCTCATTTGTAAGCGCGGCAAACTCCGCAAGGGACAAAACCTCGCCGCGCACGCGCTCATCCAGGCCGCACGCGCGCAAAGCCTCGGCCGCCCGTTCCTTGCCGCAAAGGCCATCGAGCGCGTTCGTGAGCGTTTTGCGCCGCATATTGAACGCCGCGCGCACCACGCGGAAAAACGCCTTTTCGTCCACCTGCGCGGGCGGCGCATCGCGCGGGATCATGCGCACCACGGCACTTGTGACCTTCGGCCGCGGCACGAAGCACTCCGGCCCTACTTCGAACAAAAGCTCCGGCTCGGAATACCACTGCGCCAGGATGGAAAATGCGCCGTACTGCGCCGTGCCCGGTCGGGCGGCGATGCGCTCGGCCACTTCCTTCTGCACCATGACGGTCAGCGACTCAAAGCACTGCGCCTCGAGCAGTTTTGTGAGCACGGGGCTCGTGATGTTATAGGGGAGATTGGCGCACAAAAGCGGCCGCAGACCCGACAGATGCTCCCGAATATCCGCCGCGATATCGCGCCGCAGGGCGTCGGCAAACAGGATCTCCACGTTCGCCCGCTCCGCAAGCGTCACCGCAAGCACGGGACGCAGCGCCTCATCCACCTCGTAGCAGAGAACCTTTTCCGCCCGCAGCGAAAGCTGCTCCGTCAGGCAGCCGAAGCCCGGCCCGATCTCCACCACGCCGCAGCCGGCATCCGCCCCGCTGCACTCCGCGATGCGCTCGGGCACCCACGAGGCCGTGAGAAAATTCTGGCCCTTTGATTTTGAAAAGCGGAAGCCGTGGCGCGCAAGCAGCGCCTCGACCTGCCGAACATCGCATAAGTCCATATCACAAAAGCCCCCAGCAGATCAGCGGTATCGTCAGCGTGGATAAAAGCGTGGATATAAAAACCGTTTTGGACGCAAACTCCGCATTGCGGCCGTATTGCAGCGCCAGCATCGCCGAGATGGCCGCCACGGGCATGGCCGCCTGCACCGTCATGGTGCCGAGCACGAGCGCATCGCGCACGAACAGACCCATCCCGAAAAACACCGCCACCGGCACCACGATCAGCCGGAACACGGCAAACACATAGCAGCGCCAGTCGCCCATAGCCTCCTTCAGCGGCATATCGCCCAGCGATGCGCCGATGATGATCATCGAAAGCGGCACGATCATATTGCCCATGTAGTCCACGGCGCTTTCCACCGGCACGGGGATATGGATGCGCGCAAACAGCAGCACGATCGCCACATAGGTCGCGACCATCGGCGGGCTGATGAGAACCTTCCAATCGACCTTCCCGCCATGCAGTTCGCCGCGCAGCATCATCGCCCCCACGGAATAGGCCAGCAGGTTAAACGGCACATTGAACAGCGACGCGTATAGAACCGCCTCGCCGCCGAACAGCGCCTGCACCACCGGAAGCCCCATGAAGCCGACGTTGCCGAACACAGTCATGAACGCGAAAAGCTCCCGCAGCGGGTTTTTCCTGCCCAGCGCAAGCCACACCAGCGCCGCCACGGCCACCAGCACCGCGTACATGACAAAGCCCGAGAAGAACACGACGACAAGCTTGCCCGCGTTGATCTCGAACTCGATATTGATGGCGCTGGCAAGGATCAGACAGCTCTGCGGTACGGCCAGCGTGAAGCGCGTTATCTTTTTGTTGCCCTCCGGGTCGATCACGCCCGTCTTGGCGCACACCACGCCCACCAGCAGCATGATGAGCAAAACCAGCATTTGTTTGAAAACCGATAAGATATCCATGCCACTATCTTATCATCCGTCCCCGCCAAATACAACCGCAAAAATCCCTTTTCCGGCAATCACAGAAAACCGGAAAAGGGATTTATCATAAATCAAAACAAAACCCCGGCAAAGCGCACCGCCAAATACACCAGCGCCGCTCCTGCCGCCCCCGCCATGGCCGCCAGCGGACGGACAAACCGTCTTCTGCGCGGCGAACGGAGCCGTGCCGTATACGCGCCCGCCGCGCGGCGGGCCTCCTCCAAAAGCCGCTTGGAGCCCTCCCGCTCCGTTTGCAGATAATCGTCGCGCAGGATGAAGATCGCCTGCTCAAACATCCGCTCGTCCGGCGAGCGCACCACCACCACGCGGCGGTTCGTTCCCTTGACCACCTCTGTCGCCTCCCCGCTTGTGTCATGGAGAGATTGTAACCGCCCGCGCGCCGTTCTATGCAGCCGGAATGTCAGCCGCTTCATGGCCGTTCCTCCACGCGGATGGCCAGCGCCGTCATGTCGTCCGTGCTGCCGAAGCGCTCGCGCGCGCTTTGCAGAGCCTTGAGCGACAGCGACTTCATATCCTGCCCATCGCTGCCGGCCAGCACATCGCGCAGCCATTGGTCGTTGTCCTCGGCCAAAACGCCGTCCGACGCGATCAGCGCCACGTTGCCGGGCCGCAGCTTCATGCGCACCACATCCGGCGCCGCCTCCGCGCCCGCCATGAGCCCCGCCGCCATGGACTTGCCCTTGATGCGGCGGATGGCCCGTCCGGTCTTGATATAACTCGGCGCGGCGCCGTATTTATAGAAGCAGGTCTGCCCCGTGAACAGATCGATGCAGCACAGATCCACCGTGGCATAGCCCCATTCGTCGCCGTTTTTGAGCATCACGGAGGCATTGAGCAGGCGCATGGCCGTCTCCGGCTCCACGCCCGAGCGCAGAAATTCCTCCAATATCTTCACCGCCGCCGAGCTCTCCGCCGCGGCCTCCGCACCCGTGCCCATGCCGTCGGATAAGATGACGCATAAATAGCCCGCATCGGTCTTAAAATAGCAGCTTCGGTCGCCGGAGATGCTCTCGCCGTCCTTTTTCACCGCCGCGATGCCCACGGATACCGCCAGCGGCTCCGCCTCGATCAGAAGCAGTCGCTCCCCCTCGCCGCCGCCAAGCCGCGCCAGACGCACGCCCACCACCGCCGAGAGCTTTTCCAGCCACCCCTCCGTTTTCATCAACTCCGGCGTGTCCGCGCTTTCGATCACCACACGCAGCCGCCCGCGCCCATCGCGGAACACAGCACAGCCGCCCTCCATCTCCGCGCCGGACATAAAGCGCCCCAGCCGCTTTTCAAGGCGCATATCCGGCCCCGCCGCGCCGCAGAACTCGCCCGCCACGGCGTGCATCACGGCGGCAATGTCCGCCGCCTGCCCATAGGCCGCCGCCTTCACCTCGTCCAGCCGCGCGATGAACTGCCGCCGATACAGCATCCCGCGAAGCTCCGAATTGATCGCGCACAGGAATTCATCCTTGTGCAAACAGCGCATCCGAAACCGCTCGGACAGATCGTCCCAGCGCATATA
>CAYLSA010000071.1:0-5415 GCA_964386575.1 uncultured Oscillospiraceae bacterium | reverse complement strand
GAATGGCATTCAAGAGGTCAGCGGTTCGATCCCGCTTATCTCCACCAAAAGCACCTGAAACCGAAAGGTTTCGGGTGCTTTTTCTATTTCCGGCTTTCCTTATCCTCCCCCCATGTTCCTGCGGTTGGTAACAAATCTATCAAAAACGGCGGGGGACTGTATCTATTTGTTTCTTGCGTGGGGGCGGAAATCGTGTAAACTGAGAGTGGGCCTTTGTCAGAAATGCGACAGAGGCAAAAACCGAATATCGATCGTGGACAGGTAGCCACTTGCTGCAAAGACCCAATCGGGTCAGGCGGTGGTGAGAAAGGAAATGGGGTGAAAGACCCCTGCACGCACGGTGCTGTGAGCGCGAGACCACGCCGAAGCGGCCATGAGCCGCCGGGACGAAAGTTCGCCATTTCAAGGCTTCGAGCCTTGGGAGAAGGTAGGATGTGGGCGCAGGATACGCCGGTATCCCTAGCGCAAGCCAGAAGAATTACCAGGTCTGCTTTTTTGTGTGACAGCGGGCGAGCTCTCCGTATGTGGCAGATCATGAGAACAAAACCGCTGATTTTCCCGAGAAATGGGAGGGTCGGCGTTTTTGCTTATTTGACATGGAAAGATCCGTCGGCTGTTGCCCAATGGGGCAGCGGTCGATTTTTTATTTTTTGAGTAGAAAAAGATATAGGGAGGAGCAAGAATGAAAAGAACAAAGGCGGCGCGGCGCAATGCCGTGCTGAACGTCGTGATGGTCGTGGCCATCGTGCTGATCGTCGCGGCGGGCATATTGGCCGTGAACCGGTTCAAGGGCGAGCCGGTGCAGCCGGAGGTCATCGCGGCCGCGCCAACGCCTGCGGCGGAGGTGACCCTGCCGGAGGAGACCGCCGCGCCCATGGCGGACGAGACATGGGTCGAGGGCAAGATCGGCTTTGCCAACATCACGCGCAAGGGCATCTCCTATCAGCTTGACGATGGCACGCGCCTGCGCGACGGCGACATCGTCGAAACGCTCAACGCCGCGTCCATCACCATCGTGAACGGCGAAAACCGCGTGACACTGGATGAAAACGCGCGTGTGCAGATCGCGCTGGACGAGGCCGGAATGTTCACGCTCGAACTCAACAACGGAACCGCCTTTGCCGATATCGCGCAGCCGTTCACGATGACGCTCGGCGGCGAAACGCTCACGGCGAACTCTGCGGTGTTCGCGGCCAGTGTGCCCTATGGCAGCGCCGGAGCGTATATGCTCGCGGGCGAGGCCGAGATCGGCGCGATGACGGCGCGCGAGGGATATCTGGCTTCCATCGTGGGCGGGGACGTCACGTTGGGCGAGTTGGATGCGGCGGCGCTGAGTGCCTTTGAGCTTTCCGCGGCCAAGTCCGCCGCCGATGCCGGACGCGTGCTCTGCTTCACGGTGAGCGAACTGGATGAGGTGCAGACGGCGCGCGAACGGGCGCGGCAGGAGGCGCTGGAGGCCCAGCTTCTCGCCGAGCAGAGCGAGCGGGCCATCGAGCGCGAGCGGCAGGAGAACGAGGAGCGCGTGCGCGAGGCACTGGCCGCCAAAAACCAGACCACGACCACGGCCGGAACCGCGGGCGAGGGCAATCTGGACTATGCGGACATCGTGGTGGAAAAATCCACCTGCACCATCGAGATCCGCTGCGATACCATATTGGATAGCATGGATAAGCTCACGGAAGGCAAAAACGCCTATGTTCCCGCCAACGGCTGCATTCTCGCGGCCTCGCGCGTGAGCTTTGACGAGGGCGAAACGGCTTACGATGTGTTGCGCCGCGCGTGTGACCTCGCGGGCATCGCGCTGGAAGCGTCGTGGACGCCGATGTACAACAGCTATTACATCGAGGGCATCGGCAATCTGTATGAGTTCGACTGCGGCGAGCAGTCCGGCTGGACGTATAAGGTCAACGGCTGGTTCCCGAATTACGGCTGCTCAAGCTACACCCTGTCCGATGGAGACAGCATCGTGTTCCTCTACACCTGCAACGGCTACGGCGCGGATGTCGGCGGGGGCATGGGGTGACGTAAGAACCGGCTGCGCTATGACTCGCTTGCGCGTATACGCGAAAGCTCGCCCGCTCCGCAGTTCTTACTGTTCCCCTCCGAACCGCTTCGTTGGGTTCGTCGGGGATATGGACGAAAAATCGAAAGGAAATAACCAGAAAGGGATAAAGAATATGAAGCGTTCTTTTGCAAATAAGCTGCTTGTGCTCGCAATGGCGGCGCTGATGCTGCTCGGCGTGTTGCCGCTGGGTGCGCTGGCGGATGAACTCGAGGGCGGCGAAGCGCTTGCGGTCCCGGTGGCCGAGCAGACGGCGGAGCCTACCGCCGCACCGGAGGTCACATCGGAGCCGGAAACCACATCGGAGCCGGAGACCAAGCCGGAGCCGACGACCACACCGGAGCCGGAGACCACGCCGGAGCCGGAGACCGCGCCGGAGAGCGACGTGCTGGCCCTTGAGGGCGGTGCACCGGCCAGCGTGACGGTCACCTTTGCGGCGAGTGGAAGCACGTTCATTTTTGCGCCCAAGGAGTTGACGGTGACGGGCGGAACGGCGATGACGTTCGGTTATGGGGATAATGACGGTCAGTTTGTGAGTGTTTTGGATGTGCTGGTGGCGGCGCATTTGGAACTGTACGAGGATTTTAAGGACAGCTCAAAAAAATATCTTGAGATCAACGAGAGCGGCTATGTCACCACGGCCTTTGGATCGGCGGTCGGGGCCAGCGGGTATACCATCAACGGAAAAATGTCCATGGAGATGGCGCCAAAGGCGGAAATATCAAACGGTGACATGCTGCGGTTTTTCTGGTATCAGGACACTGAGGCCTATAGCGATTATTATGCGGAATTTACCAAACCGGCTGTTACCACGCTGGCAGGCGATAGCTTCGGTCTGCAATTGGTCGGCCACAGTCTGTTCAGCGAAATGACGGAATATGAAGTAAAGGACGAGCCGCTCGCGGGCGCTTATGTTTCTGTGTCTCCGGTCAATGCTGACGGCAGCCTGGGAGCGAGCATATTTGACGATTATACGGACGAAGATGGCGTAATCAAAGTGACCATCGACACGGCGGGCGATTATCTTCTTACAGTCAACGGTTTTACGGCGGAGGGAGAACCGCTCGTGCTGCCATGGTGCCGTGTGACGGTGGGCGGCATGGCGGGACTTTCGTTCGCGGCCGGAAGCAGCGCCACGGCGGCTTCGTATACGATGGAACCCGCGTTCGATGCCAGCGTGACGAGCTACACTGTCACCGTGCCGGATAATAAAAACGGCCTGTATGCCAAAATGACGCTCGACAGCGGCGTTTCCAGCACGCTGACTGCTAAGTATACAAATACAAGCGGAGAAAGCAAGAGTGTTACACTCCGAAACGGACAGAGCACACAACTGGCGAAGGCACTATCGACTGCCTCTATGACGGGGGTGGACATCACCGTATCCGTGGGGGACAAGACCTACACCATTCAGGTTGTCCGCGAGGGGACGCTGAAAGGCTTTTCGCTTGCGGATAAAACCGGAAGCAAGGTCAGCTATACGCCGAACTTCTCGGCAACAAAGAATACCTACGAGGCGAATTTGTCCGGCGCAGAGCTGAACATTACGCCCACGGCAACAACGAGCACCAATTTCGTCAACATTAACGGCGAGCCGACTAAAAGCGGCACGGGAAAGACCGTTGCGCTGACATGGGACGAAAACCATGAAGCCACCGTGACGATTACCATTGGAAGCTCCAGCTATACACTGAAGCTGAAAGAAAAACCGGTTGCGCTCACGGTGGACACGCTGCCCACAAAGACCCAGTATGACATTGGCGAAATCTTTGACCCCGGTGATATGACGCTCAAGGCTACCTATGCCGACGGTACGCATAAGGAGATCGGAAAGGACGATTTCACGGTTGAAACAAACGGAAAGCTGACGGTGGAAACGGAGGTCACGCTCAGCTATCGCGGTGTGACTGTCGCACAGCCGATCACAATGACAAGAAAACTGGTCGGAGAGGGCACGGCGGAAAAACCGTATCTTCTTGCCACGGCGGCGGATCTTGCGCTTCTGTCGGAAATGACAAATGCGGGCGAAAGCTTTGCCGGCAAGCGCTTTGAGATCACAGAGAATATCACGCTTGCGAGCGGTTGGACACCCATCGGCGCCAAGGGCACGTATTTCTCCGGCAGTATTGACGGCAAAAATCATCTTATCGCAATACCTGCCGGGGAGCAGACGATGATCGGGGCACCGCTGGGAGCGAAGCTTGAAAATCTGAATATCTACGGCGAGAACATCGATGGAAACGGCGTTGTGGCCATCTACACGACCGGAAAAACGACACAGGCCATTGAGATCGCAAATGTCACGCTCAAGTCCGGCAGCAAAACCAGCGGCGCGGGCTTTGTGGGGGGCTACGCAAGCGGAGGCTATAAGGTTTACATCCACGACTGCACGGTGGAAGCCGGGGTGGTTATCGGCGACGGAACAGGAAGCCGCCTTGGCTCCTTCGGCGGTGATTTTAACGGCACCATCGAAAACTGCAAAAGCTACGCCACGGTCAAGGGCGTGGATTATATTGGCGGCATCTCCGGCTCCAAGGGGCAGTCGATGGGTGATTACAAAATCATCAACTGCACTTTCGGCGGCACGGTGGAGGCTACGGGCAATTACATTGGCGGCATTGCCGGTGGAGGTTACGATGGCGGTACATTTGGCCCTTCGGCCAATACACCCAGCGTAACCATCCAAAACTGCACGGCGACTGGCAAGGTCAAAGGCGGCGACCGTGTGGGCGGTATTTTTGGAGGAGAGCCTTATCTGGTGCAGTGTTGGAGCAATGGCACTGGCTATATTCAGAACAACCGCTTTACCGGCAGCATCACATCCACAGGCGCGTATGTCGGCGGTGTGATCGGCTATATGCACTCGCTGAACAAATACACGATCATCGAAAACAATGTCTATCTCTGTACCGGCGCAGGCTCGGATAAGGGCATTGGCGGCGTGAAATATATAGATACCAGTTACAAAAATCCCACGGCTGTCAGCGGTGTGACTTACTTCAACACCGCCAACGGTCAGTCCTCCGGTGTTTCCGGTGCGGGTAGGACCGACCACAACCGCACAGACGACCCGCTGGGCGCGGATGCGTTTAGACTGGCGACAAGCAACGCGCCGTCGGTCGCGGTAGAGGTGCTTATTGATGCCATCGGTACGGTGACGGCGGAAAGCGAAACTGCGATCGCCTCGGCAAGAGAGGCCTATAATTCGCTCACCGAGGAGGAAAAGGCCGCTGTTGCAAATTATGACAAACTCACAGCAGCGGAAGCGGCGTTGGAAACGGTCAAAACGGAAGCGGCTGCTGCCGAGGTCGAAGCGCTCATTGACGCCATTGGCGATCCGGAGACTGTCACGG
>CAYLSA010000070.1:0-5656 GCA_964386575.1 uncultured Oscillospiraceae bacterium | reverse complement strand
GGGCGCGCTGGCCTCCGGCGAGCCGAGCGGCGAGCCGGAAAACGGCGGCAGCATCGTTTTGCGCGGGGCAAAGCTTCTGGACGGCTATTATAACGGGCAGGTGCTCGACGTATTGGTGGAAAACGGCGCCATCGCCGCCATCGGCAAAGATCTCGCGGGCGACACCGTGATCGATCTTTCCGGCTGCACGCTTATGCCCGGCATGATCGACTCCCACGTTCATGTGGCGGGCTCCGGCGGGTATAACATCGATCTTTTGACCACCTGGGCCCAGCACGGCATCACCTCCGTTCGCGAGGAAGGGATGCTTTCGACCTCCGGCGAGATGGAGTTTAAGCCGCTGATCGACGCCTCAAACGCCGAGGGCGGGGCCGCGTATCTCGTTTCCTGCGGCAAATATCTGGATGTGACCGGCGGCTACGGCATGGGCCCGACGGGCAACATGGGCATCGTTATCGAATCGGCGGAGGATGCCGCGGCCGAGATCGAATACAAGGCGGAGCTTGGTTATCCGCAGGTGAAGATCGGCATCAACTCCGACGAAAAGCGCATGACGGCCGAGCAGTTTGAGGCCATCATCGACACCGCGCACGAAAACGATATGCCCGTTGCCGCGCACGTTAACTATGCCCGCCATCTGGAAGAACTCGTCGGCTACGGCATCGACGAGGCCGGCCACACACCCTCCGACGAGATGAGCGGAACGCTGATCGACGGCATGGTCGAGGCGGCCGTTTCGATGAACACCTCCGGCGCGGAAAATTACGAGGACATCAAGATCGCCAATCTCAAGGCGTTTTACGAAGCCGGCGGCATCATCACCGTGGGCACCGATCTGATGCGCAACTACGACACCTGCATGCAGGCGCTCTCCGGCGAGATGGCCGTTCTGGCCAGGGCGGGTTTGAGCGTGCAGGAAGTCATCGCCTGCGCCACGCGCAACAACGCCCGCGCCCTCGGCCTGCATACCGGCGAGATCGCCGTGGGCTATGAGGCGGACTTCCTCGCCGTGGCGGGCGATGTGGACGAGAGCTTCGAGGCGCTGAACGAGCCCGCCTTCGTCATGAGCGACGGCGTGGTCGTGGTTGGATGATTTCATAAAAACGCAAAGAAGCCGGAGGCATTTCGCCTCCGGCTTGCTTATTATCCCGCCGCGTCCAGCATATTTTCAATAAATATCCCATATCCCCGCGTCGGGTCATTGACCAGAACATGGGTCACCGCACCAACGAGTTTGCCGTCCTGAATGATCGGGCTGCCGCTCATTCCCTGCACGATGCCGCCCGTGAGCGCGAGCAGGGTCTCGTCCGTCACGAGCAGATCGAGCGGCTGGCCCGCCGATGCGCGGCGGATCTCCACGCTGTAGCGCTTCACGCCCGCATCCGTCACGCTTGAAAGGATATACGCCGGCCCCGCGCTCACTTCCTCCGCCGATGCCACGGGGATGGCCTCGCCAACGGGCATTGCCGCTTCCAGTGTGCCGAAAACGCCGCAGAGCGTGTTGCGCTCGACCGTGCCGATGGGCGAGCCAAGATCAAACACGCCCGAAAGCGCCCCCGGCGCACCCACGGCCCCCGGCCGGATGTCCACGATGCGCGCGGAGCTGATGCAGCCGCCGGCCAGCGGCAGAACGGTGGCCGTTTGGCTGTCCGTCACCGCGTGGCCCAGCGCACCGAAGCGGTGCGACCGCGGGTCGTAATACGTCATCGTTCCGACGCCGGCCACGCCGTCGCGCAGCCAAAGCCCAAGGCGCGCGCCCTGCTCGCTTTGCACGGGTTCAAGCGGCAGCGTGAGCGTTTCGCCGCCGCGCGTGAGCGTGATATCCGCAGGGCCCGTCAGGCTTCCCGCCGCCGCTGCCAAGTCCGCCGCCGTGGCCATCGGATGGCCGTTGAGCGCCGTGATGATATCCCCGGCGCGGATGCCCGCGTCGCGCGCGGGCGTGGCCACGGTGCCATCGGCACGCTCCACCTCCATCGTGTCCACCACGAGAACGCCGTCTGTGTTCATTTGTATGCCCACCGCCGTGCCCATGGGCACGAGAAGCTCCGCCGCATAGGCCGGTCCGGCCAAAAGCGCGCATATAAGCAGCATCGTACCGGCGCGCAGACCGATTTTTTTGTTTCTCATAAAATGCTCCCTTCCTTTCGCCGCCACAGTCATTATGCGGCGCGGAAAGCGGCAAAAACCGCGCAAAAATCTTGCACGACTTCCAATCGCGGCGCAGCGCCCGCCGCGCAAAGCTCGAGCGAAAAAGCGGAAATTTTTGCGCGGAAATTTCGTTCTCAATTTTATTGTTTCCGCCGCGACGCTTTTCAGCCGCGGCAAAAAAAGGCGCAAAAAAGACGCATATCGACTCGGATATGCGTCTTTTGAAAATATTCGATTTTTTTACACGCGCTTGATGATCTCGCCGCGGTTTATGACCAGCGTCACCTGCCGCAGTGCTTCGAAACTCTCGTCCGGCTGCTCGGCCAGCGCGACCAGATTGGCCTGCTTGCCGACCTCCACGCTGCCGAGACGGTCGTCCACCTTGCAGGCCTTCGCCGCGTTGAGCGTACAGGCCGCGATGACCTCCTGCACGGAAAGCCCCGCCTGAGCCAGAAGCTGCAGCTCCCGCACCGGCACCGCCGCCGCGCCCGGCTGCATCTCCATGCGCATGGTATCCGTGCCCATGACCACCATGCCGCCCTTCGCGTGGAAGCGGCGCACGTTATCCACGGCGTCGCGCTCCTGCTGCGCCGTGTCGATGGCGGCCATTTTCTCCATCACCTGCTTCATGGCCGGCGGCATTTTGTCCAGCTCCTCCTGCGGCAGCGGCGGCCGCGGCGCGTTGATGGGCTGAAGCGTGCTCGTCATGGCAACGCCGCGCGCGATCATCTCGTCCAAAAGATCCTCCGGGATGGGATCGAGCACCGTGTGCGCCATTTCGGGGATGCCGTTTTCCACCAGCGTGCGCAGGAATTTGCTCATCTGCACATGGGCCGTGCACCAAACGCCGAGTTCCCTGGCCGTGGCCGCGATGGCGCGGATCGTTTCCGGCGTATACTGCGGCGTGTTCTCGTCCAGCATCTCATAGTCCATGGCGCACTTAACGCCCTCGCAGCCCATGGCGATCTGGCGGCGGATAGCCGCTTCGGCCTCCTCCGGCGTTTTCACGCCGATGCCGTTTTCCGTGCCGCCCATTTTGTGCATATACCCGTGCCACGCCGCCACGCTCTGGCCCGCCGTGAGGATCTCCGCGTGGCGCGGGGTGTTCATGCTCGCACGCCAGGGCAGATAATCATCCGCCGGCTTTCCGTTTCCAAGGCCCAGATCGCGCACCGTGAGCACGCCCGCCTGCGCCCAGTCCAAAAGCGACTTTTCGTAATACGGGCCGGGCCCCGTGACGATGTGGACATGGGCATCGAACAGCCCGGGCAGCAGCACCCGGCCGCCCAGATCGATGACCTCGTCGCCGCCAAGCTCCGGTCCCATCGCCGCGATGCGGCCGTTTTCCACCAAAACATCCGTGCGCACCATCCACTGCTTCGCGTCGCACACGGAGGCATTTTTCAAACAAATACTCATCGGATAAAACCTCGATTCCTTTCCGTTGTCATTCGCGCGGCAGCTCCTCGCACGGAAGGCGCTTGGCAAAAGCCACCAGCACCGCCGCGCACAGCGCGCAAAACAGCGCGCCGAACAGCATCCAAAGCTCCGGCCCAAGCGCGAGCAGGTGCCCATAGCGCAAAACGAACACCGTCTGCCCCACGGCGCCCAAGCCCAGCAGCAGCGCCGAAAGCTTGCCGCCGATGCGGATGCGCGTGAAAGCCGCTCTCATGCGGCGATAGGTGAAGCGCTCCTCCGCCCGCGCCAGATTGAAAACGCCCAAGCCCAGATAAAACAGCGGCAGCGCCGCCAGCAGGCAGGGCGCGCCGGCATACCACACAAAGCCGCCCTGCGTGAGCGTGGTCTCAAAGCCGAGATACACCGCGCACGCAAGGATATACACCGCCGCCGCGATGATCTTCGCCGTGCGGCGGCTTTTTTTGTCCATGTTCAGCCGGTAATACTCGCCCTTATAAACGAGCTTTCGCCGCCCGCTTTTTTCGGCATCCGCTTGGTATTCCCAGCCGCGCAGATACCAGTTGAGCGGTTTTTTCGTAACTTGCTTCATCGCGCCTCCGCCTGCTTACAGCTTGTTGATCTCCTCGGCCCGATGGCAGGCCACGAAATGCGCCGGCAGCACTTCCCGCGCCGCGGGCGTTTCCCGATGGCAGCGCTCGCACGCATACGCGCAGCGGCTGGCAAAACGGCAGCCGGGCGCCGGATTGACCGGCGACACGATCTCGCCTTCGAGCAGGATGCGCTCGCGCTTATAGTGCAGGTTGGCAATGGGGATGGCGGACAGAAGCCCCTTGGTATAGGGATGCAGCGGATGGTCGAACAGTTCGTCGCAGCCGCTCTTTTCCGCCACGCAGCCGCAGTACATGACCAGAATGTCATCGGAAATGTGCTTCACGACCGAGAGGTTGTGGGTGATAAAAATATACGTCAGATCGCGCTGCTTTTGCAGGTCCGCCATCAGATTGAGTATCTGCGCCTGAATGGACACATCCAGCGCACTCACCGGCTCATCGCACACGATGAACTTCGGCTCCACGGCCAAAGCGCGCGCGATGCCGATGCGCTGGCGGCGGCCGCCGTCAAGCTCGTGCGGATAAGAAAGGCGATACCGTCCGGCCAGACCCACCGTGTCCATCAGCTCCAAAACGCGCCTTTCGATGGCCTCGCGGCCTTTCACGATGCCGGCGATCTTCAGCGGCTCGGCGATGAGCTGCTGCACGTTCATACGGCTGTCCAGCGAGGAATAGGGGTCCTGGAAGATGATCTGCATATCGCGTTTCATCTGCCGCCGCACCGCGCCCTTGGGATGCGTGACGTCCACACCCTCAAACAAAACCTGACCGGCCGTGGCCTCGTTGAGCGCCAAAATGGCGCGGCCCAGCGTGGATTTGCCGCAGCCGGATTCGCCCACGACGCCCAGCGTTTTGCCCTTTTCCACCGAGAAGGAAACGTCGTCCACCGCGTGCAGCGAGCCCGCCGGCGTTTGGAAAAACTTCTTCAGATTCTTCACTTCCAACTGTGCCATCGTGTTCACGCCTCCTCCTTTCCCAAAAGGTCGTTGCCGGGGTTCGACACCGGCAAGCCGTGGTTATAGGCCGCCTCGTTGATACGCTCGTCCGGGAAATAAAGCCCCAGACCCTTATCGCAGTGGTGACAGCGGCACATATGCCCGCCGCCGACATCCTTCATGGCCGGCGCGTGCTCCACGCACTGCTCGTCCGCATAGGGGCAGCGGGGGCTGAACTTGCAGCCCTTGGGCAGATTGGCGGGATTCGGCATCTGGCCGCGAATGGGCATGAGCCGCTCCATCTTCCTGTCGAGCGAGGGGATGGAGTTGAACAGTCCCTGCGTGTAAGGATGCGCCGTGCGGTCGAAGATGTCCTCCACCGTGCCGCATTCCACGATCTCGCCGGCATACATGATGGCTGCCTTGGAACACGATTCCGCCACCACGCCCAGATCGTGCGTGATGAGGATCATGGAGGTGCCGCTTTCCTTTTGAAGCTGGCCGATCATGTCCAGAACCTGCGCCTGAATGGTCACATCCAGC